>JAISGY010000067.1 GCA_031262835.1 Ruminococcus sp.
AACCTTGTCGTGTTGCTCCTTAATCCCAACCATCTCTTTGTCGTAAAGCTCTCTGTACCGCTCTCTTGCGGCAATAATTTCGGGGTCGTCAAATCTGTCGAAAATTACCGCCTTTGAAATAACATCTTCGGGAACGCCCTCGCCCCGCATCTTCGCAACAGCCTTAAATTCGGCGTTACCGCCCAGCATTATGTCGGTACCGCGCCCCGCCACGTTCGTCGCAATTGTTACCGCGCCGAAATGCCCGGCTTGCGCGACAATCTGCGCCTCGCGTTCGTGCTGCTTGGCGTTTAGGACTTCGTGGTCGATGCCGCGCCGTTTTAACATCTTCGAGAGAAGCTCACTCTTTTCAATTGAAACAGTACCGACAAGAACAGGCTGCCCCTTCGCGTGGCACTCGGCAATCTGGTCGATAACGGCGTTGTATTTCCCCTTCTCGGTCTTGAAGACAACGTCGGAGTGGTCCTCGCGTATCATCTTTCGGTTCGTCGGGACTTCAACAACGTCGAGGCGGTAGATTTCCTTGAATTCCTCCATCTCGGTCATCGCCGTACCGGTCATGCCGGAGAGTTTTTTATACATTCTGAAGTAGTTTTGGAAGGTAATTGAAGCGAGTGTCTTCGACTCGTGGGCAACCTTCACGCCCTCTTTCGCCTCAATCGCCTGATGTAAGCCGTCGTTATAACGCCGCCCGATCATAAGTCTGCCTGTAAATTCGTCAACGATAACGACTTCGCCGTCTTTTACAACATAGTCGGTGTCGCGGTGCATTATTCCGTTGGCTTTTAAGGCTTGGTTGACGTGGTGGAGGAGGGTAGTGTGCTCCGCGTCGTAGAGGTTTTCGACGCCGAAAAACTTTTCGGCGCGCTTAACGCCGCGGCGTGTAATTGTCGCGGTTTTCGCCTTCTGGTCGACGATGTAGTCTTTCCCCTCGGAGGCTTCGTCTTGGTCAACCTTATCGTCCGATTCGACAATTATATACGGCTCGCAGGTCTTCGCGAACTTGTCCGCCTTCCCGTACATCTCGGTGGACTTGTCCCCGCGCCCGGAGATAATAAGCGGCGTACGAGCCTCGTCGATAAGGATAGAGTCAACCTCATCGACAATCGCAAAGTTATGCCCGCGCTGTACCTTCTCGTTTTCGTAGATAACCATGTTGTCGCGAAGGTAGTCGAAACCGAACTCGTTGTTGGTACCATAGGTTATGTCGCAGGCGTAGGCATCGCGCCGCTCGTCGTTAGTAAGCCCGTGAACAACGCAGCCTATAGTTACCCCGAGGTAGTTAAAAACCTTCCCCATCTCTTCGGATTGGGACTTCGCGAGGTAGTCGTTGACGGTAACAACATGGACGCCCGCCCTTGTTAAGCCGTTAAGATACGAAGCAAGGCAGGCGACAAGCGTCTTGCCCTCACCGGTCTTCATCTCGGCAATACGCCCCTGATGTAAAATTATCGCGCCGACAAGCTGCACAGGGAAAGGCTTTTTCCCCAAGACGCGCCAAGCCGCCTCGCGAACCGTCGCAAGGGCGGGGACGATAAGCGAATCGAGCGGTACGCCGTCTTCAAGCTCCCCGCGGAGGATTCCGGTTTGTGATTTTAAGGTCTCGTCGCTCATAGCGGCGTATTCTTCTTCAAGAGCAAGAATCTGACGTTTCATCGGGTCGATTTTAGCAAGCTCTCTCTTGCTGTAACCCCCGAAAAGTCCTTCAAACAGTCCCATTTATTTCTCCAATTTATATTGTTTTTTATTGTCTCCCCCGCCGGAAGCGGGGGGGACAATCGTATAACCGATTTTGAATAAACTTTTTTATCTTTATTTGTCTCCCCCGCCGCAGGCGGGGGAGACAATCGCTTTTTTTATTATAACCTATTTTAGATTTTTTGTCAATAAATTTTTAAAAAATTTCCGTAAATCTTGACATTAACAAAATTTTGCCGTATAATATTTCTATGGAAATACAGAACAAGAGAACTAAGCGGATTTTAACCGCCGTATTTATAGTATATGTAGTGCTCCTTTTGGGCGTTGTGACGCTGCGGTTTTTGTACCCTGCTAAGCTCAATCAGATGACAGAGGCTCTGGCGGCGGGGGAAGTCGCGCCGAACTTCGAGATTTTTAAGACTATCCGTGCCCAATGGGCTGATTTAGGGAGCGGTTACGCAAACTGGAATATCCTTGCAAATACCGTCTGCTTCATGCCGTTCGGGTTCCTCCTGCCCCTTATAACAAAAAAACCCTGTAACCTTCTTGTCACGGGCTTTATAGGGTTACTCTTTTCGGGGCTTATCGAAACTTCGCAGCTTGTTTTTAATATCGGTGTGTTCGATATAGACGACCTTATTCTTAATACCGCCGGGGTTGTTATCGGGTACATTGCCGCGCGGGTTTGTTATGCTATTTTCGGGGGGCGGACGGTTAAGAAGAAAAGATAAGAGGTTATGCCTTGTACAGCACCTTAAACTTATTCTCACGTGCTTCTTTGGTTAGTGCCGCTTGTTGCCCTGTCTCGCTTTTTTGTCCGCGCCAATCATCGAGGTCAAGCCACCCCATCTGAATAAGCAGAATTTTCGGGTTGTTCGCTTCTATCTTCTCAAAATTTATCGTGAGGTAATAGCCGGATTTATCTTTCCCGGAATCGGACTTTGTATAGCTTCTGTTCCCGTAAATTGATTTTTGCGAAGACGTTTTAAGTTCTATAGATAACGATTCGTCGTATTCACATACGATGTCTTTTTCTTTTCCGACGCCCTTGCGAAACCCTTTTATATTCTTCTCGATATATTCGGGGATTACATCATGAAGCAAAGCACCTGTAGCTTGCGGTGAAATTCTCATTTCGCTTATCCGCAAATTCAGGTAGGTATTAATCTTCCCGTGAAGAATACTCTGCCACGATTTTTGACATATATCGACTATGTAAGGCTCAAGCGGGTGAGCATCAACTAACTCGTCCGTTATATTCCGCCAATCGGAAACGGGCTTCCCTTTATACGGATTCATTTGATATGTACTCCAATTCAAGCTGCGTCCCTACAGTCTGTACTTCGCGCTGCAATAACTGTATTCTTTTTTTTGCTATTTCACAGTATTCGGGAAGGATTTCAAAGCCGACGCAAAATCTGTTGTTTCTAAGTGCCGACTCAAATGTTGTCCCCGAACCCATGAACGGGTCGAGAATTACATCCTCTTCGTTTGTGAACCCTAAAATCAATCTGTTAATTAAGTCAATCGGGAATTGACACGGGTGCGGAGTACGTTCCGTCGAAGAGCGGTTTTTTCCGGTTGTAACCTTTGCTATCTCCCAAACATCGGACGGGTTCTTCCCCAAAGTGTTAACGCGGAGTTTCCCATGCCGCCTTGAGTTCGGGTATTTTACGTTCTTGTCGCGTATCGAATCGAGATTAAAGGTATAGTTTTTTTCGTCCTTAACATACCACAAAATCTTCTCGTTTCGCGGGCTCAGGTAGTTTTTACAGGCAACCCCCGCGGAATAGTTCCACACGATTTCCTGATTGAGGAAAAGCGGAACTTTATCCCAGAGCAGATAAGTAATCGGTATTGCACGTCCCTTTTCATCAACCTTAACGTATCCGAGGTTAAGGAGCAACGCACCTTTCGGGTTAAGGCAGCTGCACGAGCCTTCAATCCATTCGGCTGACCAATTAATATAGTCACAAAGCGGCTTTACGCTTTCATACTCCTTGCCTATATTATACGGAGGGCTTGTTATGACTGCGTCGAAAAGAGGACGCGCAAGCTTCTTTTGAAATGTTAAAGCATCGCCGCAATAAAGCAGACAAGTTTCCGTCTCGAAATAGGGCTTACCGATAAGATTTTTGAGTTCATCTTTAACCCTGTAAAAATCAGCTATGTTTAGTCCTCCTTTCGGTTAATTTTAACGTCAGCGATGACCCGAGGTCAGCGATGACCTCTACTCCCCCCGCCGCCGTGGTGCCCGCCGCCGTGGCTGCTGCTGCCGCCGGAGTCGGAGCTGTTGCGGGTTTTTGTTGTTGTCTCGCGGACGAAGCGATCGGAGCGGTTGTAGATATTGAGGCTGCTCTTGTTGAGGTAGGCTGCCGCGGAGATTTTGGAGTGCTTGTGGTAGCGGTTCCAGACCACGAGTGCGGTTACCACGGTTGCTATTATCGCAATAATGAAGAAGGCGAATGCGGCGTCGGTGTTAATTTCTCTGGAACTGCTGATGTAACCGTAATCGGTGTAATCGCTGCTGCCGCTTATTTTGTAGCTGTCAAGCGTTTCTCCCTCGTAATAGATTTGGCAGTCGGACAGGAATGTCAACACCGTCATGCGCTCATCGTAGTCTTCAAAGGACGGGATTATATCTGCGACAATATCGAGCACATCGGAGTCGGAGATATAGCTTCTCGCGCCGTTCGCGACAACCATATGGAGAACGTAATTCCCGTTCGCGGAGTCCATTAACAGGAGCACGCCGGTTGAATCAATGCCGAAGCGGTCGTCGTAATGCTTCTCGGAAGCTTCAATAACCTCCGCGTCCGTGTAGTCCTCGGCGGTTGAAACTATACCTACATTCCAGCCCGTCACATCGGCAAGGAGCGACATATGGACTATGATTTCGTCTTCCTCTTCCCCGGTTAAAAAGTCGGCGTTGTCGGCAAGATAGAGGTCTTCTCGGGCATAGTAGTCGGTGTACGAAAGGGTTGTTTCAATCATGCTTTCTACAACGCTGTCCATAAATTCAGCATCGGTATCGACGTGCCCGCCCAAGCTGTCCTCTCTGACTGTCCCGCCGTCATAGACAAGCAGGGCGTCGAAGATGAATTCCATTACCGTCCCGTATTCGTCGTAATCTTCAAAATAAGGCTTTATGTCCTCGATAATCTCAAGGACTTCCGTATCGTCAATATTGTCCCGCGCAATCCCCGCGACAACCATATGGAGCACGTAATTGCCGTTCGCGGAGTCCATTAAAAGGAGCACCCCGTCCGACTCAATGCCGAAGTAGGAATCGTAAAAACCCTCCGCAGCGGCTATTACCTCGTCGTCTGTATAGTCCTCCGCAGTCGAAACAATACCGATATTAAGCCCGCAGGCGTCGTAAAAGAGCTGTAACTGCTCGCCGATAATGTTTTCCTCGTCGTCGGTTAAAAAGTCGGCGTTGTCGAAGATAAAGGCATGGTCGTTGTTGTCAAATGCGGCAGCGTTTACAGCCCCTAAGGTGAAGATTATCAGGGCAATGAAAATTGTACTTATTCTTTTCATATTTCCCCCTTTAACCGAAGAACCCGGAGGCAATGCCGCCGATTATTAATGTGCCGATAAAAATTCCGGCGAGGGTTAAGCCGTATTTTAAGCCCGACATCGGCGGGAGTCCCGCAACCTTCCCGGTCTGCCCGTTAACGGCGAATTCGTAAATCTTGCCTTTGTATGTGTAGGTCATGAACCACAGCGGCAACATCACGTATTCCCAATCCGTACGGATTAGGTTGACGTTTTTTTGCTTAATCGAAACGCTCGAATACCCCGTAATATCAGCCTTTAAGACCTCCGCCGCCGCATCTCCGGCGCGGGTTCTTATCCTGTCCAAAATGTCGTTTTTCGGGACATCGTACTTGTCCGCCATAAACCCGGCGAGGTAGTTCATGTTAAATTCGGTGAGGTCGTTATAGTCGAAGGGTTCAACCGAGTCGATAAAGTCGTCGTCGAGCTTTTTAGACCCGTCCGCCGGAATCTTCTCGAAGTTCATATACGCCGCCCTGTCGCATTCGTAATACTTCGTGTTGGTTATCGTATAGTCGCCGGACGTGTGGGAATGTACAATCGTCGCTTCCGCCGAAATTGACGCGTTGGTCTTACAGTCGGTGAGCCAAAACGGCGTGTAGAGCCCGACCATCTTCTCAAGCTGTTTTTGCGTCCTGAAAGAGTTCGGAACGAACCATTTTTTCTTGATGAATTTCCCCATAATCTCCTCCGCTTCCGGGCGGGTGAGCTTGAAGGGAATAAGCCTCGCGGGGCGGAATTCCCCGGAGATTCTCCCTGTCAGTGTTACGGGGTTGTGGCAATAGTAACACTCCGCGGCGGCGGTGTTCTCGTCCGAGATTATCGACGCGCCGCAGTTGTTGCAGACGTAAACGCGGGTTGCCTCCGCGAACTCTTTTTCATCTTTTGCGGTCTGTTCCGTGGATCGAGCGGCGGCGGGAGCTTCGTCAATGACGGGCTTTTCGGCTTCCGCAAGCTCCTCTGTCGTGAATTCCGACGTACAATAGTCGCAAAGCATCTTCTGCTTTTCGGGGGAGAAGCGAAGCTCCGCCCCGCAGTTAGGGCACTTGGTCATGAGTTACCTCCGGGGTATTACTATTCGGCTTTCTTGTTGCCGCAATTTTGACAGAACTTGCCTGTATTCGGTGTCCCGCACTCGGAGCAGAACCACTTGCCGTCAGCCGCCGGAGCCGGAGCCGGTTTCTTGTTCCCGCAGCTTTGGCAGAAGTTGCCGGTGTTATAAGTACCGCAAGAACAGGTCCAACCGCCGGGCTGTTGTTGTTGCGCCGGAGCTTGCGGAGCGGGCTGTTGAGGCATTGCGCCAAGTATTCCCGCGCCTGCCGATTGCGCCGCGTTAAAGCCCATGAAGCCGATTGCCGCGCCGCCTGCGTTGCCGCCTGCCGCCTTAATTCCATCCGCTACGCTCTTTTGCATATAGGCGTTCATTAGCGACGGGTCAGCCATCATTGCGGTTTCGTTCCGCATATTGATAAGCTTTTGTGAGCCCTCGTCATAGCTTATGCTCTCAATCCCGACCGAGCAGACCTGCATACCGCGAAGCCCTTCCCACTCGTCGTCAAGCGCGTCCGCCATGTATTTTGAAAGCTCTCTGCCCTTGCTTTGAACGTACGAAATTCTTGTGCCTTCCATCGACATCTTGTTAATCGACGATGCGAACGCGTCTAAAAATTCCGCCATGTATTGGGTGTTAATATCGGTTATTTCAACCCTGTTGGCGTTTTTCGGGATTGCCTCGGCGTAAAATTTAAGCGGGTCTGTTATGCGGATTGAATAGGTGCCGAATGCCCGAAGGAACAGTTCCGCATTGTAAAAATTGTCGAAATAGTTAACGGGGTTCTTTGTCCCGAATTTGATACCCTTTATTTCCTGTAAATTTATGTAAACCGCCATCTGCTTGCCGCTCGGGGCACCGCCGAATTTAATACGCTCGAAGGTATCCTTTAAGCTGTCGGCAATGTCAGAGCCCAAGTTCCCCGCGAAGAGAGACGGCGCGGAGGAAAGGGAAACCTGATAATACCCCTCCTCGGACGAGTAGTCAACAACCCTGCCCCCGTCAATTAAAAGCATCATCATGTTCGGGTAGACGTGGATAACGGAACCGTTGGAAATTATCCCCGCGTCGCCCTTCTTGTTCTGTCCCTTGCGAACGGCTACGCCCTTTGTCATAACCGTCATATCCCCCATGGAATCCGGCTCAATTGTCTCAAGCCAAGAATCCGCCAATGCCCCTGATACTGCCTTACCAACCGCCTTTATAATTCCCATGGTTATACTCCTTAATTTATGAAAAAATTCTTAATAATATTATACCACTGCAAGGGCGGCTTGTCAAGCATTAATTTTATTTAGCCTCCCCGCCGTTGGCGGGGAGGCTAAAAATCCCCCGCCACGGGGTCAGCCGCCTGCCGGCGGGGGAGTGATTTCGCTCAAATCCCCGCTCGCGCCGTCGGCGTTTCTCTCTCGCGCCACAGACAGGGGAGTGAAATTTCGCCGCAATTGCCGCCCAATATGTTTACCTCCCCCGCCTCGGCGGGGGAGGTAAACAAAATTTTTCTTTGCTATTGCAATTGCCTTAACAATGTGTTATACTATTATAAATACGTATAAATATATAGGAGCAGAAAATTATGGCATTTCCAATTGTCGCACCGAGCTTTTTACGCGAATATATTGACCTTGACCACCCCGAAAAGAACGCCGGTCTCGTTCGCTATGTTATCTCCCCGCACTCTGTCGATTATGTCCTCATGCTCGCGAACCCGGACGTTGCTAAGCGGCTTATCGAAGAGACAGAGCCGATTCTCTTTACCATGACCTATATGTCCGAGGAGGACGAGGCGAAGTTCTCCGAAAACGCGAAGGCTTTAATTGCCCGCTTCCCGAATATGCAGTATTACTGGCAGATTCGTCAGCTTTCTATGTATATCCTCCAACATCGCGAAATCCCCTTCCATCAGCGTCTCCTTGTACTAAACCACGCAATGGGGACAATCAACGGCATGATTGAACAGTTCCAACCCGCGCTTATTGACGGTTTCGCCCAAAACATAACCCACACAACCGACTTTTCCGAGACAATTAAGTATTTTGATAAAGTCCCCATAATCCCCCCCGTTGCCCTCGCCGAAGGCATCAGCTTCCTTAAAGCCCTCTATAATACCGTCAAGAATATCGACAAGAAGGATTCCTTCAAGAGATGGAAACCCTTCTACGAGCGTATCTACAAAGGGCTCGGAATCTCCGGTCCCGAAACCTTTACAACCGCCGACATGAACGCTTATATCCCGAAGCGCGTAGCCTTCGGCGAAAAGATTGCCGACGCCCGCCCGAACATCATGGAAAATATCATGATTAACTACCTCTGGGCACTTGCTACCCCCTTCACAGACCCCGATATGTCCGTCTGGGACAACTTCGTCTACTACATCTGCCTTTATAACGCAATTAAAATCTACATCACTTTAATTGAACCCAAGGACGACGACGACTTAGCAGCGGCTCTCTCCGCTTTCGACGCGGCTTTGACCGACGTCTCCGCCGGCAACGCATTCATGCAAGCCGCAGTCAGAGTCCTCAGAAACCAAAATTCAACCAACAACGGCGATATGGCAGTAATAACATTAAATTAACGGTGATAAATTGGCTAAGATATTAACTAAAGATGAACGCCCTTCGTTTCCTAAACGGGCGGTTATTACCGGCGGTATGCCGTACGGGAATAAGAAGCTTCATTTCGGGCATATCGGCGGAGTTTTTATATTCGCCGACGTTTATGCGCGATTTCTCAAGAACAGAATCGGTGCTGCTAACGTTATCTTCGTTTCGGGGACGGACTGTTACGGGTCGCCGATTGTTGAGAGTTATCGTAAGCTTTGCGAAGACGGTTATACCGGTTCAATTGTCGATTTTGTTGCAACTAACAACGCTTCCCAAAAGGCTACCCTTAAAGCCTTCTCTGTTGAGCCGTCAATCTTTGAGGGGTCTGCTATAGGGCGGGCAGGGGAGATTCACGCGGAATATTCCCTCGAATTTATCCGCATGATGTATGAACACGGGAAACTCGAAAAGCTCTCTACCAAGCAGTTTTTCGACGAGACCGCCGGTGTCTTCCTTAACGGCAGGCAGGTTACGGGACGGTGTCCCGTTGTCGGCTGTAACTCCGAGAAGGCGTACGCCGACGAATGTGACCTTGGGCACAGCTTTCTCCCGAAAGACCTTATAAATCCAATAAGCACCCTCACCGGGAAAACCCCCGTAATGCGGGAGGTTTCAAACTGGTATTATAAGCTTCCCGAAGACATGGACGTTCTCCGCGAATACGTCGGCGGCATGAAGGGGAAGGCAAGACCCGTTGTAGTAAAAACCGTTTCGGAGTTCTTAGAGCCGCCTGTGATATTCGTCATGAACGATTACCGGGAGGGCTATGAGGCGGTTAAGGACAGTTTGCCGCCGCACGAAGAAATCGTTGACCCGAAAAAAAGCTCCTTCACCATAAAATTTGAAAAGCTAACCGACAGGGAAGCGGCGGAAGAGGTCCTTTCCGCCAAGAACATACGTTTCCGCACCGGGAAAACCCTCGTACCCTTCCGCCTCACCGGCAACAGCGACTGGGGCTTGCCTGCGCCGATTTTGGAGCCGGGGGAAGAGCCTTCGACTGTCTATGTTTGGCCGGAATCGCTCTGGGCACCGATTAGTTTTACCAAGGCTTATCTTGAATCAATCGGCGCGGATAAGGACGACTGGAAGAAGTTTTGGTGTTCTCACGACGCTAAAGTTTACCAATTCATCGGGCAGGACAACATCTACTTCTACTCCGTTGCAGAGCCGGGAATGTTTATGGCTTATAACGGGGCGGAAGCACGGCTGCCGGTTGAAGATGAACTTCAAATCCCGGAATTCGCGGCTAACCACCACATTCTCTTCCTCGACAAGAAGGCTTCCTCAAGCGGGAAGGTAAAACCTCCCCTTGCGGACGAGCTCCTTGACTTTTACACGGTTGACCAACTTCGTATGCATTTTATTTCATTAGGTCTTGCAATGCGAAGCGTGAGTTTTCAGCCTAAACCCTTTAACCCCGACGCGAAGGAAACCGATTCCGACCCGGTTACGAAGGAGGGGTTCCTTCTAAACAATGTCCTCAACAGGATTTGCAGGACTGCGCTTTACGAAGTGCAAAAATGCTCGGGCGGCGTGTACCCTATCGGCGAGGTTTCGACGGAGGTTAAGGAAGAGGCAGAGCAGGCGATTTTGCAGTACGAACGCTTCATGCACCGCCTCGAATTCCATCAGGTTTCCTACGTCTTAGACAGCTTTATCCGCTTCCTCTCGAAGGTTCAAAGCAAGGGCAAGACCGCTTCGGACAAAGGCGACGACGCGGCAAGAAAACAGTGGCTGATTGATTCTCTTTACGGCATACGGGTAAGTTTATCTCTGCTCCACCCGATTGTCCCGGACAGCTGCGAACTTGTGCGGGAACATTTTAAATTACCCGATAACATCTATAATTGGGATAACATTTTTGACAGTCTTGCGGACACCTACGGAGTTAACGAATTCACCCCGATTCCCATCGAGCCGCGTTTCGACTTCTTTAAAAAGCACCCGTCTCAACTATAAGTATTTTTATTCGTATTGTTTCCCCCGCCGGAGGCGGGGGAAACAAAGTAAAACAAATCCGCACTCGCGGCGGAATGGAACTTATTATGCAGAAACGAAAGATAAATTTATCGCTCTATACAAGTATAACAGTACCGATAATGATTGGGATTATCGTAATGATAATCGGGCTTTGCGTTATCCTTTGGACCAACGGGACAATGGAGACGCTTGTTGAGAGCTCCCTTAAAATCCTTTCGGCGACGACAGAGGGCGCGGCGGTTAAGCTCGAAAGCGATATGACGAGGAATTTCTCGAATATCGGGGGACTTGAAGCAGACATAGCCGATATTGTCGAAAACTACATGGAGGAGACGGGGCTTACTCCGGCGGAGCTTGCCGCGAACCCCGACCTTTACGACGCGATTGACAATGAGCTTGCAGATGCGATACTCGGGGCGATTCGCTTCTCTAATTCGAGCGGTATATTTGTTGTCTTTTCGGACGGGAAAGAAGATGAAGTCACACTCGGCGAAGACGGGTTTTATCATCTTCCGGGTGAAGGGATAAGAACAATCCATTGCGTACATTTCAGGGACCTTGACCCGAAAAACAACCCTTCCGACTTCTCCGATATTATTATCGAGCGCGGCTCTAACGAAGTCGCCGTTGCGAAAAATATCCCCGCAGACACCTTCTGGCAGACCGACATAACCCTAACCCCCGAAAATGTTGCGTCTTTTGCCTTTTATTACACCCCCGTTAAGGCGGCAAAAAATGACCCCTCGCTTTCCCCCGAACATTACGGATACTGGGGGAGACCGCGTGTTTTATCGAACATTTCCGGTCCCGAAACCCGCGATACTTATACCTACATAACCTATTCGATGCCGATTATCGTTAATAATGAAGTTGTCGGGGTTGTCGGGAGTGAAGTGCAGGTTGACTACCTTCGCGAATATTATCTCACCGCTTCCGATTTCGAGAGCCTTAATATGGGCGGGTATCTTCTTGCTTCGTTTGAAGAAGCTGATAATACCGCTCCGCATTATAACGACGCGAAAGCTGATGAAAAAAAGTTAAAGCTGCACCCTCTTATTATCTCCGGGGAAGAGGCACAGGCTGCGCTCGGCGAATTTTCCGTCCTTGATGTTTACAAGGACGTCTACAACACTTGGCACATGGTTGACGATTCAATTTACGTCTTCAACCGCGACCACACCGGTCCCGGCGAGCCCTCCCACATGAGTTTTAACCCTTTAACCCTCTATGACGCCGATTCGCCCTTCGTTACCGAAAAATGGGCAATTGTCGGCGGTTCGCCCAATTCCTACCTCTTCGCGACCTCCGATAACCTCTGGGAGGATGTTATCGCTTCCGCCGCTGTGAGCCTTATTGCGGTGCTTATATTTACAATAGTAGTAGTGTGGATTATTCTTCGCCCGCTTAAGACCTTAACTGCCGAAGTTAAGACGGTAAACGGTGAAATCTCCGTACCTAAAAATTTTGATATTAAGGAAATTTCAATACTTCGCAGTGTCCTTAACGAGTCGTATAAAAAGGCAAGGCAAGACCAAAAAGCCCTCTCCGACGAACAGGAACGTTTCCGCCTCGCCCTATCCCTCGCGACAGGTACGCTTCTTGAATACTCGCCGATAACGGATATAACGAAGATAACCCGCTTCGACAACGACAGTACGCCGTTCGTCTGGACGCTTGAACACACCACCGACCGCATCAGGGACGGCAAACTTGTCCACCCCGAAGAAAAAGACGCGGTTTTATCCCTCTTTTCCGGGAAACAGATGTCCTCTTTTGTCGCAAGAATCAGCACGAATATACTCCCCCGACACATCTACAAATCGGATAAAGAATTCGCGTGGTTACGGTTTTCATGCAAGGTTTTTACCGACGACGCCGGTAATTTTATCCGTCTTATCGGCACAACCCAAGACGTAACCGAAGAGGAATACAAGCGCGAACGCGACATAATCCGTATGCGCACCGACCCGACAACAAAGCTTTATAACAGAGAATTCGGCTTCTCCCTCTTTACCGCTGCCCTCGCTAAAGGAAAAAGCCCGACAATGCTTATAGAGATTTCTATTGAACCGGCTCTCCTCTTTGAGTCTTACTACGGGCTTTTCTACACGAACGTCCTCCATTTCGGGATTGCAAGAAGGCTTAAGACGCTTGTTCCCGAAGGCTCAATCTTAGTAAGGGGCGGGGACAACGAGATTTTTATCCTTGTTCCGGCAATGAGCAAGGAGAGTTATATCGAAATCCTTGAGGCTATTACTTCGCTTCCGGGCAAAGTTTTTGTCGGCGAAAATGATGATATAAAGCTTTCGATAACCGCCGGCGCGGCACTCTCGGCGGACGGCATTAATATCTACGAGCTTTCGGCAAGGGCTAACGCGGCGATTAAATACGCGCTTGAGAAAAATCCCGGGTCGTATATCTTCTTTTCCGACCTTCCGAGCAATATCCGCACTCCTATTACTTATATCCCGACGCCGATTACCTTCAATTCCGATATTGCTTCAATGTCAATAACGGCGATTGCATTTAACCTCTTTGAACGCACCAAAGACACTCCCTCGGTTATTAAACTTCTCGCAAGACTTGTTGCAAGATGCTTCGGGCTCGCCCGCGTCTTCATTGTCGAAAACGATATGGACTTTTTAACAAATACCGTGACGTACTGCTACAGCACCGAAGGTGTCCCCGACGTAACCGACAGGGTAAGCAGGGTTCCGCGTGAATATTACAGCGACTTCGACTCCTTCGCGCACGGCGACGGTATGCATATTGTAACAAGTTTCGACAACGCCTCCGACAGCATTAAAACTCTCCTTAGGGTTACTAACATGACGAAATATTCCGTTTTCGCCTGCGGAATGTATGTGAACGGGGAGCTTGCGGGGAAGATTGTCTTTACCCATGAAAACCCTAAGTACGTATGGGAAGAGAAGCTGACCGCCGACCTCAACGAGGTTACGAAGATTATTACTTCGCACCTCTCCCGCTCCAAATCCGACACCGCTTCAAAGGCTAAGACGGAGTTCCTCTCGAAAATTTCACACGAGATAAGAACGCCGATGAACGCTATAATAGGGCTTTCGGATATTGCAAGGAAGGCGGAAGCCGACGGCAACACCGAGCGGACGGTCGATTGCCTCAAGAAGATTGACAGCTCCGCGAAGTTCCTCCTAACGATTATAAACGACGTCCTCGATATGTCGAAAATCGAGAGCGGGAAGGTTAACCTCGCGACTGCCCCCGCCGATATAGTTACAACCGTTACCGATATCGCCGATATGATACGCCCGATGATTGAAAATCGCGGCATGGACTTCTTGGCGGAAATTGATGTTAAAAACAGCTATGTATACTGCGACGCACCGAGGCTCAAACAGGTTTTAACAAACCTGCTGGGCAACGCCGTTAAGTTCACCGAAGCGGGTTATATTTCTTTAACGCTTCGTGAAACGGACGGGGAATACTATTTTGCCGTAACCGACACAGGCGTCGGCATCTCCGAAGAGGACGCAAAGCGCGTATTTGACAGCTTCGTTCAACTCGGCTCTTCCGACAAGGTTTACGGCGGAACAGGACTCGGGCTTTCAATCTCAAGCCGGATTATAAAACTAATGGGCGGGACAATTGAAGTCTCTTCCGAACTCGGAAAGGGTTCCACCTTCTTCTTTACCGTGCCCTTTGATATCGCCGTAAGAGAGACCGCACCGGCGGAAGCCCTCCCCGAAAAGGACTACAGCGGTTACTTCAAGGGGCATCGCGCCCTCCTTGTCGAGGACAACGAGCTTAATACCGAAATTGCCGTAACCCTTCTTGAAGAGGCAGGTTTAGAGGTTGTTACCGCCGAAAACGGGGAAATAGGCGCGAATACTTTTGATGAAAAGCCGGCAGGTTATTTCGACGTAATCTTCATGGATATTCGTATGCCTATCCTTGACGGGCTCGGCGCGACAAGGCGTATTCGGAAAAACGAAACCCATAAAGACGCGCGCAGTATCCCGATAATAGCAATGACCGCGAACGCTTTCGACGACGACATGAAGAAGTCGATGGAAGCCGGAATGAGCGGCTATCTCCCGAAGCCGATTGACATTGACAAGCTCTATCGGATGCTTGATGAGATACTGAAACCTATCGACGACTCGAACGTTGACGATTCCGGGCAGCTTATATAACAGAGGCGAGAAGCGAGAATACAGAGTACAGATCTGTATTCTGTACTCTGTATTCTGTATTCTGTACTCTGTATTCTGGTTATATAAACTCGTGTACTATTGAATACTCCGGCACTGCCGATTCAGACAGGGGAATTAGGCTTTCCAAGACCTCCGACAGCGTTTTCAGGTCGGTGTTATCGGGGAACTGTCCGGAAATCGCCTTAACATCTTCCTCCAAAAAGCTCTTATAGACCGCCGCTTCGTAGGGGATAAAGGTATCTATATCGAGGTCGGCGAGGGGGCGGAAGGGTTTAATATACTGCTCCTCCCCGAGCGCGACAAGCTTATACATCTCCCATATTTCAAGGGGTGTGCGCCCTCTGAACCGCTTGTCCCTCGAAAGGCGGCGCATTAGTCTTACCATCGACGGCGGCAGGGAGTGTTCGGCACATTTCAGGCGGGTTTTAACGCTTACGTAGATGCCGAAGGTATGTTCTTTTACGGTTTCGGTAAGCATCGGATTGAGCGCGTGAATCCCCTCGATTATTACTACACCGTCTTCCGGGCGTTTTATTATAATACCGTCGGAGCGTTTTTGGGTTAAAAAGTCAAAATGCGGCGTTATAATTTCTTCGCCCTTTACAAAAGCGTTTAGGTCCTTTGTAAACCTCGGTATATCGACTCTGTACGGCGACTCGAAGTCGATTTTTCCGTCCGGAGTTTTCGGTGTATGTAAGGCTTCGTCTTTCGGGTAAAAATAGTTGTCCATTGAAATGCAAAACGCTTCTACCCCCGCCGCACGAAGGCACTCGCCGAGCCTTCCGGCTGTTGTTGTCTTAGAAGACCCCGACGGACCCGCGATTAAAACTATAGGCTTCCCGGCGGCAAGAAGCCTTATATGCTCCGCGGCGGTTAAGATATTGACGTTATAAATTTCCTCCGAGAGCTTTATAAAACCCTCCGCGTCTCTTTCCAAAGCGGAGTTAATCGACTTGGTATCTAAAAAATTCATATAATTTTCCGTTCTGCCGCGAGCGCGGCACGAAATTCCCTCCTATAATAATAAACTAATTTTTAATAAACGTCAATATTTTATAGAAAATTGCTTTACTTTTTTACAAATTAATAGTATAATGTAAATAACAAATAAATTTCGGAGTTAAAAAACATGAGTAAGATAAAGGTTACCATCTGCGGAAAAGATTACACCCTCTCTTCCGACGAGCAGACAGAGCTTATTGCAGCCCGTGCGAAACGCGCCGACGATATGATAAACCATTTTATGAGTGTATCGCGTCTTAATACCCAAAACGCGGCGGTCTTAACCGTTCTTGACGCGCTTACCGACCTCGACAAGCAGACTGCAATTGTCGATAACCTTCGCTCACAGATTTCCGATTATCTTGATATAGCCGCAAAGGCGCGAAACGACGTTGAGGATTCAAACCGCAAACTTGATAAATACAAAGCGAAACACGACGAGGCGGTTAAACGCTGCGCAGAGCTTGAACGAAACGCCGCCCAAAATAAGGACGTTTCGGAAGACCTCGAAAAACTTCAAAAAGAGCTTGATGAACTAAAGGCGGAAGTCGCTAACAAGGAACGCTACGCTTACGAGAAGGGCAAGCTCGAGTCCGCCGAAACCGCAAGGGCGGCTGTTCAGGCGAGCCGCGAGACGATTGAAGTCAACAAGGCGACAATTGAAGAGAAGGAACTTGAGCTTGAAGCATCAGCGGCAGAGCTTAAGGACGTTAAGGCGAAAAATACCAAACTCGGAACTATAGTTACAGACCTTGAAAAGCAGATTGCTGACCTTAAGCGAGAACAATCAGCCCAGACCACAATCGACCTCTCCACCGCAGCCGACGCAGCAGCAGCCGCGAAACTCAACGAAAAGCAGCTGAAAGCCCGCAACACCGAGCTTAGGAGGACAATCGACAACATCCGTAAGGAAAACCAAACCCTAAAGCGCGAGAACGAGCAATACAGCTTAAAATTCCAAGAAAAGGATATCGAGCTCGACGAAATCAAGGAGAAGTACAAGGACTTCGAGGCGGCTCTGACCGAGCTTGACGAACTCCGGGTGAAATACGAGGAACTCGAAACCACGAATTTAAAACAGACGGCGACTATCGCGGAGCTTTGGGAAAAGCTTGAAGTAACGGTATAATGATAGAAATTTTATCTCCCGGCGGGAGTTTTGAGGCGGTGCGTGCAGGGGTTGAAGCGGGCGCGGGGGCTGTGTATGTCGGGCTTGAAAAGTTTTCGGCGAGGGCTTTTGCCAAGAATTTTACGGCGGACACTTTGCCGATTGAATATTGCCACGAACGCGGCGTTAAGGTTTATCTTGCCGTTAACACTTTAATACATCAAGCGGATATTATTGAAGTAAGAAAACTTGCCGACCTGCCCGTTGACGCGTTTATTGTTCAGGACTTGGGGGCTGTAAAAGTTCTTGCCGGACGGGTTTTACACGCTTCAACGCAGATGACTATCCATACTAAAAATGGAATTGATTTTTGCAAGGCTGTTGGCATAAAGCGGGTTGTTCTTGCAAGAGAATTGTCACGCGAAGAAATAAAGGAACTTGTTTCCTACGCAAAAAGTTTAGATATTGAGACGGAAGTTTTCGTCTACGGAGCTCTTTGTTTTGCCGTCTCGGGGCAGTGCTATATGTCAAGCTTTTTCGGCGGGGCAAAAGGGAATCGGTCTGCTAACGCCGGATCCTGCGCGGGGGCTTGCCGGTTGCCGTTTAGTATCGGCAAGTTTAATCCGAACACGAGGGCGTTGTCGCTAAAGGACCAAAATCTTGCGCCGTACCTTCGCGAACTTGAGGCGATGGGCGTAACCTCCCTTAAGATTGAAGGGAGAATGAAGGGCTCCGATTACGTTACAAAGGCGATTAACACCCTTAGGAGCGGCAAGGTTGAAAAAAACATGACCGACGGTTACTATACAGGGAACTTAAATGATTGCTTCGGAAAAAGAGATAATCAGACGTAATGTAAGCGGCTACGTCTTTAAGGTTAAGAACAAAAGACAGCTTGACGCGGCTTTAAAACTTGCCGATTTTGTAATAGCTCCGCCCGAAATTTATTTTGAACACGAAAAGGTTTGGCTTGCTCCTCCGAGGTTCGGGGAATGTAACATTCCCGCCCGCGAGATTTATTGTCAGAACGTCGGGCATTTGATGTATAATGGCAACAAACATGGCGGATTTGGGTTAAACGTTATCAACAACGAAGCGGCAGAGTTGTTATCTTCATTCGGCGTTAACGATATTACCGTCGGGATTGAAGCTAACATAAAGGATATTTTGCGGATTAAGTCCGACATCTTGACAATCTATGCTTACGGCAGGTTCCCACTGATGTTAACAAGGCAGCGTTTGGGCGGCAGCTTGACAGACCGGACTAAAAGGCGTTTCCCGGTTGTCGAAAATGAGATTCTCAATTCCGTTAAACTGTCCTTGTCGGGGAAGAAGGTTAACGCCGACAGGCTGCTGCTTGATTTTTTTGACGAAACGCCCTCTGAAATGGAGGATATTTTGAAGAGCTTTCGAGATAATATTAATATGGAAAATATAACAAGAGGATTATACGGAATCTGACAAAACGAATAAAAATTATAACAATCTGAGTATATTGTTGACTTTATAAAGTCTATGATTTATAATTAATATAATAAAGATAACGGAGAATAAAGATGTTTACAAAAGATATAGGAATTGACCTCGGAACTGCTAACACCCTCGTTTATATGCGCGGGAAGGGGATTATTATCCGCGAACCGTCGGTTGTTGCGGTTGACACCAAGACCGACCGCGCGAAGTACGTCGGGCAGGAGGCGAAAGAGGTTATCGGGAAGACCCCCGGCTCGATTGTTGCCGTTCGTCCGCTAAAAGACGGTGTTATCGCCGATTTTGAGATTACGACGACGATGCTTACCGAATTCATCCGGAAGGCGTTAAAAAACCGCTTTTCAAAGGCGCGTGTTATAATCTGCATACCCTCGGGGGTTACGGCGGTTGAAAGAAAGGCAGTGCGCGAAGCCGCCGAAAACGCGGGGGCGAAGCGTGTTAATATTATCGAAGAGCCTATGGCGGCGGCTATCGGCGCGGGGCTTCCCGTATCCGAACCGCAGGGGTCGATGATTGTCGATATCGGCGGGGGGACGTCGGAAGTTGCGGTTATCTCGCTCGGGGGGATTGTTACAAGCCGCTCGGTGCGGGTTGCCGGCGACGCCTTCGACACCGCTATTGTAAACTACATCAAGAAGAAGTATAACCTTTTAATCGGCGAACCCACCGCCGAAAATATCAAGATGACAATCGGTTCCGCCTACCCGACAAAGGACGAACCGACGAAGGAAGTTAAGGGGAGAAACCTCCTAAACGGCTTGCCGGAAAGCATTACCGTTACTTCGGAGGAAATCCGCGAAGCCCTTGCGGAACCGCTCTCGCACGTTGTTGAGGCGATTAAGGTTACGCTTGAAAAGACACCTCCCGAACTCGCCGCCGACATTATCGACCAAGGGATAACCCTCGCGGGGGGCGGCGCGCTCATAAAGGGGCTCGATATGCTTATCCACAAGGAAACAGGTATGCCGGTAAACATTGCCGAAAACCCCCTCGACTGCGTTGCAGCGGGGACAGGAAGGGTCCTTGAAGACCTCGATAAACTCCATGAAGTGCTTAATGATGATGCGAAATATTAAGGGATAAATGTGGCTCACTTATGGACATAAATAATTGTTGTTGGGTTAATCCGCTTGTTGAAGAAGGCATGGCACACGTTGGAGAGTATCTTGATGCATTTGATTCTCAAGACTTCATACGCATTATCCGAACCGAAAAATTTGACTTAACCGATGAAGAAGGCTTCGCCGCGTGGAAACGGGAAAGGCTTAACCCCGAATCACCGCTTGTTAAAGAACTGGGGTACCGTGACGCAGATGCTCCTGCGATATTTGAATCGGGTTTAACACATCTACGAGAGATTTACGATGACAAAAAAATACAGGAGCTAATCAACATTATCCGTAACGACCGGTTCGACTACACCGAATGGCGGCGTGATAATCTATTCCCGGGAATGTCTATTGATGACATTTTAGACCATGCTGAAGCATATGAACGCCTCCACGGTAAGCCCAAGATTCGCGGTCCAATAAACACCTAAACTATGAAGGATTTTTTCCATTCCTTAAAATTCAAGGCACTTATCGGGCTGACCGCCGTTATACTCGGGGTTATGGTTTTTATCGTCTTTAACGAGGGTATAACTCCCGACTCCGGCGCGCTCTTTACCCGAATTACAGCACCGTTTTCTAAAATTTCAGCGGATATAGAAAGCGGTTTTTCGGATTTCCTCTCGACCTTTATTAACGCCGAGAAAAACAAGGTCGAAAACGAAGCCCTTAAAACCCAACTCGACGCCCTCTATAACCAAATGTCCGACTACGAAGACCTCAAGCGTGAGAATGCGGAACTTTCCGCCCTGTTGTCATTACAAGAGCGAAACGAAAACATAACCTTTTCCCGCCCCTCCGACGTTATCGCAAGAACAGTCGGGGACCCTTACCTCTCCTTTACAATCGACTCCGGGCGGGACGACGGGATTTCACCCTACGACCCGGCAGTCACCGAAAACGGTCTCGTCGGAATTGTCGCGTCGGTTACAAAGACAACCTCAACTATCCAAACCCTCTATTCCCCGAAGTCGGCGGTAAGCGTCATATCTTCGCGCACCCTCGTCCGCGGGATTATTGAAGGAGAGACGGAGCTCATTTCGGACGGGCTCGTTCGCATGAACTATATCGACAAGACTGCCGATATTGTCGTCGGGGACGTTGTTGAGACGGAAGGGTCGGAGATGTTTCCGCCCGGGCAGATTATCGGGGTTGTTACCGCTGTTGCTATTGAAGACAACGGGCTTGCGAAATACGCGGAAGTGAGGCTTCTTGTCGACCCCTCCAAGGTTTCGAGTCTCTATATTATCACGGATTTTAACGGAAAGGCGATTGAAAACGAGGAGCAAGGATAACTCTGTATTCTGTATTCTCGCTTCTGTATTCTGGTATGGCTCGGAATGAACGTGAGAAAAGTGAACTTAAGAAGGGGATTCTGCGTTGGGTTCTCTATCTGTTAATTGCGTTTTTCTGCTCCTTTCTCATGTGGTCTTTGGGCGGGCGTTTGCCGCTCCTTATGATACCCTTTGCAATCAGTGTTGCCGCTTTTGAAACACCGGTGCGGAGTGCCGTTTACGCCTGCGTCTGCGGGCTCATGCTCGACAACCTCACCGACTCCCTCTTCGGCTTCTTCGGCATAACCCTCCTTTGGGCGGGGCTTTTCGTCTCGGTGCTCTTTACCCTCCTCCTTCGCCGCCACGCCCTAAACGTCTTCTTCCTTAACGCAGTCGCAACCCTCATTCTCCTCCTCCTCCACTACCTTTTCTACATGGGGATTTGGGGTTACGACGAGTCGGGGGTTATCTTTCTCGAATGGTATGTTCCGCTCTTCTTCCTTACGGGGGTGGGAGTGGTGCCGGTGTATTTCTTGGTAAGGCTCCTAAAGCAGAAACTGTCGCCGGTTGTCAAAGTTGTCCCGGACGAAAAGTCCGACGATGTTATCAGAGAGTAAGCATTGTTCCCCCCGCCGTAGGCGGGGGAAACAATACAAAATAAACAAACAATGCTTAAAAAAATTTCCGAAATTGTAAGAACATTTTTATTCGTCGCCTTAACCATGACGCTTTTCGCGCTCGGGGTTATAAGGCTAATGAAAATTCAAGTCGTTGACGGTAGCAGCTATGCCGACGAGGCACTCTTAACCCGCTCCGCGACGCAGGTAATAAACTCCCCCAGAGGCGAAATTACCGACATTAACGGCGTTAAAATAGTAAGCAACAAGGTCGGCTACAACGTCATAATCGAAAAGGCGTTCTTCCCTGCCGACAATGCGGAACAAAATCGTATTGTCGTTGATACCGCGCTGATTTTAACCTCCTTCGACGCGCCCTTTATCGACTCCCTCCCGATTACGAAAACCCGCCCTTACGAATTCCTCCCCGACAGAGAGACCGATATTGCAAAGCTTCGGAAGAATATTAACGTTCAACCTTATGCAACCGCTTCCGACTGCATTGAAGCGATGGTATTAAAATTCGCAATTGCCCAGAGTTATTCATATGATGATATAAGGACAATATGCGGTATTCGCCACGAGATGATACTCCGCAGTTTCTCCCTTGAAAACACCTACACCCTTGCCGAGGACATTCCTCTTGAGGCGGTTGCGAAAATCAAGGAGAACACCTACCGCCTCGACGGGGTTGACGTAATAGCGGAAGCGATTCGCAATGTCAACATCGGTGATGCCGCCCCGCACCTTATCGGGACGACAGGTCCTGTTACCGCCGACGAATACGAGAGCCTTGAGGGTTACGCGCTTAACGACAGTTTGGGCAAAAGCGGCATTGAGCTTGCCCTTGAATCGGAGCTTCGCGGGCTTAAGGGAGTCCGCACCTTCACAATGTACGACGGCAACGTCATTTCAGACGAGATTACAACCGACGCTGTGCCGGGACATTCGATTAAGCTTACCTTCGATATCGGTTTCCAGCGCGAGATTCAAGGCATTTTAGAGTCGCATATAAGCTGGCTTCAGGGTCAAGAACACATTAACAAAAAGGGCGAAAACGCGACAGGCGGGGCTATTGTTGTTCTTGACGCGAACGGGGAGAATAACGGGGCTGTGCTTGCCGCCGCGACCTACCCGACCTACAACCTCATGGACTACAAGACCGACTACGCGAAGCTTAACGCCGACCCCTCTTTGCCGCTCTATAATCGGGCGACGAGCGGCTTGTACCGCCCGGGTTCGACCTTCAAGACGGTTACGGCGACTGCTGCCCTAAACGAGGGCTACATTGACCTTGCGACAACTATCGTCTGCAACAACGTTTACCACTATTGGTCCGACTACCAGCCGCGCTGTACGGGCTGGCACGGGCGTATTAACGTCATAACCGCGATTGAAAAGTCCTGCAACATCTTCTTTTACGAAGTCGGGCGGGTTATGGGGATTGACCTTATTGATTCCTACGCGGCGTATTACGGCTTCGGTGAGGCTTCCGGGCTTGAGACGGGCGGTGCTGCGGGCTGGGTAGCTTCACCCGGGCTTTTTGAACAAAAAAACCTTGACTGGCAGGCGGGATTGGTTGTTCAGGCGGCAATCGGGCAGTCCGAGACCAATGTTACGCCTATGCAGCTTGCGGTTTTGGCGAACACCCTCGCCAACAACGGCAAGCGTTACCGCCCGCACCTTGTAGACAGCATCTACGACTACAATCTCACGACCCTTCTTGACGTAACAGAGCCGGAAGTGCTTTTTGAAATCCCCGAAAAGTCCGGCATAACCTTCGATTCAATCCGCGACGGCATGAAGCGCGCCGCGAACTTCGTTCATTACTCCTACCCGAATAAGGAACAATACGGCAAGGAATACATTCTCTCCGACATTCCCGGGGGGGTTGCGATAAAAACAGGCACGCCGCAGATGACCTCCGCGGAGGACACCGGCTCCGCCTTTATCGGCTACTACCCGGCAGACAATCCCGAAATCGCCTTCGCAGGCTTTATCGAACACGGCGAGTGGTCTAAGCTTATGATTAGGGAGATTATTTTGGAGTATATAGAAAGGAACAAACAATGATAAATGAAGAACTTGTAGTAAAACCAAAGATTGACGTTATATTTAAAAAGCTTTTTGTTGAAAACATTGACTTTTTGAGAGATTTTTTATCTGTCGCGCTTGACATTCCATATGAAGATTTTTCTGATATTAAAATAACAAACCCTGAACTCATTCCCGACAGCTCGGGTGAAAAGCTATCACGGCTTGATATTTTGGTAAGAAAGCCGGACGGTACAAAACTAAATATCGAAATGCAAAACTGCGACGAGGGCGACTATAAAGTGCGGTCGGTGTATTATTGCTCGAAGCTGTTTACAAAAGATGTTTTATCGGGCGATGAATACCGCGATATACCGAAAACAATCTGCATTAACATCTTACAGTTTACGCTTTTTGAAAATGCCGACTGGAAATGCACCGTGTTCCCGACAATTACCGAGACAGGCGAAGCTGTGACAGACAAGTGGCAGATACTCTATTTTCAGACAAAAAAGCTGCCGAATAAAAACTCGGGCGGTATAATTGATTGGCTGAAATTCTTCACTATAAAAACAAAAGGGGACATAAACGAAATGAAAGAAAATGCTAAAGACGTATTCGTAAATAAAGCGTTAGAGGCTGTCGAACTCATGAACGAAGACGAGAAGACAAGAAGGTTAGCCGAGGCGCGCGAAGAAGCGATATTCAGAGAAAAATGGATTCTCCGTGCGGCAAAAAGAGAGACTGCATTTGACATTGCAAAGAATATGTTCTCTTTAGGTGTACCTATAGACATAATTACAAAATCCACCGGCTTACCCCCCTCCGAAATAGCGAAACTTGCAGAGCAAACATAGTAATTTAATAAGGAGCTTCCCCATGAAACTAACAGGCGAACTGCTAACCAAAGCACGTACGGCGAAATCCCCGGAGGAACTCATTACCATTGCCGACAAAATGGGCGTAACAGTGTCGGCAAACGACGCCGCCCTTTACTACAACAGGTTACACACCGAGCCGGAACTTACAGAGGACGAACTCGACGCGATTACCGTTTCCGGCGGCGGCTGCGGAGGAGGCAGCAGCAGCGGGGTGAGCGTGAACATCGAACCCGGTCCCCCTAAATGCATACACGGGAAGGACAACATGAAGGTTGAATATAGCTTCTGCTATATGAACAAAAATTGCCCGCACTATATATCATGGTCAGAACCTGTTTCGCATATCCCGGGCGCGATTCGCGGATTTGCAAGATGCGACAGGGACCCGGATCAAGAAGATTGGTAAAAACAAAATTTTCTTAAAAGGAGCTAACAGCATGAAATTAACAGGCGAACTGCTAACCAAAGCACGTACGGCGAAATCCCCGGAGGAACTTGTTACTATTGCCGACAAGATGGGCGTAACCGTATCGGAGTCGGACGCCGCCCTTTACTACAACAGGTTACATACCGAGCCCGAGCTTACCGACGAGGAACTTGAGGCGATTGAAGTAAGCGGCGGCGGCTGCGGAGGCGGCGGCGACAGCGGCGACAGCGTAACCCATCTCACCATGATCAGGTGTATAAGAGCTGATAGAGAAGCGGATTATGATCCTCATTTTTGCCCCGGATGCGAGCATCTTTATTCCGAGAGATATGCACAAGGGGGCGGCATGGTAAAGGCTTACGTGCGAAACTATTGCAAAATCGACCCTCATAACAGACGATACGGCGGTTCTAAGCATGATTAAATAAGAAGGAGTTTGCCATGAAATTAACAGGAGAAATACTTTCCGCTGTGAAGTCGGCGAAAACCCCCGAGGAACTCATTACCATTGCCGACAAAATGGGCGTAACAGTCTCCGAGTCGGACGCCGCTCTTTACTACAACAGGCTACATACCGAGCCGGAACTTACCGACGATGAACTTGAAGCGATTGCAGTAAGCGGCGGCTTAGACCTATGCGACGACGGTGCTGAGTGTCCGCGGCACGGGTGTGGCGAAGCAAAGTATCAGGGGCATAGAATATGCAGAGGTTGCTCTTACCTTAAGGAAAAGAGAGAACCGTATCGGAATACTGAATATGAGCAATATTTCGCGTTTTACTGGTGCGATGCTGACCCGGAAAAAAGAGAATCTCAAGGATATTACTAATCCATGCGCCTCTATCCCCTCTATTCCTCAAGCAAAGGCAACTGCTATACTGCCGGTGTCTTAGTCACGCGGGCGGCTCGACAAGGCGGTATGCATTGTTTCCGCAACGGAAGCTTTAAATAATAAAGGAGATATACCATGAAACTAACAGGCGAACTGCTAACCAAAGCACGCACGGCAAAATCCCCGGAGGAACTCATTACCATTGCCGACAAAATGGGCGCAACCATTTCGGATGACGAAGCGGCGTATTGCTACCACAGGTTACATACAGAGCCGGAGCTTTCGGAGGAGGAACTTGAGGCAGTTACAGGAGGGTCAGACGATAACCCCTGTAAAGGGTATTTTGATTATCAATGGGACAAACCTTGCCTTCACGGCCGCCCGGATACCATTTGGAAGTCCGACTGCGAAGAGGTATACGGCTGCAAAAACTGGAGATACAGAAGGTATATCTTAGACGGTGTTGAGATGCTTGACGCCACTTGCTGGCATTGGACGCTTGAACGGCCGGATAAAGATACCGGATATACAGGATGAAATAAGGAAAGCAATCTAAATCCATGCGCCTCTATCCCCTCTATTCCTCAAGCAAAGGCAATTGCTACTACCTCGGGACAAAGCAAGCCGGTGTCCTAATCGACGCGGGCGGCTCTACAAGGCGGATTACGAACGCGCTTAGTGCCGCCGGTATTAGTCTTGCGTCTGTAAAGGCTGTCTTTGTTACACATGAACATTCAGACCATATCGGCGCGCTGCCCGTTTTATTAAAAAGGGTAAATGTGCCTGTTTTCGGTACGCCCGGGACGGTTTCTATGCTTTCTCTGCCCGCTTCGCATTATATTCCCGAAAACGTTTTGGGAATGAAAGTAAGCGTTATTAAAACCTCCCACGACTCGGCAGAGCCTTGCGGCTTCCGTTTTGATACAACAGAGTCTTCAATTTCGTTTCTAACCGACAGCGGTGTTATTACCGCCGATTTTGAAAAGGCGTTCGGTTCCGAAACGGTTGTTCTTGAATCTAACTACGACCCGGGTATGTTGTCAATGAGTTATTATCCCCCCCATACCAAGGCGCGGATTGCCGGGCGGTATGGGCATCTCTCGAATAAAGACAGCGCGGCTTTTGCAAGAGAACTTATAAAACACGGCGCAAAAAACATCCTCCTTGCGCACCTTTCCGAAAACAACAACACCCCCGACCTTGCGAAGTCTGCCTTTTTAACCGGGACTGCGGATTTTACGGAGGGGAAAGACTGCTTTTTAAAAATCCTTCCGCCTGCCCTTGATAACTGGTTTTGCAGCGTATGAAGATAAAAATTGTCTGTGTAGGGAAGCTTAAATCGGAATTTTCCCACGCCCTTAATGAATACGTTAAGCGTATGGGGAGGTTTTGCAAGCTCGAAATAGTCGAGCTGCCCGAAAGTTTTATCCCCGAAAAGCCTTCCGACTCCGATATTAAAAAGGCTCTCTTTGTCGAGTCCGTTAACATAAAAAAGCACCTTTCCGGGACCGTTGTTGTTCTTTCGCTTGACGGAAAGCAGATGTCTTCGGAAAGTTTTGCAAAGTATCTTTCCGACAAGGCGGTTGTTACCTTCGTTATCGGCTCTTCACACGGGCTTGACGAGGCGGTGCCAAGCGACCTGAAACTATCCTTCGGGAAATTTACCTTCCCTCATTCGCTCATGCGCGTTATCCTCGTCGAACAGATATATCGCGCCTTCATGATTAACTCGGGCTCTGTCTATCACAAATGAAAATTTTTATTTAAGTTTTAAGACTTATGTACGACAATATATATACTACCAAAATGGATGTGATTATATGCAGAATAATCCTATAAACAGTGCCTTTATAAATCGCGCACTTTCGAGCTACAATACTTTGGGTTCAAAACGTCCCGAGAGGGCTTCCACTCCGAAAAAATCGGACGTGTTTGTATTAAACGCGCCCTCCGAGACCGCCGATAAAATCACCTACGCCGCGTCCGACATTGCCTCCGGCATACGCGCCGCAGACGATTCCGCGCGCGCTGAGGCTATTAAGGCTAAAATTCAGTCGGGTGCTTATAACGTCTCCGCCGAGGAAGTTGCGAAGGCTATTTTAGGGATAAATTAGCGGTTGCAAAAGCCTTTCAAATATGGTAAAATGTTATTATGAATATTGATTATTTTGCGGGGCTTCGGTTTCTTGAAGGCTACGCTGCCCATTTTGAGGAGCTTGAGGCGACGGAACTCCGAAAGCTTCGGTTAATGCACGAGCGAAACCCCGAGGCGGTTGCCGCCCTTATCCCGTGTGAACAAGCCCTCGTTATGAAAACCGATGTCTTAGAACGAAACCGCATTAAGCTTTTCGGGAACAAAAACCTTGACGAGGTTACAGCGGGCGCGGGGGCTCTTACGAAGGATTACGAACGGCTTTGCAAGCGGATACGCAATGCGGTGGAGCAGGTAAAAGAGCTTAATGAGGTTACGGGGCTTATGGCGGCGGAACGTCTTAAACGCGCGAAGAAAGCGAATAAGCAGCTTGAAACCTATAACGACAAAGGTTCGGTCAGCACTAAGTACAGGAATAATTTACCCGATATAAAGGTTTAGCGGGGACGCCCCCGCGGGCGATTATATCGGAAATACGATTTGAAATTAATTCAGAAGCCTTAAGTAACCATTATTAGGAGTATGCTATGCCAAGTAGTTTCATGGGTTTATATGTGCAAAGGGAAGCACTTTTATCGGCGCAAAAGTCCCTCGACATCACCGGCAACAACCTCTCTAACTTAGAGACGGTCGGTTACACCCGTCAGCGTGTCGATATGGCGGCTGTCCCAAACAGCACCTCAAACCTCGGCTACAACTCCGCGCGCAGTCTTGCCGGGCAGGGTTCCGAAATCGTCGGCGTTGCCCAAGTCCGCGATGCCCTTCTTGACACTAAGTTTAGAAACTACACCTCCGATTTTTCAAATTCCAATACTAAAGTCGGTATGTTAGAGCAGCTTGAAGATGCCCTCGATAACTTAGAGTCGGAGGATTCCGGCTTCATGAGCATTATTGCGGGGTTTAAGTCGGCACTCCAAGGCTATTCGTCCGACAACGCCGACCGGAAAGAACTCGGGACAATTGTAATGAACAATGCGCGCTCGGTTGCAGATATGCTCCGTGCGCTCGATTCGCGTGTCACCGATATTTCAAAGCAAACGTTATCGGAGGCTACTCACGCCGCCGAAACGGTTAACACTACCCTTGCCCAACTTGCGGCACTAAACGAAGCAATTAAAACCTCATATATCAATATGGGTTACATAAAGATGGACAACAACAACTACTCTGTCCAACACGACTACGGTCCGCTCGAACTTAAAGACACCTTCAATCAGCTTCTCGACACCCTCTCGGAATACGGCGATATTAACGTTACCGAACACGAAGACGGTTCCTATACCGTAATGCTCGGCGGGCACGTTGTTGTCGCTAACGACCAATTCGCGCAGGTTGCCTTCCGCGACAAGAGTTACGATATTCCGACAGTTCCGCGTGTTGCCGGCTCGACACCGCTTAGTGACGCGCAAAAGGCGGAGCTTGCAAACCCCGACCCGGGCGACTTGCAGCTTGTTGTTCTCGACGCGGGGGTAAAAGGCCCTAACAACGGGAAGTATACGGGGCTTAAAAACACCGACGAATGGAACGACCTCGAAAAATTCCTCTACAACATGGGGAAGACGAAGGACGACTTCCTTATGGGAGACGGCGAGATTTTATTCGACCGCTTCTCCGCCGACCCGCTTACAAGAAAAGTCTCGGAGAAATGGGATAACCATCAGCTTGATGATATTACAAGCAACGTAATCGGCGTTGAGGCGGGGAGTCTTCGGGCTTTAATCGACGTCTACAACGGGCGCGGGACCTTCGCGGCGGAGGGGGAGAACGCCTACGAGGGCGTGGAATACTTCCGGGGGCTCGTTGACGCCTACGCCAAGACCTTCGCAGATTCCTTAAACGGAATCTATAACAAGGACGACCACACCTTCGCCGGCTTCGACAACGACGACGACCAAGTTTTGTTTAATTACAAATACCGCTATTATTACACCGATGCGGCTGGGGACAGACAGGACGCTTCGTATTTTATCAACACGAACGGAACGCTTGCCTCCGACAGGTTCGGCTTTAGTTCCGACAGGGAGCTTGCTTCAACTTCGTATTTGCAGGTTAACGACGGCAACGGCAGGGCTATTAACGTCTTCGATATTCCCGAAGTTTCAGCACAGATTAAGACGCTTGTTGACGGCGGCGGGACGCTTGACGCTTCGACCTTGCAGACGTATGTTGACACTTATCTTGCCGGCGCGGGGCTTGTCGACCCGAAATACGCTTTAACGGTTAATGAGACGGGCGCGCTCGGAGCTACACTTGACGCCGCGACCGTTACCGGCATTGCGGGTTCAATAGAGGTCTCCGACTTCTGGCAGCAGAACGCCGAGTTCATCTCCAACCCCGACGGCTACGACGAAGGCTCCGCCCTCGACAACAGCTGGATTAACAAAATGCTCGGCGCGTTCAATGTTAAACACGCCTACGCCGGAAACGCTTCGACCTATCAGTTTGAAGAATTCGTCTCCCATTACGGCAATGAGCTCGGTAACAGAATTCAATACGAAACAAAACTCTCCGCGACAAGTGAGGTAATGCTCCTTTCCGTTACAGACATTCGCGACTCGGTTATGGGCGTAAATGTTGACGAAGAGGGTATCAACATGATGAACTACCAAACATGGTACAACGCCATTGCGCGTATGACGACAACCCTTGACGAGGCACTCGATAAGCTAATTAACGGAACGGGTCGGGTAGGCTTATAACCGGAGGTAGGCTATGAGGGAAAAAGTCCTTACCGACGATGAAATTGATACTGTTATCGGCGGCTATAGTGAATTTTGGAGTGCTTATACTATTGATGACATAGAGCGAACCTGCTGTAAACGGTTCATGCGGAGGCTTTCGGGCTTCGGCGCGGGAGGGTATGGCGGGGAATGTTGCAAGATTTGCACAAGACTTTCGGGCGGCAGAAATAAAGAAACCGGTGCTTTTGAATACTTTTGCAACGAGCCGCTCGATATTTATAGATTTTAAGGAGACGGATTTATATGGGAATGAGAATTACGCAGCGGATGACAAACCGTATGTACCAGCGAAACAACAACTTAACGATGACAAACCTCTCGGAAGCGTACAAGAGGATTATTACGCAGGCTAAATACACCCGCACCTCCGAAAACCCTTTGAACTCCGAAAAGGCAATGTCAATCCGCAAGGGGCTTCGCGAGCTTGACGTATGGGACGACAACATCTCAACCGCGCATGAACTTTTTACAACGGCGGAGTCAAGCCTTACTCAGGTTACCTCCAAACTCTATACGCTTAAGGTTAAGCCGCTTCTTGTTCAGGGCTCGACGACTACCGTCGGGTCTGAAGGCATGATGGCGGTCGGGACCGAACTGCGTCAGACGGCAGAAGAGATGGTTGACGCGCTCAATGCCGATTTTAACGAACGCCAGATGTTCGGCGGGCTTTCACAAAACAAGACGCCGTTTACTATAGTTGACGTAGTTGGAGCAAGTACATACACGGACGACACAACCGTTGACGGCACCCTTCTTGCCGGGGAAAATTACATCATGCATGACGACAGAATATATCGCGAAGCGGACGGCTATAGGATTGACCCGGTTAACGGGCTTCTTAACCCGGACGGAACTCCTGTTGACACAGGCGCAACGTTTTATGACACATGGACAACGGGCGACCTTGTTGAAGTTGCCGGTCCTGTGGCAAGGGGCGTATGTTATAACGACATTTTAATGACGACAATTGCGCAAGGGGCGGACGGTCTCTACTATGGGACGCAAATGAACGCGGACGGGACAAAGACCGAAAATGTCCTCGTCCCCGGGCAGGGGCAGATTCTCCTTGATATTGGGCTCGGCATTGAATTCGACGCCGACCTTAACGTTAACCCGAACACCGCCTTCGATACTGCGCTCCAAGGGTTTAAGATACTCGGGTACGGGGTTGACGGTGAGGGCTATGCTACAAACCTCATTCAGTTAACACTCGATGCGGCGGCGGTTGCACTTAAGGGCGACATTACAAAAGTAAAAGACCTTAACGAATACATCGACAGAGCCGAAGACGCTTTCACAAACATAAGGACGTCGATAACAGAGCTCGGTGTCCGCTACTCCTCCCTCGAATACTACACAAGCAAGAACGAAGACTCCCGAAACGCCCTCCTTGACCGCCAGCTGACGGTTGAGGGCACCGACATCTACAAGGAGATTACCGACTACTACTCAATCCAAGCCGCCTACGACGCTTCCCTAAAGATGGGCGCGAATATCCTTCCTAAAAGTATATTTGACTTTATTTAAGGAGGTAAACCAATGAGAAATATTAACCTGCTCCAGATTAAGCGCATACCGATAGATATTGAAATCAACGTTACGCCTTGGAAATACGAGCGGATTGAAGGGGAAATTACCCCGAAGCGCGACACCGTTAATATCGCAAAACCTCTCCCGATAATTAACGACTTCGGGCTTCATGACCGCCTCGATATTACCGGCGCAGAGCCTACCGCCTATACATACCAGCCGCTTCACGCTGTGAACGGTCTTAACGAGTTCAGCGCAAATGCCGAAAACGGTGAAATTGGAGATGATTTAGTGTCGCAGATTAAGAAGAACCCTATCCGCGCAAAAATGGCGGCGCGTCCCATAGAATCGGTTACGTCAAAGGTTATGCCGAGGCAGAAGCCTTCCGGCAACGTAATCAATTGGTCGAACGGCTCGCAAAACTACAGCTTCGACTCCGACGGCAACGGCGACTACAGCCCCATAATTGCCCCTTCCGAATGGAAATTCGTCCCCCGCTCCGTTGAAATAACGATAAACCAACTCCCCGGGCTCGAGATAGAATACATCGGTACTCCCCTCTATTTCCCGCGCTCCGCCGACCCAAACTATATCCCGCCGGAAGAAATATAAAATTTAACATTTAAGTTTTTATTCCTTTGTCCGATATTAAATATAGAATACAAAAAAGAGATTGATTTTTATGCTTATAGAAACACGTGATTTCGGTGAATTTGAAATTAACGACAGTACGGTCATAACCTTCCCCGACGGTATTCCCGGGTTTGAGAACCTGCGACTTTTCGCGGTGCTGTCTCCCTTGGGTGAGGGGATTTACCCCTGTTGGCTTCAAAGTATCGACGACCCGGGGACCTGCTTCATCGTCTTTAACCCCTATGAAATTGTTTCCGACTACATACTCGACGAATGGCAGCTTCTCGACGAACTGGGGGTGGGGGAAGAAACGCCCGTCGGCGCGTTCGTAATCTCAATCATCCCCAACGAATACAAGGACACCACCGTCAACCTGCGCTGCCCCATAGTCGTCAACCTCGACACCATGCAGGCGCGCCAGATTATCCTCGAAAACGAATACCCCATTCGCTACCCTGTATTCGTAGCCGACGAAGCGGCGGAGGCGGCAGAAGCGGCGGAGGCGGCGGAGGAAGAGGCGGAGGGTTAATAATGTTAATAATCTCCCGCAAGAAGGACGAAAGCATACTAATCGGCGACAACGTAAAAGTTACCCTTATCGAAACCGGGGACGGGCGGGTTAAAATCGGCGTTGACGCGCCCCGCGAAGTCAGGGTTATACGTGCCGAGGCGGCACAGATGATGGAATTTAACCGTTCGGGTGCGGCAAGCAAGCTGTCCGCCGATGTTTTGGCAAAACTGAAAAACCAATCGAACAAACTCGATAGTATATAACAATTAATTTTCGGAGGTAATATCATGGCTTCAACTGACCCTTCAAGTATGTTAAGAATGACCGGCATGATGTCCGGGCTCGATACCGAAGCAATCGTCAAGGCAATGGCTACCCGCACACTCTCTAAAATCCGCACAAACCAATCGAAAACCCAAACATTAAAGTGGCAGCAGGAGAGTTACCAAACCCTTATTAAGCAGCTCCAAGATTTTCAATCGAAATATCTTGACGTAACGTCTTCGGAGTCCCTTCGTCTTCGCGGCAATTTACAGAAGATGTCGGCGACGTCGAGTGACGCTTCGTTAACCGCGACCGCGAACAGCACCGCTATTGCCGGGACTTATCAGATTACCGCCGCTTCCAAGGCTACGGCTGCGACCGTTAGGACCCAAGACGCGGGCGACAATAAGGGCTTCACGGACGGGACCATAAAGCTTGACTTTTCTAAGGCAACAAACTCGACCGACGGTTATAATATAGATGTCACCCTCGACGGGAACAAGAAGACAATTAACTTCAAGGGCGGCGATGCGGCGACGGCAAGAGAAAATTTTGCAACCGCGCTTGAAGACGCCTTCAAGGATTCCTACAGCGGAAGTTATGAATTTAATCTCGCTGCCGACGGGACGCTTTCTTACAGTACAACCGGCGCGTCCGACGGCGTTTCACATATCTTCAAGGTAGGCTATAACGACGAGGCACTCGGGCTTAAAAACGACGCTTCAAACGTTGTTACGCCGCAATCGACCTTGGGCGAAATTGCCTTCAATGTTGACCTTAACACCTCCGCCCCGTTCTATCGGATTAACGTCAACGGGAAAGACCTTGAATTTACAAACGACAGCTCAATCTCTTCGATTGTTAATGCTATAAACGGCGCGGGTGTCGGCGCGAAAGCCGCTTACAACAGCGTTTCCGGCAAGTTCTCCATTGAAGCAACCGAATCGGGCACCGGCGCGGAATTAAAGCTCTCCCAAAGCTCGGGGAACCTCCTAAACTCCCTCTTTAACATTTCGAGCGCAGACCTTACCGTTAAGGATTCGAGCGTTTCGACTAAGGCACTCGAATACAGAACATTCGGCAGCGTATCCGGGACCTTTGCGGACGGCGCGGTTGAAGACATGAGGGACGGCATAGCCGCAGGGACAAATTATAACTTCAAGGTTAAGTATAACGATACCGAAATTGATGTAACACTCGATAGTACGATTCTTTCCGAAGGCTCATCGTACACCGATGCGGAGATTGCGGCGAAGATTAAAGAGCAGATATCAAGCGACTCCGACTTTGACGTTAAGATTGAGGATGGTAAGGCGTTAACCTTCTTAAGCTCTTCAACAGGCATTTCGATTGCCGACGCGGGCGCGAACTTGACTAAAGTCGGCGAAACGGGTCTTAACTACACAACCTCTAAAATAGCCGGCACAATGTCCCCCCTCACGTCAGGCGGCGCAGGCGTTAAGACCATGCGTTTTAACAAGCTCGGCGGCGAGGTTACAATTACCGGGAAAGACGGCGCGGACATTACCCTTAACGATGTAATCGAGAGCGGGGCTTTCTCTTATAGCTCCGACGGGCATCTTATTTCGAACCTTGACGGCTATGTTGCCTCTGATTCAGGTGCCGAAAAGCTTATGAATGAATATTTCGGCGGCACGAGCACAATGCTTGCGTCCTCTAAGGGCACTGCCGGGACGATTGATTCGAGCTTTTCGAGTGCATTCTATACAAAGGGCACGAACGCTTCGATTACCGTTGTTGACCCGACAGGCGCGACGGCGACCTATGAAAACGCTTCCGACGCTTTTGAAATATCCGGCGTAACCCTTAATGTTGAAGCGTTAAAAGAGGTTAAAGCGGGCGACGACCCGATTGAAGTTGTTGTTAAGAAGGACAACGCGGCTGTTAAGGACCTTGTTGTAAAATTCATCGAGACCTACAACAACACCGTTCGCGGCATCAACAAGATTATAACCGAGACCCGCCCGAAGTCCAACGGTGCGTTCTTCGACCCCCTTTCCGAAGAGCAGAAGGAGGAATTCTCCGAAAAAGAGATTGAAAATTGGGAAGAACAGGCTAAGAAGGGTCTCCTCTATAACGACGACACCCTCCAGCGCGTCCTCTCCGACCTCTCGAACTCGATGATTACCGTTTCAGGCAACGGTATGACAATATTCGACCTCGGCATAACCCTCTCCGACGACCGCACCGGCGGCAACGTCTTCAAGATTGACGAGACGAAGCTTGATGAGGCGATAAATAAATACGGCGACGAGATTGCCGACTTCTTCACAAACGCCGAAAGCGGGCTTGCAACGAAGGTTAACCAAGCGGTTGACCGTATGGTTTCGGTTAACCAGACGAACCCCGGTTACCTCACCGAAAAAGCCGGCGTTCCCGACACCCGTTCCGCGACAACCAACTCCATCTACCTCCAAATCAAGGAATACGACGAGCTTATCGCAAGCCTACAGACAAAGTACAACGACGAGACCCAACGCTATTGGGCGAAGTTCACAGCACTCGAAACCGCCCTCGCGAAGCTCCAAAGCCAGACCGAATCCCTCGCAGGTCTCGGCACCGGTTCTACCACCGCAGCATAACAGAGTACAGAGTACAGAATACAGAGTACAGATAAGAGGACAGAATACGGCTTATATTACCCCCCTATGAAGGAATAAACTATGTACCAAAACCCATACGCCAAGTATAAAACCGCCTCGACAGTTACCATGACTCCGCTCGAAATCCTCATCGCACTTTACGATAAGTGCATAATTGAGTGCAAGAAAGCGGCGGAGTTCATGGACAGGGGGCAATACGTTAAATCATCGGAATCAATCCGCAGAGTTGAGCGGATTGTTGACGAGCTTCGCTATGCCCTCGATATGAAATACGACCTCTCGCGAAACCTTCGCGACCTTTACGTCTACTACCGCACAACGCTCGTCAACGCAACCCGCAACAAGGATTCCGCCGCAATTTTATACCTTGTCCCCCATTTTGAAGGGCTTAAGGATTCGTTTTCGCGAATATCTTCGCTCGTATAGGAATAGCATATGGATGAACTTTCGGTACTCCTTAAAAGGCGGCTCATAGAGCTTGAGTGTTACAAAAACTTAACCCTCCGCCTCCTCCACGAACCCTTAGAAACCTTCCCCGAACTGCTCCTTGAACGAGACGGGCAGCTTGCAACGATGGCTAAGACGGCGAAGGCGGTCGGGAAGCGCGGGGATAGGGAGACAATAGACAAGATTAATGCGCTCAAGGCGGAGATAATTGAGCTTGACAAAAAGGCAGCAAAGCGCGTCAGAGACGAAATGGACTCGACCCTTGAGCTTATTAAAGGCTCCGAAAAATCAAACAAAGTCGCCTCCTACATGAAAAGTGCGAACTTCGACACTTTTAAGGGCGCGGCACTGAATACCCGGTCATAATTGTATAAAGGGCTTCGCAGGGTGCGGAGTTCTTTATTTTTTTAAAAGGTATTGCAAAGCCCAAAAAAATAGTGTATAATATTCCTTATGGAAAAACTTAATTTCTTTCAAAAAATCGGTTTCGGGCTTAAAAAAACCCGCGACAACATTAATAAAAAACTCAACCTCCTTTTCGGCAAGAAGATTGACGAGGCGTTCTTTGACGAGCTTGAAGAGCTTTTAATAACCTCCGATATTGGAATGAAGATGTCGGAGGAAATAAGCACGAAGCTGCGGCGGGTTGCCGGGGAGAACGCTATCACAGACCCTCTGAAGATTCGCACGGAGCTTGTTAATATTATTTCCGGGCTCTTTACCGAAAATGCTCCTACAACCGCGAAGATAATATTAGTAATCGGCGTAAACGGCGCGGGGAAGACGACTACTATCGGTAAGCTTTCGGCACGACTTAAAGCAGACGGGAAGAAAGTTATAATCGCGGCGGCGGACACATTCCGTGCGGCGGCTATAGAACAGCTTGAAGTTTGGGCAAGACGGGCAGACTGCGAAATTGTTACGCGAAAAAGCGGTTCCGACCCCGCCTCTGTCGTCTATGATGCAATCGACGTTTTTAAGGCTCGACGCGCCGACGTGCTTATTATAGACACGGCAGGGCGGCTTCACAACAAGAAAAACCTCATGGATGAGCTTGCGAAGATACGGCGGATTATTACCGAGCGGGCTGATTCCGAAGTTGAAACGCTCCTTGTCCTCGACGCGACAACCGGGCAGAACGCTGTCTCACAAGCTAAGCTCTTTAACGAGGCTTGCGACGTTGACGGGATTGTCCTCACGAAACTTGACGGGACTGCTAAGGGCGGGATTATCATTCCGATTTCCGCCGAATTAAAAATCCCGGTAAAATATATCGGCGTGGGGGAGCAGGTTGAAGACCTTGCGCCGTTCGACCCTGTTGCGTTTACGGAGGGGCTCTTTAATGATAGCGGCGACGAATAACCCCGGTAAGCTTCGGGAGATACGCGAGATTTTAGGCGGGGGCATTATTTCGCTTAGTGAAGCGGGGATTGTTTCCGAGCCTGTCGAAGACGGTTTAACGCTTCGCGACAACGCTTATATTAAGGCAAAAGCGGCATTTCGGAACGTTCCTGTTATTGCGGACGATTCGGGGCTGTTTATAGCGGCACTTGACGGCGCGCCGGGGGTTAATTCCGCAAGGTTCGATGTCCCCGGAAAGCGGCGCGGGAAGGTGTTAAAACTTCTTGAAGGTGTAACTGAGCGCGCCGCTTATTTTGAAACGGTAATTTGCTACTTTGACGGGGTTAACACCGAATTTTTCACCGGCAGACTTGACGGGGTTATTGCGCATGAAAACAGGGGAGAGTTCGGCTTCGGTTACGATTCTATCTTTGAAGTTGACGGCTTAACACTTGCGGAGATCCCCGACAAGAACAAGATTTCGCACCGAAAAAAAGCACTCGAAAAGCTAAAAGAGTATTTGGAGAAATTATGATGGACTCGAAGTTTAGGGCGAAGCTTCGCGCCGATGCCGCGCCGCTCGATGTTATCCTTACAATCGGGAAAAACGGTGTCACCGACGCGACAATAACCGAGGCTCTCAATGCGTTTTCTTCCCGCGAGCTTATTAAGGCGCGGGTTTTGGAAACTGCGCCGGGGGATATAAGGGACTGCGCGGGGGAAGTTGCAACAGCGGTTGACGCCGAAATTGTACATATTATCGGGAACACGTTTGTTCTATATAAAAAGCTGCCGGAGAAAGTTCATGTTAAACCTAAACCACGAAAGCTTGTATCTAATGTTAAAGTTCGGCGCGGCGATGATAGGCGTTCTGTTGTTCGTGTATATAGCCGCGGTGATAACGCCGAAGCTCGCAAAGGTTATCGACAAAATTCGAGGAAAGAAGGAAGAAAAAGATGAAGAATGATGCTATAACCGCTATGGACGTCGATTTTGCCAAGTGGTTCACCGACGTTTGTATGAAGGCGGAGCTTGTCTCCTATACCTCCGTTAAGGGCTGCATGGTTATCCGCCCGTACGGCTACGCGATTTGGGAGAATATAACAAGAATCCTTGACGGAATGTTCAAGGCGACCGGGCACGAAAACGTTTGTATGCCTATGTTTATCCCGGAATCCCTACTTCAAAAAGAGAAGGACCATGTTAACGGCTTCGCGCCGGAGGTTGCGTGGGTAACTCACGGCGGTTCGGAGAAGCTTGAAGAAAGGCTTTGCGTCCGCCCGACCTCCGAGACGCTCTTTTGCGACCATTACAAGAACATTATCGAGAGCTACAGAGACCTTCCGAAGCTCTATAACCAATGGGTAAGCGTTGTCCGTTGGGAGAAGACGACGAGACCGTTTCTCCGCTCTCGCGAATTCCTCTGGCAGGAGGGGCACACTATCCACGAGACCGCGGCGGAGGCTGAGGCGGAGACAAGGAAAATGCTTGACGTTTACGCGGAGTTCGCCGAAAAAACCCTCGCAATCCCCGTCATAAAGGGCAAGAAGACCGAGTCGGACAAGTTCGCGGGGGCGGTTTCGACCTACGCGATTGAAGCACTCATGCACGACGGAAAAGCCCTCCAAGCCGGCACCTCCCACTACTTCGGGGACGGTTTCGCGAAGGCTTTCGATATTAAGTTCACCGGCAGAGATAATAAACTTGCCTACCCGCATCAGACAAGCTGGGGCGTTTCGACAAGGCTAATGGGCGGCATTATAATGACCCACGGCGACGACAACGGGCTTGTCCTTCCGCCGGCTGTTGCCCCGATTCAAGTTGTAATTATTCCTATCCAACAGCAAAAAGAGGGTGTACTCCCGAAGGCGCAGGAAATTGCCGACAAACTGGGGGCGGCAGGCGTTCGCGTTAAGGTTGACGATTCTAACAACTCGCCGGGCTGGAAGTTCGCAGAATATGAGATGAAGGGTGTGCCGGTTCGGATTGAAATCGGACCGAGAGACCTTGCGGAGAATAAGTGCGTAGTTGCCTTGCGGACGGGCGGCAAGAACCCCGAAAGCCTTGACGGAATAGAAGAGACTGTTAAGACCGCTCTTGACGCGGTGTATACTGCACTTTTGCAAAAGGCTCTGAAAAACCGCGAAAACCGCACCCACACCGCAAAAACCCTCGACGACATTAACAATGCCTTAGAGGGCGGTGATGGCTTATTCCTTGCCGCGTGGTGCGGGGAAGAGGCTTGCGAAGACGGCGTTACCGAAAAGACAGGCGTTCGCTCGCGCTGTATTCCGTTCGACAAGGAACTGTCAATCGGCGACGTTTGCGTTTGTTGCGGAAAAGAAGCTAAGCATATGGTTTATTGGGCTAAGGCGTACTAAATAAGAAGAAAAATAAGCGCGGCGATAAGCGGCAGTTCTGCTTTTTCCTTCATCAGCATGAGGATTAAAGCGATAATAAGGCAGTTGTCGCGGGTTAGTTCAATGCCGAAAAGGTTGTTAAGCCCACTCGGGGCAACGGGCTTCGGAGCGGGTTTATCAACCCGCTCGAAAGTCGGCTCGGGGATAAAAGCGGTTTTGCCCTTTACCGAGGGGTGGTTAGCATTGAGTGAAGATTGTCGATAGTGTTCAAGCCGCCTGTTCATTATTTCAATCCGCTCCTTAGCCGCTAAAAAACCTGACATATGTTCACCGTTTCGGTCTTGATACCGTTATTATCGGGTTGAGTGTAAAGCCGAAGTTGTTGCGCTTGGGGGATTTTGTCCGTACGGACGGTCTCTCGGGGTGTATCTCGAATTCCGTTATCTTCAGGTTCGGGGTCTGATTCGGGAGTATTGTTTCGGGCGGCGGCGTAAAGGGCGCGACAGGTTCAGGCTCGGGTTCGCCAAGGTGCAGTGCTGCTTCGGGTGTAACTCCATCGAGTTTTATGTATTCATTCGCCGCCTTAACCATGTCGGCGTAGATAGAAGACTTGGACTTAACGCGGCGCGAAGCTTTTTCAATCTCGGCTGTGATACTTGACATATTCTTCCCTCCTTTATATTAAATCGGACAGACCGGAGAGCATACCGCTCTCTTTTAGCGTCTGATAAATATCATACATCTTAAGAATCTTAACCGCCTTCTCGACCTTCGGCGCGCGCTCTTCCGACAACAGCGGTTTTAACGCAAGCAAAAAGTTAACGTTCTTATCGGACGGCGGGTTCGACAAAATATTAATAAGCTCTAAAATTTTATCAAGGTCAATACTGTTAAAAAGGTCTTCTAAGCCCTCTGTATCCGTGTTTTCAAAAGCTTGTTCTGTTGTCTCGGTCATCTGAAAACACCTGCCTTTTTTAGCCTAAAAATTTCTTGTAAAGTGCCTGCGCTTGGGGGTTTGAGATAAACATATTCGCGAGTGCGGGATTTGAAACAATCTGGTTGAATTTTGCCTTTTGTTCGGGGTTCATATTTTCAATCGCGGAATCGAGCTTGCCTTCCTTGAGGTCGGCGGCGAGTTTGTCCTTAGAGACCCCGGCTTTCTGCGCTAAAATTCCGATAAGTTGGTCCATATTCTTTGAGTTAAAATTTTGCATAAATTTATCTCCAATATTCTTTTTAATATTATATGCAGGAAAGGAGCTAAGTGTGCGGATAATAATCCTGTCAGACAGCCACGGAAACGAGCGCGTTTTGGAAAATATCGCAAAAAAAGAGGAAAAAGCGGAGATTTTTGTACACTTAGGCGACACCGAACCCGAAGTCAGCGCGTTTATGCGGAAACACCCGTCCGTCGATTTTCGCTATGTGCGCGGGAACAACGACTACAACTCCACCGCGCCGACACAACTTGTCGTCGACGTTCCGGGGGCAAGGATTTTTTGCGTCCACGGCAACCGCCACGGCGTTTACTATGGGGTGGAAAAGTTAACCGCAATTGCCGCGAATTTAAATTGCAACGTAGCCTGTTTCGGGCATACTCACCGATATTTTCAAGACTATATTGACGGGATTCATGTCCTAAACCCGGGGAGTTGTGCAAAACCGCGCGATTCGCTTGTTCCTTCTTATGCATTTATTGATGTTACGCCTGCGGGGATTGTTATCGGGAAAAAAGATATAACGTATTCATAATAAGTTTACATTTTTGCGGTTGACAGCGCAAACTCAATGTAGGATAATAATATTGTAAGGCAAGCGAACGGCTTTAGAGAGGAGGGGGGTTATGGAAGACGTGAATATGGGCGATGTTACAATGAAAATGTATGAAGACGCAATAAAAAACACGCAAGCGAACATGAAGCTTGAACTGCTCAATGAAATCCGAAAACTGAAGGAAACCGGCAAAAGCAAGGAAGAAATCCTCGACATAGTTGAGGCAGAGCTTGAAAAATAATGGCAGATACCAAATACCAAGTGAAAAGAGGGTTAGCTTTACGACTCTCTTTTTATTGTGAAAACCCCTTGACATTTTAAACATATGATGTTATACTGTAATTAGAAGTATAACCTCTCGTAACTAATCTTGGAAGTAAAAGTAATATGAGTAAACTTAGTCTTAATCTGGCAATAAAAATACTGATTGCGGCGGGAATCGCCCTTGCGGTAGTTATCGCGCAAAGTTTTATATTTGCCGGGTCATCTTTGGGTATACGCATTTTTATGGCAATCTTTATCCTGCTGCTTGCCGCCGGCGGCGTAGGGGTTTATACATATTTAGTTATCAATAAACTTATCGCGAAACCGATAAGCGAGGTTACAGACGCGGCTGTTAAGCTTGCCCAAGGCGACATGAACATAACCGTTGAGGGCGACTTCGACGGCGAAATGAGTATGCTTGCCGACGCTGTCCTCGACATTTCGGTCGATATTAAAAAACAATCGGACATCTTAGCGACAATTGCCGCGTCCGACTACACCGCCGCAATCACTATCCGCTCGGACCAAGACAAGATGAACCTTGCCTTAGAGAGCATGATTAACGCGGTCTCCCTCTCAATAGGCACAATCCAAGAAGCAACCGACGGCGTTAAGGCAGAGGCTTCCGACATCGACGAGGTTTCAAAACGCCTCGCAAGGCGTGCCACAGACCAAGCCGACACCATCGTCGCCCTTTCCGAGAACGTCGAAAAAGTCGCCGAAGCCGCCTCAGACAACGTTAACGCTGCTGTCTTTACCCTCGGGAAGGTTGCCGAAACCGATAAATTAACAGACGCCGCCGAACGCTCGATGAAGAAGATGGTCGGGGCTATGCGCGATATTGACGCGCGTTCAAAAGACATTTCAAAGGTAATTCAAGTTATCGAGGACATCGCCTTCCAGACTAACATCTTAGCCCTCAATGCCTCAATCGAGGCGGCGAGAGCGGGTGAGGCGGGCTTGGGGTTCTCGGTTGTTGCAGACGAGGTGGGAAGCCTTGCCCTAAAATCGGCGGAAGCGGCGAAGTCGACTGCCTCCCTTATTGAATCGAGTCTTCGCTCCGTCCGCGAAGGCAACCAGATTGTCCGAACAGTCAACAGCAGTCTCAAGGCGGTTTCAAACATCTCCGAAGAGAACATCGAATACATAACAAAACTCAAAAACGAATCGGAACGCCAGCGGCGATCCATTGCGGACATTACAAAGCAAATTGAAGAACTAAACGAAATCGTTCAAGAAAACGCAGCGACAGCATCGGAAGCGGCGGCGTCAAGCTCGGAAATGACCGGGCACGTTGCCGAACTCAACAAGGTTTGCAAGAGCTTTAAGGTTAAAGACACCTCCGCAATCCGCGCTGCCGGCAACCGACAGGCAAGAAGCCCCTTCGCGGCGGCTCCCGCCAAGCAAGATTTCGGAATACCCGCGTCAGTCGGTTTCGGCGGGCTGTTTGACGACGAGGTTTACACACCTACACCGGCGGAAGAACCTGCGGCATCTTATGGGAATTTGTTTGACGACGAGGTTTACACACCTACACCGGCGGAAGAACCTGCGGCAAATAATTACGGCAGTTTATTTGACGACGAGCCTGCGGAAGAAGCACCGGCTAACAATTTCGGCGGCTTATTTGACGATGAACCGGCGGAGGAAGCACCGGCGGCGGAAGAAGAACCGGCGGAAGAACCTGTTCAAGATAATTTCGGCGGGCTGTTTGATGATGAACCTGAACCGGAGCCTGAGCTCTCCGCTCCTACCACTCAAACCTACGGCAACCTCTTCGACGACGAGCCCGAACCCGAAAAGCCCGAAGCGGAGGAAAAAGACACCATCTCCGAAGGTTCAAAATACTCAGGTCTCTTTGACGAGATTACCGACGGAATTGACTTCTCTAACCCCGAAAAGCCGGACAAAAATTACGGCGGACTGTTCGATGATTGAATTAACTAAGCCCGACTTCACAGCCGGGCTTTTTTTAACCGAATTGTAACTTGACAAGTGATATTATTTATTGTATAATATCAAAAGATGTTTCAAATAATTCATAGTTTTATCATACGATTAACAAAATTGTATGCTAAAATTTATAATGAAAAGTAAATTTCGACTGGAGTAAATTACATGAAAAAAAGGTATATTATAATCCCGGTGGTGGTTGCTGCGGTTATCGGAATCGGGGCTTGCGTTGTTTATCAGGTTAACGCCGGGCTCGCGGCGATGAACGCTATGAACGGCGTTTCAACCGAACTTGCCGAGCGGCAGGACCTTAAAAATTACATAACCGCTTCGGGGACGATCGAAAGTTCCGATATTAATAAGGTCTATTCGGACCTTGTTTACCCTGTCGAAACGGTTAACGCGAAGGTCGGCGACGTTGTAAAAGAGGGGGATATCCTCTGTACAATTGACACCGAGCTTTTAAGGCAAAAAATCGACGAGCAGGAAGCCGCAATAAATACCTCCGACCAGAACACCGGCTACAACATTACCGATGCCGAGAAGGCTTATAATGATGCCCTCCGCGATTTTGAAAACAATGACAACACTCAGATAATTTCCGCAAAGAACGCTCTCGACAACGCCGAGACCGCTCTTACTGCCGCGAAGAAGGCTTACGACGACGCTGTTAAGACAAAGGGAACGACCGACGACTCAAGTTATGAATCGGCGAAGCTCTCTGTTGAAAACGCGAAATCCTCCCTCGAAACGGCTGAGACTTCGCTTGAAAACGCGAAGGAAAATCTCGATACGGCAAAAGAGAACTTGGAAAAAGCCCTCAAGAACCAAAAGGAAGAGGACTACTATTCAATAAAGCAGGTTACCGACGCATATGACGACGCAAAGGAAGTCCGCGATAAGGCGCGCTCCGACGAGAGCGGTAAGGAGATAAAGGAAGCGGAGGACGAGTACGACACTGCCCTTGCCCTCTACCTCAATTACCAGAGCAACCCCGACAAAATCCCCGTGGGGAGCAGTATTTCCGACTACGCACAGGCTATGCAGGCGGCAAAACAAAAGATTGCCACCCTCAAGGAACTCTACGACGTAAAGACTGCCGAGGAAAACCTCGAGACGGCGAAGAAGGCATACGACAAGGCGAAGAAGCAGGTTGACGACGCGAACGAAAACGCAATAGATCAAGCGGAAAACGCTGTTACACAGGCGGAGAACGCCGTAACACAGGCGGAGAAGGGGATTGATTCCGCGAACCGTCAGATTGAATCCGCAGAGCTCCAGCTTCGCGCAACTACGAAGGGCAATTCCGACCAGATTGAGCAACTCGAAACCCAGCTCGAAAACGCCGAGACCGCTTTTAACAAGGCTAAGAACAGCTACGACCTGACGGTAGAGACGGTAAGAAACAGCCTTGAGACCCTTAAAACCCAAGCACAGCGGGCAAGAGACCGTTCCGACAACACCTCCGCGCAGGTTGCCCTCGAAAACCTTTACGACCAGCTTGAAGAAGCGACAATTACTTCGCCCTGCGACGGGGTTGTAACATACGAGAACGTTGCGGAGGGGATTGCGCCGACAGGGGTTCTGTTCGTAATTGAGGACCCGGACGACCTTATTATAAACGTTGCAATCTCCGAATACGATATACCGGACGTTTCGACCGACCTTAAATGCGAAATCGTTCCGAACGCAATGACAAGTCTTTCTTACGATGGCATAATTGAATCAATAGCACCCGCCGCAGCAAAAGCCGCAACCGGCGACGATGCGGGGACGGGTTCTTTCAAGGCGACTGTTGCCGTAACTTCAACCGACACGAAACTCTTAATCGGTATGACGGCGCGGGTTAATATTATCCTCGAGGAAGCAAAAGACGTGCTTTCCGTTTCTTCCGACATTATCGCGCATGACGACGGCGGGGACTACGTTTTCACCGCGGTGAAGGTTGAAAGCCCCGCGACAGCCCAAACCGGCGGTCTCGTCAGCGTCTATAACGCCAAGAAGGTTTACGTCAAGACCGGGCTTGAGACAAGTTTCTATATTGAGATTACACCCGTTACCGCCGGCGAAATTGAAGCCGGAACAATCCTATTAACACGTCCGCAGGGTATTACAGACGGTCAAGTCGTATCCGTTATGGACCAAGAGATTTTAGCGCAAGCTATGGGAGCCGCAGGCGGCGTCGCGGTAATACCGTCAGGCGCAGGCGGACCCGGCGGCGGAACACCACCTCCGGGAATGTAAAGACGGGTGACAAGATGACTGATAAGACTATAATCCACATGGAAAACATATACAAGTCGTTCTATGTCGGTACGCCGAACGAGCTTGAAATTTTGCACGGGCTTACATTTGACGTTCCGGAGGGGCAGTTTCTGTCCGTTGTCGGGCAGTCGGGGTCGGGGAAATCGACGCTGATGAACCTTATCGGCGCGCTCGACAAGCCGACGGGCGGCTCTTATATCCTTGACGGGCTTGATATTGCAAAAAGCAAGGACAAGACGCTGTCGGAGATAAGGTGTCGGAAGATTGGGTTTGTGTTCCAGACGTTCAACCTCATTTCGAGGACGACTGCGCTTAAGAATATTGAGCTTCCGATGATGTACGCGGGGGTTCCGCAGAAAGAGCGGACGAGGCGTGCAAAGGAGCTTCTTGAGATGGTTGACATGACCGACCGCATGAAGCATATGCCGAACGAGCTTTCGGGCGGGCAAAAACAGCGTGTCGCAATCGCCCGCGCTATGGTTAACGAGCCCTCGATTGTCCTTGCGGACGAACCGACAGGCGCGCTCGATACAAAGACCGGACGGATGGTTATGGACCTTTTCCACAAGCTCCACCGCGAACAGGGCAAGACCATTATCTTAATTACTCACAACCCCGAACTTGCCGCCGAGACCGACAGGATTATTACACTTGCGGACGGCTGCATAGTTTCAGATATAATGACCGGAGGTGCGGCTTGAATTTACTTGAAAACATTGCCGTTGCCTTCAATGGCATAAAGAGCAATAAGATGCGCTCGTTCCTCACCATGCTCGGGATAATTATCGGTATCTCCGCCGTTATCCTTATTACTTCACTCGGAACGATGATTCAAAATACCTTCACCGGGACAATTGACGACCTCGGCGTTACCAATCTTGTCCAAGTCATGCTTCAAGGGAAGCCGAACGCAACCCGCGAATCCCAGTGGATGACGCAGGCGGACCTTATCTCCGACACCATGATTGAGCGTCTGAAAGAGCGGATGGGGGACGATATTGATTACGTTTGGGTTACGACCTCCGCGGGGCGTGGGACAGTCCGCAACACCGCCGAACAGGACGGGGACGACTACTCTGTCAGCCTTACGGGGCAAACCAACGAGGGTTTAACCGCCGGGACGACCGATATTATCGCCGGCAGACAGATTTCGGACGAAGACAATGAGAAGATGCGCTACGTTATAAATATCCCCTCCGATATGGCGGAGGAGATGTTCGGTAGTGCAAGGCGCGCGCTCGGGCAGGTTGTTACCGTTAATGTGCAGCAGGGGGGTTGGCAGGCGTCAACGACCGTGCTTGACTTTACCGTTGTCGGGGTGTATGAATACGAAGCGTCGATTATGTCGGGAATGTTCTCCCGTACATACGACTGCGATATTCCGATAACGACGGCGCGCCGCATGACGGGGCAGGACCCTGTTGAGGGGTATTACCAGTATTTTAACATAATCGGCAAGGCAGATGTTCCCGCTTCGGAGCTTTCGGACAACATCATAAGCTTTTTCAACAACAGTTTCTATAAAAACAACGACGCTTATCAAGTTACGACCTACACCATGGAAAACGACCTTGCGATGATTAACGACGCCCTCGCGCTCACCGGCGGAATCCTCGCGATGATTGCCGGGATTTCACTCCTTGTCGGCGGGATAGGCGTTATGAATATCATGCTCGTTTCCGTAACCGAGCGCACCCGCGAAATCGGCGTAAGGAAGGCTCTCGGCGCGCCGAACACCGCTATCCGCTTCCAGTTCATAATCGAATCGGTTATCCTTTGTACAATCGGCGGCGTTATCGGGGTTATCCTCGGGATTATCGGTGCGGTTGTCGTCGGGGAAGTCATGATGATGGTTCTTGCCGACCAGCTCGGCGGAATAACCCTCCGCACCTCGCCCTCCATCGCCGCAATCACAATCTCCGTCGCCTTCTCGATGGTTATCGGTATCTTCTTCGGCTATTACCCCGCAAATAAAGCCGCGAAGCTCGACCCGATTGATGCGCTTAGGTATGAGTAAAGTTTGCGGTTTTGCGTATAATGTTTTAAGGAGTGATTATTATGACGAGGGAAAAACTGAAAAATAATATTGACCTAATCCCCGACAGGGATTTGGACGCGTTTGTATTAATCTTCGATGCGTTTTTAACACGTGTTAATACAGAGGAGGAAGCAGACGAGCCGAAGTGGTATGAGAAGCATATCCCCGAAAAAGTTACGCACATTTCACAACTTTTCGGAACTCTGCCTGACGTGAGCCTTGACGAAATCAAAATGAGGAGAATTTCAGAAGTATGATTCTGCTTGATACGAACGTGGTTTTGGATTCGCTCATTAAACGAAAGCTTTTTTATCAAGAAGCAGATATCATTCTAAATCTCGCCGTCGAGAAAAAAATCGAATGTTGTATTTCTGCAAATTCACTGGCAGATATATTTTACTTTTGTTCAAAAGAAAAAAACGTCCCTGAAGCTCGTTATATGCTCAACTACCTCCTCGAAAACTTTGAAGTTGCGGCGATTGACGGGGAGGATTGCAAAAGCGCGATGAAGCTTCCTATTGCAGACTTTGAGGACGCACTTATTGTACAGTGCGCGCTAAAATACAAGGTTGAATATATTATTACACGCGACATAAAGCTACATACAAACGGCGTCGTTACGGCGGTTTCGCCGGAGGAGTTCCTTAACGAAATGCAAGGAAATTAAGAGGTGAGGTTATGAGTGACGAAAAAATCAACGAAATAATAACTTTGCGAAATAACGAAATGAAATCAAACAGCATAACTCCGTACGAAATTGTCAAGGAATTCCTCGACAAACGTGCGAACGAAACAGCGCGTGACGGCGCGATAGCGTTTTCTAAACTTTTTAAGCCGCAAGGTGTTTAACATGAAGGAACTTTATATATTTGCGGGTCCGAATGGGAGCGGAAAATCTACAATAATACAAGCAAGTATAAAACGTTCAATTTGTGCCGGAAATTATATCTGCCCCGACAATTTCGTCGCGACCAAAGACAAAGATAAATTCGAGCCGTACATAGCGGCTATGCAGAAAGCCGAAGCTGCGAGATATCAGGAAATCGCGCTTGGAAATTCATTCACAATAGAAACGGTTCTTTCGACGCCTGAAAAACTTGAGTTCATTCGCTACGCAAAAAGACAAGGTTATAAAATACACACCGAATATGTTTCGACAAATTCGCCGGAAATAAATATTGCGCGGGTAAAAGAGCGCGTTCTTCACGGCGGGCATGATGTCCCTACAGATAAAATAATTTCACGTTACGAAAAATGTATGCAGTTAATGTTTGATGTAGTGGCTGAATCCGACAGGGCGTATATAACCGACAATTCCGGCGGCAGTCCGTTTCTTGCCGCCAAAAAGAGCGATGGCAAAATCATTGTCGTGAAGTCCACCCCTTGGCTCGAAAAATACCTCATCTCAAAAATGCCGCAATAAAAAATCCCCCCGCCGTAAAATCACTGAACTGCACCCAAAAGTATAGACATCTGATAAAAAAGATGATATACTGAAAGGGTGCAGTTTTTATGCGCAAAAAAGGAAGTAAAAACAAGGTATATTCGCCGGAGTTCAAGATAACT
>JAISGY010000027.1 GCA_031262835.1 Ruminococcus sp.
GTTCGAAGCTACCTGCGACAGCTGCGGCGGCGTTGCAAGAATCCCCTTCAGACCCAAGGAAGGCCGTCCTGTTTATTGCAGCGATTGCTTCGCAAGAATGAACCCCGGCAGAAACTAAACCCTGCGTTTAGCCGGTGACAAGCGTTTGAAGAACGTCTTTTAGTGATGCCCATAATTCTTTTGCGTCTGCGGAGTACGGAAGATTATTCCGTACTCCTTTTTTAACAAAATTTACTTTATTTTTAAATAATTTATTATTTGTTCAAAATAAATTCTTATTTTTTTCCCTCTTCTCTATTGATTTTTGCTATGAAATTTAGTATAATCTATAGTAGAGGTTTTTAAGCTTTTTTATTCTCTCCTCGGGGGTCCGGTTTTTTATGATTAACAAAGAACGTATCCAAAAGCTGACTGTGTACGATAATAACGATCGTATACTCTTTTCAGTGCCGGCGGATAAAATTTCTTTCCCGAAGGATTTCTTCAGGATTAAGAAAGCCGACCTTGTTGTTGTTAAATCGAAAGACCTTCCCGTCCTCTTCCAAGGCTCTAAAATTACCGTTATCTTTGAATACCTTACCGGGCTTCGTATGAAATATATGACAGAAGTTGACTTAGGCTCGGAAACACAGATGAATTTTCACGTCGGCGACGGACTTGCCCTCGAAGAACGCCGGCGTTTCTATAAAGTTCCCGTCGATTTTTACGGAACCGCAACCTACATGATCCGCGACGAGGAGATAACCCCATTCGATCCGCCCCTCCCAATCCACTTCTCCGATCTTAACCTCGGCGGTATTTTCTTTTCCTGCGAGGCACAGGAATTTGTTACAGGCGACCAATTACAGGTAATCTTCATCGACGGCGAAATGTCGCTTCTAAGCGAGATTTTACGTGTACAAAAGAACCCCGACGGCAGCGTTAAGGGTTATGGCGCGAAATTTTTAGTCGTAACGGGTGCCCAAGAAGAACGCCTCTCTCGCTTTATATTCGATTGTCAGCTTGCCGAACGCGAACGCCGCCGCAAAAAAGAAGAGCTGCAAAACAGTCAATATCAGCGTCTATAAGGATTTGCTAATATGTCAACAGTCATTGTAGTTACAAATCAAAAAGGCGGCGTCGGTAAAACAACCACCTGTGCATCTCTTGCGGGGATTTTCCGTTCGCGCGATAAATCTGTGCTTGCGATTGATATGGACCCGCAGGGCAACCTCTCCTTTTCACTCGGTGCAGAGGACGACGGTTACACCATCCACGACGCCCTAAACGCAAAATGCACCATCGAACAGGCGATTAAGACAACCGATATGTGCGACGTTATAACGTCGAATATTGTCCTTTCAGGGTCTGAACTTGAAATGACGACGGTGCGGCGGGAATTTGTCCTCAAGGAACTGCTCAAAACCGTTAAACACAAGTACGATTTCATAATTATTGACACCCCTCCCGCGCTCTCTGTACTTACAATTAACGCCTACACCGCCGCGGACGAGCTTATAATCCCGATGACACCCGAAATATTGTCGCTTCAAGGCTTAACACAGCTTAAAGAGACGATTATCGCCGTAAAAAAATACTACAACAAAAAGTTATGGACACGCGGAATTTTATTGACAAAATGCCCGGCGGGGAAACAGCTCCTTGCGGCGGAGGTTGAAGAGATGGTGAGGCTTGTTGCCAACCAGTTCGGAACCGAAGTCCTTCCGGTAAAGATAACAAGTTCGGTTGCGGCGGCGGAAGCTCCCGCACATCAGGAAACCCTAAATATCTATTCGCCCACCTGCAGAGCGGCAAGAGATTACATGACCCTTGCAAAACTTTTATACCCCGAGATTTTTTAACCACCCGATAACCCCCTCCGCTCCGGCATATTTTTTGAATTTACGGAATAAATAAATGCCCGAAACAAAAACAATCGGTAAAAAATCGCATAAGACTCCCGCGCTGATGAAGCTTTTAACGAGCGGAAGCAGACCCGACAACCCCTTCCTTGACGAATCGTTTGGGGGGGATTTAATATTGCAGCAAAAGTCGTCTCCCGTCCGTCACTACAACCCCGGCGAGGAATTCGACCTTGATATTATAACCGAGCTTGCGAGCGAATTTATGCCGGCGGCGATTGAACGTTTCGGCTGCTGTAGGTGCGAGAGGTGCTTTGCGGATATGCTGTCGGCGGTGATTGACCGCTGCCCCCACGCGCTTATTAAAATTCGTTCAAAGGACGATTTCCTGCGCGCCGAGTACCTCAAGGGACACCACCGCAACGCCGTCCTGCGCCAAGTCGTCCACGTTGCAATAGCCTACCGCAAGCGCAAAAAACACGTCACCCCGAAAATAAAAGCGTAAAAAATGCACCGGCTGTGAGCGGCGCATTTTTAATTTACCTATTAACAAATTCAACATATTTCGTTGTAAAAAGCTTGATGAAATCGCGAGTGCCGCCGTCACCGACCTTGCCGTCGGTAAAACTATTGTCTGCTTGAATGTAACATTCAGGCTGCATTAGAAGAGGTATGTTTAGGAATGACAGAACCTGTTTAAGCTGGGCGACACCTAACGCCGCGCCGATTTTTCCGGGGGAAACACCGATAACAGCGGAGGGTTTACCGCCCCAAACCGACTTGCCGTTCGGGCGTGAGCCTATATCAAGCGCGTTTTTTATGCAGGCGGGATAACCGCGGTTATACTCGGGGGTAATAAAGAGGTGACAGTCCGAAGACGCAATCTCAGCGCGAAAATTTACCCAAGTTTCGGGCGGACTGCCTTCAAGGTCTTCCGAAAAGAGCGGCAGATTCCCGATATCGGGGAAGGAGACTTCAAATTCGCCGGTTTCATATAAAAACTGTTCGACTGCCTTCCCGACCGCAAGGGAATTCGAGTTTTTACGAAGACTCCCGATAATTACAGAACATTTTTTCATATCTCCTCCTATTCACGCGGGTTTAACAGCGCGGACAACCTTTACCTTCGCGGGCTTCTTAGCCTTTTTTGCATCAAGATGCTTGTCAATCTTCTCCCTGTCATAACCGATAACATATTCGCCGCTCTCGAAGACGGTAACAGGTACTCCGGCAATACCCGTCAAGGCGACCAATTCCTTAAGGTTATCCCGGCTGTCGTCTATATAGATTTTGTCGTAGTGAAGGTCTAAGCTGTCGAAATAGCGTTCTAACTTCTCGCAGTACGGGCAGGTATGGGAAGAGTAAATTTTAATCATAAAAACCTCCTTGAATTTTAGAGAACAAATTCTTTCACTTATAATATGTCAAGTTCAAACGATTTTACACTCCGTGCCCTATGTTTTACACCCCGTTCGCCGCAGGTAATTATAGTTATATTTGATATTTTATGTCGATTTCCGAGAAATGTTTTTGTTTCGCGGATTGTGCTTACCTTGTTTGCGGGAACAATTACCATATGTTCGGACAATCCTTTCCGATAATAGACCGCAAAATGTTTATCATCATAACTTATCCCGCCTGTTAAATATTCCGTAATACAAGCAGCGAGGTAAAGCACAGACGGAATCTCCGCCATTATGAGCAAGAACAGATAGAGCCTTGTGAAGTTAGGCAAAGAATTTCGGAGGGCAATAAAACCGATGGCAAAGCCGACAATAAAAAGCATAGGCAGCCACGTGAGTTTCAAAAAGGAGGACTTCGCGGTTTTGAATTTCGGCTTTTTTTGTAAAAGGGAAGTATCGGTCGTTCTTAAAAACATAAGCGGCGCAGCTCCTCCCTTCGGAAGCTCCGTAATCGGGATAAATACGGGAATTTCGCGCCGCCCGTAGCCCGTACAGCCGATGTTAATCGAATAAAGCCCAAATATCTTCATTATCATGTTCTGCCTTATGTCAGTGTAATTTACATAATCGCGGTTAATGTAAAAATTCCAGCGTGAAAAATACCCGCCTTTAATTTCAATCAACCGCCCTCTCATAGTTAAGCGGTAATTTTGCAGCCTTAAGATATTTGAAACGAAGGAATAAAGGTACCCGCAGGCGGTTATTACGAATATTAAGATAAGTCCGTCCGAAACCCCGATAAAGATATTGTTAAAAAGCGTCCTGAACCTGTCTAAAATATCGCTGTAATAGATACCGAGGGTATCGGAGATAATGTCTGCGCTCTGATAGAGGAGGATTACAAGGTAAATCCCGCCGGAATACGCGCTCGAGAACAGAATCGAATACAAGAAGAGCATCGAGCGCGGGTTTTTGTAACTTACCGTCTGCCTTTTTTTGGCGGTGTCCGAAAAACGGCTGCGGAAGCGTCTTAAAACGCGCTCCGCAGTTCTTTTGTCGGTGAAAATTACGACATCGGAGGCTTTGCGCGCATTGAATGCGGACTTTGCCTCCGACTCAATTTGAAGTTTAACGGCGCGAAAAGGTCTGCTCCAGAAGGTTTCCCTTGAAGAGAGAAGCGAAATTTTGTTGTAACTTACCTTGTAAATCGAGCGTATGAAGAAATTTGTCTTTACTATAAGTTCATTTTCAGTGAATTTATACCGAAAGGTGAAATATTGAAGCAATATTACTACCGCCAAGAGCGCGAGGAGAAGAAGGTCCCAAAGGCCCCACGAAATCCATTCTATTACATTGAAATTATAGACAATAAGGCGGCGCAGAATCGGTATAAGGAGCAGCCAGAACTTGCGCTTTGAATAGGTTAAAAGCGCGAGGGGGTGTTGAAGGACAAATTCTGTCATAAGCCCCCCCTGTTTGTAAGAAGATTTTCGGCTTTCTTGATAAAATCATCCGTGTCGGCGTCGGAGAGGAAGGGGATAATCATCCGCCCGCCCGACGCGTGAATCATCACGGCGTTGAAGCGCAGGAATCGAAGGGAGGTAACATACTGCACCGCCGACATCATCATCCGCCTGTTCGAGCGGATTATCACGCCCGTTTCGGCTGAGATCGTCTCGAAGGAAACGCTGTATCGCGCCGTGTCGAACCACTTGGGCAGAATAATCCCGGCGAAGACGGCATATATAATTGTAAGCAAGACGATTAATGCGATAATCATAACCTCCGGCACAGTCGTAATATCAATCCGAAAGTAGTCGGGATAGGTTTTATGAAGCCACAGAAAGAGGAAATAAAGCCCACCGACAGTAATGCAAAAACCGATAAAGATTATCAGTCGGAGCGCGTTTATAGAATCGGTGTCGGCGTAATATTTCTTCGTCATAATTAAAGCATTTTTGGCAATCGTTTTTATTAATATTATGCTCGAAAAGATTAATTTACTCTTCTGGGGATATGGAACAATCGCGCTGATTTTAGTCACCGGGATTATTTTTTCCGTTAAAATCGGTTTTTTGCAATTTAACCTGCCGAAAATTTTGCGGAACACAATTTTTGCAAAATCTTCAAAAAAAGGCGGGGAAATCTCGCGCTTTCAGGCACTCTCAACCGCCCTTGCCGCGTCGATGGGGACGGGAAACATTGTCGGTGTTGCCGCCGCAATAAGCCTCGGCGGAGCGGGCGCGGTCTTTTGGATGTGGGTTTCAGCCCTTTTCGGAATGGGGACAGCCTATGCCGAAAACTACCTCGGCGTTGTCTATAAGAACAAGAAGAGCAAGACTTCCGGCGCGTTAACCTACCTTGAAAAAGGCTTGGCAAAACCGGTCGCGGTCTTTTACGCGGCAGCGGCGGTGCTTGCGTCGTTCGGCGTCGGGAACATGACCCAATCGAGCGCGATTTCGGGCGCGCTGTCGAGCGGGAGCGTAGCTTTAAAAATTACAATCGGTATAATTACTGCAATTTTTGCAGGGTTAGTAATAATCGGCGGCGCAAAGCGTATCGCCGCCGCTTCCGAACGGATTATTCCGCTTATTTCGCTTTTTTACATTATAGGCGCAGTTGTCGTTATCTTGATAAATTACAAAAACATTCCCTACGCCTTTGAAAGCATTTTTAAAGGCGCGTTCGGCATTAGTGCCGTCGGCGGAGGCATAAGCGGCGCGCTCATCAAATACGCCGTTACAATAGGACTTCAGCGCGGAATTTTCTCGAACGAAGCCGGAATGGGCAGCTCCGTCTTTGTCCATACCGAAACCGACTGCAAAGACGGAAGCGTCATGGGAATGTGGGCGATGCTCGAAGTCTTTATCGACACCCTAATCTGCTGCACTGTTACCGCGCTCGTTATCCTTACGACAAAAACCGCAATTGACGGCGACACCGTAACCGCCGTCAGCACGGCATTTGGGAGCGGTCTCGGGCAGTTCGCCGGGGTTTTCATTAAAATCTCAACGGTTATCTTCGCCTTCGCGACAATCCTCGGCTGGTCGTTTTACGGCGAAAAGGCGGTCGATTACCTCACCGGCAACACCATTGTCAAAAAGGGCTATGTCTTCTTATACCTTGCGCTTGTCGTTGTCGGGGCGGTTGTCAATGTTGCGGCGGTTTGGCAGCTTTCCGACATCTTCAACGCTTTGATGTTAATCCCGAATTTAATAGGAATTCTTTACCTTGCAAAAGAGGTGCAAAAGCCTACTTAATTAACGTCTTGCGGTAACCGTCAAACGGTATTACAGTATTCGCGAATAATCTTCGCACATTAGGAAGCCCGTCCTTGGGGTTAAGTTCGGCGGGGGAAAAATGCGTCAGCCACAGTTCCTTCACGTTCGCAGCCTTAGCAAGCCTTGCCGCGTCCGAAAAGAGCATATGCTTTTTGTCCTCCATCCGCTCCCGCATGGCATCGTCAGCATACATTCCCTCGCAGATGAAAAGATCTGCCTCATGAGCGAAATCGGCAATCTGCATAAAGGGGGCGGAATCGGTGGAGTATCCGATTTTAACGGGCTTTCTGTTGCCGTCCGTAACCATCGAAGTGGTTATAACACGCCCGTCAGGCAAGGTTACAGTCTCCCCCGAATGAAGCGTGCGATAGAGTTCAAGCGGCACTTCAAGCTCCTTTGCCTTCGTAGGGTTAAAGACAGGCGGACGCTTAAGCTCGATAAAGTAGCCGAGACAGGGCGTGCGGTGCCTTAATGGCAGAGCGGTAACGTCGAAAATCGGCATATTCGCGTGGTTGAAGCTCTTGTCCTCTTTCCCCCCGAATTCAAAAACCGAGGGCTCGCGTACGTTAAGCTCCCTGATATCAAGTTCAAACGGCAGCCCCGGACATATAATAGTTAAAGCCTCAACAATCCGCCGCAGTCCCTTCGGACCGGCAATAATAAGCTTCCCCGTCTTCCCGCCGTTCGCGAGGGACAATAAAAGCCCCGGTAAGCCCGAAACATGGTCGGCGTGGAAATGCGTGATTAGGAGCAGTTCAACCCTCGACATCTTGCAGTCCGCCCTCCGCATTGCAACCTGCGTCCCCTCCCCGCAGTCGATAACAATAGCTGTCCCTTCAACCTCTAAATACATACTCGTCAAAAACCGCTTGGGCAAGGGCATCATACCGCCGGTACCCAATAAAATAACTTCTAACATTTTAAACTCCGCAAATGAACATTACAGTTATAATTATAAACCAACCAATGCTGAAAGTCAAGTATAATTTTACCAAAAATAAACCGCCGAGCATTTTCGACGGTTTATCTTGGTATTTTTAATTATTCATCGCCGATTGCGGCGTCTTGGAGAGCATCATAGCCTTCTTCACCTGTGCGAATCTTGATAACATTCTTAACGTCATAGATGAAGACTTTACCGTCGCCGATGTTGCCGGTGTAGAGGACTTGCTTAACTGCCTGAATCATGGTGTCGAGGGGAACCTTACTTATAACAACGTCGATTTGAATCTTAGGCAGGAGCTGGGAGTCGATTTCTACGCCGCGGTATTTGTGACCGCCGTGCTGCGAACCGTAGCCGAGAACGTTTGTAACG
>JAISGY010000033.1 GCA_031262835.1 Ruminococcus sp.
TGTGATGCGGTTATGTCAAACATCGGGTCGGAAGCAATCCGCTCGATAAGGTCGTTATCAAGCCCCTCTTCCTTAACCTGTTTGCCCGCCGCCATAGCGTGTTCGCGGATTCGCTCGTGGAGAGCCTGCCTGTCGCCGCCGCGCTTAACCGCGTCCATCATTATGTTTTCGGACGCCATAAAGGGCAGTTCCGCCATAACCCGCTTTCTTATTACCTTTGGATAAACGACAAGCCCCGCCGATACATTAAGCATAATATTAAGTATCGCGTCAACCCCCAAAAATCCCTCCGCAACCGCAATTCGCTTATTCGCGGAATCGTCAAGCGTTCTTTCAAACCATTGGGTCCCCGCCGTAAAAGCGGCGTTTAACACGTCGACGCAAACATACCGTGAGAGGGCGCAGATACGCTCACTGCGCATGGGGTTACGCTTATACGGCATTGCCGAGGAGCCGATTTGATTTTTCTCAAAAGGTTCTTCCATCTCTTTAAAATTTTGCAGAATTCGGAGGTCGTTGGCGAATTTCATAGCCGACTGCGCTATTCCCGAAAGGGTCGATAAAACGTTGTAGTCAACCTTTCTTGAATAGGTTTGTCCAGAAACGGGAACAACTTTTTCAAAGCCCATTTCCGCCGCTATCTGTCGTTCAAGCTCCGTTACCTTTTCGTCGTCGTTTTCAAAGAGTTCCATAAACGAAGCCTGTGTACCGGTTGTGCCTTTTGAACCTAAAAGCGCAAGCGAATTTATGCGGAATTCGAGTTCTTCAAAATCGGAATAAAGCTCGTTAAGCCAGAGTGAAGCGCGCTTCCCGACTGTCGTTAACTGCGCGGGCTGGAGGTGGGTATAGGCAAGGCAGGGAAGGTCTGCGTAGCCTTCGGCGAAGTTTTTAAGGTTCGCGATAACGTTAATGAGCTTGCGGCGGATTAGGTTTAGACCGTCCCGCATTACGATTATATCGGTGTTGTCACCGACGTAACAGGAAGTTGCGCCGAGGTGAATTATCCCGGCAGCATTCGGACATACCTGCCCATAGGCGTAAACGTGCGCCATAACGTCGTGGCGGACGATTTTTTCGCGCTCCGCTGCAACCGCATAGTCGATATTATTAACGTTCGCTTCAAGTTCTTCAACCTGTTCTTTTGTCACCGGCAAACCGAGGTTATGCTCCGCTCTCGCAAGCGCAACCCAAAGTTTCCGCCATGTTGAAAACTTCTTATCCGCCGAGAAGATATACTGCATTTCCTTGCTTGCATAACGTGTACAGAAGGGGGATTCGTAACTGCTTGTGTTCATTGGTACTCCTTAAATCTCTGAAATGTAATCGTGCACCGCCTCTGCGGTTTCGGATTTTACGCCTAAAATTTTTGCTATATCATCGGCTGTTAAAGCCTTAAGTTCAATCTTGGTCTTGGCAGAATTAAGAAGCTTCGCCGCCTTCTTTTCGCCGATTCCCTTTATCGCGGTTAAGCCGATAGACAGGCTTTCTTTTTTGTGCTTGCTTCTCTGATAGGTTATCGAAAAGCGGTGGACTTCGTCTTGAATCTGCGTTACAAGGAAAAATGCGGATTTATTAGCCGGGAAGGCAATCTCTCCGCCTCCCGTTGCAATCGCTCTTGTTCGGTGTTTTCCGTCCTTAACCATGCCGAAAAGCGGAATATCGAGCCCGAGGTCCGAAAGAATCGGCTTAACCGCATTAACCTGCCCGATACCGCCGTCAAGCAGAATTAAATCCGGCAGACGTTTAAAGCCCTCGTCCTTCTCGTCTTCGTCTAAATACCGCCTGAACCGCCGCTCTATAACCTCCGCCATGCTCCCGTAGTCGTTTTGGATGGCTTGTGTTTTTATCGAAAATTTCTTGTAGAATTTTTTTGCGGGTCGTCCGTTTTCAAAGACAACCATTCCGGCAACCATCGTCTGGCTCCCGGTGTTTGATATGTCGTAGCTTTCGATTATTTCGGGCGTTTTACCAAGCCCCAAGAGTTTTTGAAGCTCTTCAAGCGCGTTAACTTCCTTGCCTGTACGCCCGAGCTTTAAGGCAAGCGAGTCGGACGCGTTAGCCTTCGCAAGCTCTAAGAGTTTTGCTCCCCTGCCGCGTTTTCGATTCGATAAATCGACAGCATGGGCGGCGCGTTCTCTGAGAAGCTGTTCCAAAATCTCCGCGTTTTCAAGGTCGTCTGCGGTAATAATCTCTCGCGGAATTTCGCGGCTTATCTCGTTTTCATTTTCCGGCTCGAAGGTATAATACTCCAAGATAAAGTCTTCGTACATATCCGAGACGGTTTCCGCCTCACCCAAGAAATACTCCCCGCGGTCAACAAGCCTTCCGTTCCGATAACAAAGCACCGCCGCGCATATTTCGCTCCCGTTTCGAGACAGCGCGATAACATCGGTGTCCTTCATCTCGTCGTCGATAATGTACTGGCGTTCGGCTGCCTTTTTTACCGCCGCAATGCGGTTGCGAAGGAGTGCGGCGCGCTCAAAATCGAGTTCCTCCGCCGCCTTTTCCATCTGTGATGTGAGGCGTTCTACGCTCGTTTCGCTTCCGTCCTTGATGTACTGCTTTGCGTCCGCGATTATTTCGGCATAGTAATCCGCCGGAATCTTCCCGGTACAGACCCCCATACAAAGGTTGATATGGAAGTTAAGGCAGGTTCGCCCCTTCGCGAAATCTTCGGGGAAACGCCTTTTACAGGTCGGGAGGAGGAAAACGCGGTTTATCTCCCTGACAGTCTGCGATGATATATAATGGCTCATGTACGGACCGAAATATTCGCCCGGTTTTTGCTCGTTCATAACCGCCGAAAAGCGCGGGTACAACCCGTCCGAGAGGCGTATATACGAATACCCGCGAACGTCTTTAAGCTTAATATTGTACTTCGGCATCTCCTGCTTGATAAGCGAACATTCAAGCACAAGCGCCTCGTATTCGGTCTTCGTTGCGATAAAATCGAAGTCATAAACAAGCGAGACCATCTTCTCGACCTTCGGCGTATGCTCCGTATCGCGGAAATAACTCGTCACGCGATTCTTGAGGTTTTTCGCCTTGCCGATATAGATAATCTTGTTGTTCTTGTCCCGCATCCGATATACGCCGGGCGCGGAGGTTAATTTCGATACCTTTTCCCGTAAAAACGGCAGTCGCTCATTCACACATTTGCCTTAAGTTTTCTAAACTGATATTTTGTACAAAACTCTCGCCCGACAATCTGCATACAACAAGGTCAATCGCATTCCCGGAGCGTTTTTTGTCGGTCATTGCCGCTTCTAAAAGTTCCGATTCGGTAAAATTCACCGCACGTGTTAAATCGTATTTCTCGGAGATTATATCAAGGATATTCAGAACGTCGTTGTTGTGCGTGAGCCTTGAAACAATCTTCATGCCGGCGACAACCGCAAGCCCGTGGGACATTCCCTTAAAGTTTTCAAGCCGCTCAATAGCGTGCCCGAAGGTATGCCCGAAGTTAAGAAGTTTCCGCTCATTCTTTTCAAATTCGTCATTTTCAACAATCTCACGCTTAATGTCAATACAGCGATAAACGAGCTCGTCAATCACCGTTTTTATGCTGTCTATATCATGGGACAAGAGCAGCTCCGTTATTTCATTTGAACGAATCAAGCCGTACTTTAACACTTCGCCCAAGCCATCCTTGAAATAATCGGGCGGCAGCGTTTCGAGGGAGTCTGTGTCTATAATAACGGCGGCGGGTTGGTGGAAAGCACCGACGAGGTTTTTCCCGGTCGGAAGGTCAACGCCCGTTTTCCCCCCGACAGACGAGTCAACCTGCGCAAGGAGGGAAGTGGGGACTTGTATAAAATCAATCCCGCGAAGGTAGGTTGCGGCGGCGAACCCTGCCATATCCCCTGTTACTCCCCCGCCGAGCGCGATTATGCAATCATTCCGGGTGAGTTCGTTTTCGGACAAAAAGCTGTAAATCTTTGTGGTTGCCGCGAGGGTTTTTGAAGCTTCACCGTGCGGAAAGATATAGCTCGGTGTCTTGTCGGGAAGGGCTTTTATTACCCTTTCAAGGTAAAAATAGGCAACATTGTCGTCGGTTATTACTGCGTACTTTCCGTACTTTTTCGGGATAAAATCGGTGATACGGTCTATCAAGCCGTGTCCTATATACACTTCGTAGGGCTTTGAGGTATTAACGCGGATAGTTTTCATAAAGTTTACCCTAATTTTCGTCCGAGATAGCCGCAGAGGGATTTTATCTTCACCATAATTTCAGCAAAAGATTCGGGCTTAAGCTGCTGTCCGCCGTCCGATAATGCCTTCTTCGGGTCGCAGTGGACTTCAATTTCAAGCGCGTCCGCCCCGGCAATAATGCTTGAGAGGGAGAGCGGTTCGATAAGCGATATTACCCCCGCCGCGTGGGAAGGGTCAACGCAGATGGGGAGGTGCGATTTTTGCTTTAATAGCGGCACGGCGGAAATGTCGAGGGTGTTGCGGGTCATCGTCTCGAAGGTGCGTATACCGCGTTCACAGAGGATTACGTTTTTGTTCCCGCCCGACATTATATACTCGGCGGACATTAAGAGTTCTTCGATAGTATTCGCAAGACCGCGTTTTAATAAAATCGGCTTTTTCGTCTTGCCGAGTTCCTTTAACAGCTCGAAGTTCTGCATATTTCTTGCGCCGACCTGTACTACGTCAATGTCTTCAAAAAGCGGCAGATCGTCGGCTGACATTATCTCTGTAACAATAGGCAGCCCCGTTTCCTCACGCGCCTTAATAAGAAGCTTAAGCCCCTCGCCGCGAAGCCCTTGGAACGCATAGGGCGAAGTTCTCGGCTTAAATGCGCCGCCGCGAAGCATCGTTGCGCCCGCTTCCTTAACCGCCCTTGCGGTTGACATAATCTGTTCTTCCGATTCAACCGAACAGGGTCCCGCTATTATCTGGAGCGAGCCGCCGCCGATTTTCAAGTTGCCGACGTCGATAACTGTGTCTTCGGGGTGCATTTTGCGGTTCGGGTTCTTGTATGTTTCTTGGATACGCTGAACAACGTCAACGCAGTCTTGCGCGTAGAGGCTGTCGAGGTCGATTTTGCTTGTGTCGCCGATAAGTCCGATTATACTTTTCTCCACGCCTTCGATGAGGTTGGTTTTAAGACCGTTGGCGCGAAGGTTTTCTTCAAGTTTTGCGATTTCCGATTTGTTTGAACCTTGTTTTAATATAATTATCATAACTTTTTCTTTCCATCAAAAACGGTATTAGAATTATTATCTTATACCGTTAATAAATTATTATCCGATGTCTCTGCCTAAAAACTCTGCCATGCGTTTTATGTTCCCCATCAGCTCTGTGAACGCATCCGGGGTTAGCTGTTGCGAACCGTCGGAGAGCGCGCGGGTTGGGGTGCAGTGTACCTCAATCTCAAGCATATCCGCTCCCGCGACGATAAGCGACAGGCTCATCGGTTCAATCAGCGACAGTATTCCCGTTGCATGGGACGGGTCGGCACAGACGGGGAGATGTGATTTTTGCTTTAACAGCGAAACTGCCGAGATGTCAAGGGTATTGCGCGTCATTGTCTCGAATGTGCGTATTCCGCGTTCGCAGAGGATAACTTCATTATTGCCGCCGGCAAAGATATACTCCGCAGACATTAGAAGTTCTTCAATAGTGCTCGAAAGACCGCGCTTTAAAAGTATCGGTTTTTTTACCTTCCCGAGTGCTTTTAAAAGCTTGAAGTTCTGCATATTTCTTGCCCCGACTTGAATTACGTCAATATCCTCAAACAGCGGCAGATCCTCTTCGCCCATTATCTCGGTAACTATAGGCAACCCCGTTTCTTCACGTGCCTTAAGAAGCAGTTTTATCCCCTCGGCTTCAAGCCCTTGGAAAGCGTACGGCGAAGTCCGCGGCTTAAATGCGCCGCCGCGAAGCATTGTCGCGCCCGCTTCCTTAACGGCTCTTGCGGTTGTTAAAATCTGTTCTTCGGTTTCGACAGAACAGGGACCCGCGATAATTTGGAGACTGCCGTTGCCGATTTTTCTACCGCGAACGTCAATAACCGTGTTTTCGGGGTGCATCTTGCGATTAACCTTTTTGTATGGTTCCGCAATCCTCTTAACCGTCTCGACGCAGTCTCTGGCTTCGATTGTGCTTATGTCAAGGGTTGATGTATCGCCGACGATACCGATTAACGATTCGGTTGTCCCGGTCGATTCGTGAAGCGAAAAGCCCCACGCCTTAAGGTCTTCGCGAAGCTGTTCAATATCTTTTTTAGCCGCTCCGCGTCTTAGTAAAATAATCATGTTTACACTTCTTTGTATTTATTAATAGGTTATCTCTGCATTAGGGAGTGCTGTACGAAGCTCCGTTATCTGGTCTACCGGGATTAAAGTGTTTTCAAGATAAGCATTTTTGAGCCCGGTAAAATTCGCTATAACCGCCGCGTCGCTTATCGGGTTTCCGTCAAGCCTTAACCACTGTAACCGAACCATCTTTGAAAGCGGTGAAATATCATCAATGGCATTATTGTCCGCATAGATTTCAAGCATATACGTCATCTCCGTAAGAGGGGAAAGGTCGCTTATATTGTTGTTCTGCATATGAATCCGCGCTAAGTTCGTCATTGTATATATCGGTTCAATCGTCGCAATGTCGTTGTCGTTAATCCATAGCATAGTTACCGCACGACAGGTATTAAGCGGCGAAAGGTCGGTTATGTTGTTGCCCGATATATCCAAATTTTGAAGCTTAACAAGCCCCGCAAGCGGTGTTAAGTCGGATATGTTATTGCTCCGCAGAAATAGGTTTTCAAGGTTATAAAGCCCTGCAAGCGGCGTTAGGTCGCTTATGTTATTGTTAAACATCGAAAGGGTCGTAAGCGAGGTTAAACCTTTCAGCGGGGAAAGATCGGAAATGCCGTTTGAATATAAAAACAACTCGGTAAGGTTAACCATGTATTTGAGTTCTTTTATATCGTCGTTTGTGAGGCTTTTCCCTGTAATTGTCAGAGATGTAATGTCGGTGCTGTATTCCTTGCCGCCTATAAAACAGGTTTCGGGTTTATACGGCTCAATCTCCGCCCTAACAGATACGGCTTCGCTAATCTGCTCATTGCCCTGCGCGCTTAAAAAGTCGTCCTTTTTAAGAGGGTCGGGCTCGCGGATTGTCATATCGCGGAGGGATGAAATTTGGCTTTCAAGCCCCGCAATCTCCGAATCGTAGTCGTAGGTCGTTGTTGTAGTCGTCGCCGGAGTGATAACGGAGGTTAGTACGCTTCCCTGCTCGTCGCGCACAGCCTGCCCGTTCTCGTCGGTAACCGTAACGATTGTCGTATCAATGGGCGTCGTGGTCGTTTCTTCCTCCGCATTACTGTTACAGGCGGCGGTGGTAAAGACGGCTATAAAAACGCTTACGAGTGCAAGATATTTAATCCTCATAAGACTTCTCCTGTTTAATTAATATCTATCATTGTAACAAATTTGAAGACATAATGCGAGCGGAAATACTTAATTTTTTGTGAACACCGCGTTAACAAAATTTTATCTACAGGTCAAATTTAGTTTGTACAGCCTCTTCAAGCAGTTTTCCGCCGAAACCCGCCGACGGGATATTTTTAATCGTAAGCTTTTTAACGCTGCCCTGTGTCTCATCTGTAATAACTTCAACTCGCTTTATCTTGCCCTTGCGGAGTGTCATAACCTGAACGCCTTCGGTGTTCTTCGTTGCCTTAACGGCAAGCATACCGGTGTTGAAGACAAGGCTTTTCCCGGCATCGGAGGAAAGAAGTATCTCGGTGTTGTCGATAATATGGATAATCTTCACAAGCGGCGACTTTTCCGAATACGCCTTCATCAGCTTTTTGCGGTTCGTAACGGTAACGTACCCGTCAAGCGAAACCTTCGCAACCTTCCCGTTCTCAAAAACGAAGATAAGATAGCCGGAATAGTCCTCGGTTATAACCGTGTCGAAGAGCTGTTCGCCATCGTCGAAGCCGAGTTTCGACGGGATATAGTCCCCCAAGACCGAAACTTTCGTATCCGCGAAGCTGTCGCATTTCGACTTATAGACCTGTGCGCGGTCAGAGAAGAAAAGGAGTTCCGCCCTGTTGTTGGTTTCGACTGCCCGGGTGATGCTGTCCCCTTCTTTGAGCTTTTGTTCGCCGGAATTGCGGAGTGAAAGCGGGGTTATCTTCTTGAAATAGCCGTGCGCCGTAAGGAACACCGTTACAGGGTAATCAGGAGTTTCGTCCTCCTCGGGTTCGTCGTCTTCCTTATCAAAGATAAACTCCGTCCGACGGGGCTGCCCGTAACGCTTCTTAACCTCGGTTAGTTCCTCGATTATTATCGCGTAAATCTTCCTGTCGCTGCCTAAAATTTCCTCTAACTTCTTTATGTCCGCTTCAAGCTCGTCAACCTCTTTTAGCCTGTTAATAATGTACTGCTTGTTAAGATTGCGAAGCTTAATATCGGCGACGTATTCAGCTTGTGTTTCGTCAATCCCGAAGCCTATCATAAGGTTCGGAACGACTTCGGAGTCATCGTCCGTCTCCCTTACAATTTCAATCGCCTTGTCTATATCAAGCAGGATTTTTTGAAGCCCCCGCAGAAGATGAAGGAGGGATTTTTTCTTGTTAAGGTTAAAATAAACCCTTCGCTTAACACATTCTTTTCTAAACGCCGTCCATTCGGTCAAAATCTCGCGGACGCCCATTACTCGGGGAGTTCCGCCGATTAGTATGTTAAAATTACAGGGGTAGGAATCCTCAAGGGCGGTTACCTTAAAAAGCTTTTTCATAAGCTTATCGGGGTCGGTCCCGCGCTTAATATCAATCGCAATTTTAAGTCCGTTAATGTCCGTTTCGTCGCGGATATAGGAGATGCCTTGAAGCTTTCCGTCCTTGACAAGTTCGACAACTTTATCTTTTATCGCCTCAACAGTCGCGGTCGGGGGGATTTCGGTTATTTCAATACAGTTCGACTCTTTATCGAACCGCCATTTTGAGCGAATCTTAAACCCGCCGCGCCCGGTATCAAAAATCTTCTCCGTCTCGTCTGCATCAAAGATAATATAGCCGCCGCCGGGGAAATCGGGACCTTTTAGGGTATCTATAATCTCCGCACGGGGGTTTTTTATAAGCGCGATTGTCGTATCGCAGATTTCGGATAGGTTAAATGAACAGACATTCGACGCCATTGAAACGGCAATTCCGACGTTTGAGTTAACAAGCACCGACGGGAATGTTACCGGAAAGAGGGTAGGCTCTGTGGTCTCGTTATCGTAGTTCGGTACAAAATCGACTGTGTCGGCGTTAATATCCCTGAAAAGTTCTGCTGCAATCGGCGCAAGTTTCGCTTCGGTATATCTTGAAGCGGCGTACGCCATGTCGCGGGAGTATGCCTTGCCGAAGTTGCCCTTGCTGTCGATAAAGGGGTGGAGAAGTGCTTCGTTCCCCTTCGAGAGCCGCACCATCGTCTCGTAAATCGCGCTGTCGCCGTGGGGGTTGAGTTTCATGGTCTGCCCGACGATATTCGCCGACTTCGTTTTCGCTCCCGTCAAAAGCCCCATCTTATACATAGTATAAAGAAGCTTCCTGTGGGAGGGCTTAAAGCCGTCAATCTCGGGGATTGCCCGCGAAACAATAACACTCATCGCGTAAGGCATATAGTTTTTTTCGAGTGTGTCGGTTATCTGCTCCTCGAAAACCTTCCCCGAACCGGCGATATAGGCGTTCACCTTCGGAACCGCCGCCGCTTTTTGTTTATCCTTTTTTGCCAACTTTTCTCACCATAATTTTCAATAAACTATCAGTTTCTATTATATCACATAAAAAAACCTTTGTCAAGCGTTTTATCATTTTAACGCGATGAAAATTATTTTTATATTGTTCATCATTACTTAATAAAATTATGTTATACTTTCTTAAAAGAGGGATAAAAACATGAAATATAAACTAATTTTCGGTTTAATTTTTTCCGGAATGTGTCTGTTATCGGCTTGTGAAAGAGAGACGGAAACCGCTAATCCTGCAAGTTTACCGGAAACAACAACTTTAGCAGCAACTACTGCAACTGAAAAAACTACGGAGGAAACCGCCTTGAGCACAGCAATAAAATCCGATAAATTTTACGACAATGTTAAGCATCTCGGACGCACATATGTATCCGACGGCGTTTTATGGTGCGCACTTTCGGGTACGGGCGCGGAATTTACAGCGAGCGGGGAAAAGCTTGTTGTAACCGTTAAGGGCGCGAACTCCGCTGTATACGGCAACGAACAGACCTATGCGCGGGTTGCGGTTTACGTCAACAATGAGCGGGTTGTTGACACACAGATTGACAGCATTATAAAAGCCATTGAAGTCCCGCTTGACCCTAATGTAACCTCAACCGTTAAGATAGTAAAACTTTCCGAAGCTATGCAGTCGATTTTCGGAATATCGAATATAACCGTTGACGGCGTGTCGGACGGAATTTCACCTGTCCCGAAAAGAGATTTTCTAATAGAATTCGTCGGCGACTCGATAACCTGCGGCTATGGGGTTGACGCCCCGGATCAAAACCAGAATTTTTCAACCGCAACCGAAGATTTTACCGACACCTACGCCTACCTTACCGCCGAATCTTTAGGCGCGGATTACAGCGTTGTCGCCTATTCCGGGCACGGCATTATCTCCGGCTACACCGGGAACGGCGTTAAGCAGCCCGGGTCTCTTGTTCCGAAATATTACGGCAAAATCGGCAATTCTTCCGATATGGTTAATGGCAAATATCTTTCTGAAATCGACTGGGATTTTTCCGAAAAGCCCGATTTAGTTGTCGTTAATCTCGGTGCGAATGATGACAGTTATTGCGGCGACGACCCGGAACGTCAAGCCGAATTCACCGAAGAGTACATCAATTTTATCGGGGAGCTTAGAAGAGTTAACCCCGACGCGGTTATACTCTGTTCGCTCGGGGTTTTGGGAGACAGACTCTGCCCCTGTGTTGAGGAAGCTGTTAAGACGTACACCGAAAATTCCGGCGATGAAAGGGTTCACAGCTTGCGGTTTGATGTTCAAAATTATGCGGACGGGTACGGCGCGGACTGGCACCCTTCCGCCGCTACTCATAAAAAGATGGCGGATAAGCTTATCGATTGGATTAACGGAAATGTTATACAGTAAAGCAAAACCTCTCGAGAATTTCGAGAGGTTTTACATTTATGCCAAAAGAAGCTTTCTTGTCGCGGGGACTTTAAAGAGGGCGAGTGCTCCGGCGATTGTTAAGATTAATTCGGGGAGTAAGAAGGCGGAGTTATAGGCAAGTGAATAGAGATAAACATTCCAACCTTCCGGGCACCATGTTGCGAAGACGATTACCCCGCTTATATAGTGCGAGAGCAGTCTTATCGCGAGAACAAGGCTTATCCCCGCGCAGATTCGCGGTATGGTTTTATTCCCGAAGATTCCCGCAAGCCCGAGGGCGGTAAAGGGCAGTATGTAGTCGAAGGTAAGGCAGCCTATCCACGTTTTGAGGGTTAACCCCCAACTCATTATGCTCCCCAAGTCGAACATTATCTGCGTCAGGCTGTAGAGGAACGCACAGACTATCCCCCATTTTACGCCGTATTTAAGCGACAAGAGGCAGATTGGAAGCATGGACAGAAGCGTGATTGAACCGCCGAGAGGCATTGCCATAAGCTTTATGTTCGAGAGTGCGGCGGCGAGGGCGATTAGGACTGCTGAGGTTACGAGGCGGATTAAGAGACCGTGGGATTTTGATGTTTCCATGAGATTTTCTCCGTTATAAAGATTCTGAATAATAAAAAGCTAAAAACGCCTACGGAAAAATCCATAGACGTTCATAAAAAGCATATAGCCTTGAATGTACCTACGGCGGCATTATCCGCATCAGGTTACGGGTCAAAGCT
>JAISGY010000021.1 GCA_031262835.1 Ruminococcus sp.
AACAGGCGAAAAGGCTGAAATTAAAGAGGGGCACGCTTCAATCGGTTACAGCGAATACTACTGGATAGGTTATGCTATAGCGTTATTTTCGGGGATGTCAGGTCTTGGTATTGAACAAATCGTTTCAAAGATAAGCCCGGATGAATGGCTCAGACTTTACCCCTTACTTCACGAATACGGCGATGATATGCTGTATGATAAACTAATGGAGATTTACTCAAAATAGCCCCTCGCCCGCCGTCCTTAAAAAACCAAACGCTAAAAAACAAAAGCAGGCTAAATAAGCTTGCTTTTTTGTATATAAAAGGGCAAGCCTCACGAACCTCGAGCATAAACTTTAAGGAGGTGATGTCCAATATGCGAAAACCCCTGACATTTAAATTCCACAACAAAAACAGCCCGGAAGATACATATAAGCTCATATCTGCCGTATGCCAAAAAGCGGCGTATCGGCGTTTTATCGAGAGTGTCAGTAAATCCGAGGGTAAGGAGCGGCAAATAATCAAACCGAATATAGAGCCGAAATATTAAACCAAATATTAAGGATTTGTAAACTTTTTCTTCTTGACTTGAAAACCACATTACACTATGCTATAATAGTTGTAATAGAAAAACGAAAGCGTAAGTGATGTAAAAATGAACATAGCGGCTTATTGCAGGGTTTCCACCGACAAAGAAGATCAGCAGAGCAGCCTTGAGATGCAAAAAAATTATTTCGGCGATTATGCGAAAAAACAAGGTCACAACCTTGTGAAACTCTATGCGGACGAGGGTATTTCTGGCACGAAAATCAAGAACCGCAAGCAGTTTCAGCAACTGATGAAGGACGCGAAACTCGGTATCTTCGAGCTTGTTGTGGTAAAGGATATTTCGCGTTTTGCTCGTAATACCGTCGATTTTTTACAGAGTGTTCGCACCCTCAAAAGTTACGGTATCAACACGATTTTTCTCACTGCGAATATGGAGTCGATGGGGGACAGCGAATTTGTCCTGACCCTCTTTTCAGCCATCGCCCAAGAGGAAAGCTCCAACACATCCAAGCGTATTAAATTCAGCAAGAAAACCAATGCCGAAAAAGGGCGGGTTCCGAACTATGTCTACGGTTACGACAAAATCCCCGGCGACTATTTCAATTTGTCCATTAACGAAGCGGAAGCCGCTGTGGTGCAGGAGATTTTCACAAACTACACCACTTCCGGTAACGGCGTAAATAAAATCGCCGATATGCTCAATGACCGCGGCATTAAGACCAAACGCGGCGGTAACTGGAATCCCAACGGCGTAAAAAGGATTTTGCAGAACGAAATCTACATAGGCAAAATCATCAACGGCAAAGAGGAAGTCAAGGATTTTCTCACTGGTACACGCACGCAGAAGGATGAATCCGACTGGCTTGTAACCGTTCGTCCCGAGCTTGCTTTAGTTGATAATAGCGTGTTCGAGAAAGCTCAAGCAATTCTATCAGAGCGTGTCACAAGCTTCACCGAACTTCATTCCCGCCACAGCAACAAGCACAATTTCAGCACCCTTATAAAATGTTCTGATTGCGGTTATTCTTTCCGTCGTATTATCTATAAGGACAAGCTGCGTTGGGTGTGTTCAAGGCGGAATATCGGCGGGGCGGATAAATGCCCGAACGCTACAATAGTCCCGGAGGACAGGCTTATAAGCGAACTGCAAAGCTATTTTTCGGAAATTTTATCTGATAAAGAAACGGTTCTGAAAAACGTTGTCACGGAGTTTAACCGTATCTATCGCGGTCGCGGTGAGAATGAAAATTCTTATGCTGCTTCTAAGGAAAAACTCAAAACCCTGTCGGCTCAAAAAGACAAATTCACGCAGATGTTTGTGGACGACCTTATGACCCGAGAGGAAGTCAATGCAAAAATCAAACCGATTAACAATCAGATTGAGCAGATAAAACGAGACATGAAAATTCTTGAATATAACCTTTCAAAGTCCGACATTTTCGAGAATGTGCTTGACAAGACTTTTCAAACGATGTCCGATATAACCGATGTAAACTGCATGACCAATGCCGAACTCTCGGCGATTATCAACAAAATCACGGTTGACAAAGACGGGCAAATCGACATATACCTTAATCTCTTAAACGAAATCGGGTTGGATAAATCTATTCTTGTTAATGACATCAATACATAAAGACATAACTGAAAAATTATCGTTAACGAATCACACGTTATATAAAGAAGTCAAGACTGTGCTTGATAAGAATAAAAGCGAAAGACACCTTCGCGGCGGAATTGCTACAAAGGAAAAGTTTGAAATGATAAAAGAGCTCAAAAATAAAACGGGAGAGGCGTAAAGCTTCTCCATTTTTTTTAAGCCGGCAAAAGCGCAACAATTTTCTTCCCCGCACTGTTTTCTGTAACAGTCTTAGCGGCAGCGTAAACCGCGCCTGAACTTATCGAAAAAGGCAAACCATAACACCTTCGCATTTCACGCGACGTCTTAACAGCAGTTTCCGAACTTACCGTTAATATTTCATTCGGCAAATTAACATCAAAAAGCGGCGGAATAAATCCCGCACCAAGCCCCGGAATCTCATGTAACCCCGGCTTTTTCCCCGATAAAACCGCCGATTCTTCCGGCTCAACCGCGATGATTTTAACGTCGCGGTTTTTAGAGCGTAAAAGCTCTCCGGCACCCGTTAAGGACGCTCCCGTCCCAACCCCTGCGATAAAAATATCGACCTCTTCATTCATGTCCTGCCAAATTTCAACCCCCGTGTAGTCCCTGTTTGCAAGGGTGCAAAGAGGGTCTTCAAAATGGTTAATGTAAACTGCTTCCCTTATGTCTTTTGCGGTCAGTATTGCGTTTTTCATACCCTTTTCGGACGGGACAAGGACAACCTCCGCGCCGTATGAAGCAAGCTTTTTCCGGAACCGCTCGTCCATGTTGTCGGTCGCGACGATTATTACGTTTATTCCCATTGACGCGCCGATTTGTGCAAGCGACAACGCCGAAAGCCCGCTGCTTGCCATAGAAACGGTGTCGCCCTTTTGGCAGTACGCTTCAAGCATGGAAAAAATACTGCGGTCTTTAATGCTGCCGGTTGGGTTGAAAATCTCGCATTTTGAGTATATATTTCCCATTTTTATCATCGGCGTATTGCCGATAAGCTCATGTAAACCGCCGTAAATTCTCATACTCAATATTTTATGATAAATTATCTTGACTAACCATGGAAAATATGTTATACTGATATAAGTAATTTTTGAAAGGACTCAAAAAATGTCTCTTGTGCTTGTTATTGACTTCGGCGGGCAGTATAACCAACTCATTGCGCGCCGCGTAAGGGAATGCAACGTGTATTGCGAGGTTATTCCATATAAAACTCCGATTAGCGAAATTTTGGCAAGAAACCCTATTGGGATAATTTTTACGGGCGGTCCTGCGTCGGTTTTGGACGAAGATTCCCCGAAAATTGACAAGGCAATTTTTGAGGCGGGGATACCTATCCTCGGTATCTGTTACGGTTGCCAATTAATGGGGCAAATCCTCGGCGGAGAGGTTTCGGCGGGCGCGAAAGAATACGGTCAGACCTCGACTTTTTATGACGATTCGCCGCTCTATTCGGGTACCGGCATATCTTGGATGAGCCATACATACTATGTAAGCCGTCTGCCGGAGGGGTTTAAGTCAATTGCGCATACAAATAGTTGCCCGAACGCCGCTATTGCAAATGTTGGGGCGAAGCTTTACGGCTTGCAGTTTCACCCCGAGGTTAACCACACCGAAAACGGCACAGCTATGATTCGGAATTTCCTTTATAATGTGTGTAAAGCAACGGGCGATTGGACGATGTCGGACTACATGAACCGCTCTATTGAGAGTATTAGGAACACGGTCGGGGAGGGGAGAGTGCTTCTTGCGCTTTCCGGCGGCGTTGACAGCAGTGTTGCGGCGGCTCTTTTGTCGAAAGCAATCGGCAACAAGCTGACCTGCGTTTTCGTTGACCACGGTATGATGAGGAAGAACGAGGGCGACGAAATAGAGGCAGCGTTTGCGCACCGCAATCTTCACTTTATAAGGGTCAATGCCGAGGCGCGTTTCCTCCAAAAACTTGCGGGGATAGAAGAACCCGAAACGAAGCGCAAGATTATCGGCGAAGAGTTTATACGCGTTTTTGAAGAAGAGGCGAAAAAAATCGGGCGGGTGCAGTTTTTAGCGCAAGGAACAATTTATCCGGACGTAATTGAAAGCGGTTTGGGCGACGCAGCAGTAATAAAATCGCACCACAACGTCGGCGGGATTCCCGACGCAGTCGATTTTGAAGACATAATTGAACCGTTACGAATGCTTTTTAAGGACGAGGTTCGCGCACTCGGACGTGAGCTTGAACTTTCCGAAACGCTTGTAAGGCGGCAACCTTTCCCCGGACCGGGGCTTGCGATACGGATTATCGGGGATATTACGAAAGAGAAGCTTGAGTGTTTACGCGACGCGGATAAGATTTTCCGTGATGAGCTTGAAAAAACCGATACGCCACTTTCGCAATATTTCGCGGTTTTAACGTCTATGCGCTCGGTAGGCGTAATGGGCGACGAACGCACATACGACTACACCTGTGCACTCCGCGCAGTCGAAACTACCGATTTCATGACGGCGGATTTTGCGCGTATACCCTATGATATTTTAGCGAGAGCAAGCTCACGGATAGTAAACGAGGTCAGCGGAATAAACCGCGTGGTTTATGATATTACTACTAAGCCGCCGGCGACTATAGAATGGGAATAGCTTTTAACATTTCACGAAATTCCATAACGTGCCGTAAACCCTTATAAACACTCGTTTCTTGACTGCTTACCCTGACATATCATTTCACAATGTGTGCCACATTTTCATAATATGGCGTAAAAAGTGGCACACAAAGTGGCACACAAATAAGAGCATTTTTTAAGCCCTTGCCGGATTAACCGACAGGGGCTTTTTTCGTTTGAGATTATAGAAATATAGTGACAAAAGTGACAAAAGGTCTAAATTTATAATTTAGAAAACAGAAAAAAGGGTGAAATAAGTGAATTAATTAATTGTTCATATTTATTCATTGATGGCGGAAAGCCTAAGGGGTGCAGATGTTTGAATTATCCCCGCGAATGAAGCCCCGACAACGTCCATAGCGGCGGCACGGCGTTGGGCGAAACTATGGGCGTAATGCTTACTGATAATCTCTATTGTGTCCCCGGCGAGAGCGGCAACGTTCACCGGGTCTAAACCGTTTGAGATTAAGAGCGATACGAAAGAATGTCTCATGCTGTGGGCGTGTAGACCGCGAGGCAGTTCTTGACGTGCCTTTAATATCCGCTTCACGGCTTTATTCGGCGTTGCCTTGTCCATAAGTCCGCCTGTGGAGTTCGTGCAGACAATGCCGTTGTCTTGCCATAATGAACCAATCGAAGCGGAATACTTCTCTTGCTCTGCTTTGTGATTGATGAGAATATCACGCAGGAGCGGCGAAAGGGGGAGCTTCCGGCGTGACCGCTTCGTTTTGAGGTCTGTGAGGGCTAAACCGTGCAGGGTATCACCGCAATTCTTCTCGATACTGACAACGCCGTTATTATAATCAATATCGCACCACCGAAGCCCACGAGCCTCACCGCTCCGAAGACCGAGCATAAGCATAAGGATTATTGCAACACGGACGTTATTATCAATATCAATCTCATTGAGGGCGTTAAGGAATATCGGTATTTGCGTATTGTCGAGGTATGGGGGTATGTCCTTTTCGCCTATACGAGGCTTTGTGGCGTTCTCTACCGGGTTTTGTTGCAGTACACCATTCTTGACACAGGCAGTAAACAGAGCCGACAGCGTGTAAGTTATCTTGCTTACCGTCAACGCCGAAAGGGGCTTGACTTCTATTTTCTTTTCAAACGCCGAGGACAGCGACACGCCGTAGTATTTGGCGATTTTTTCGGCTATTTTCTTTTCGCAGTTATCCCCACGCCGGACACGGACAAAGGTATTGTCAACGCCTATGCCCAGCTCACGAGCCACGAGGTTAAAGCCGCCGTCCGTCCTTGACGGTTTTCTCTCATACATAATCTGTATAAATTCGGGCTTTGCAGAGTAGACAGCTCTACCACCGCCGCCGCCTTTTTCAAGAAGCTCTGCAAGAAGCTTTGTAACCATAGGGGCGGTTATCTCTTTGAGCTTATAGTTGCCGAGCCGAGGGGTGAGATAATGCTCAAACACGAATGTGTCCGCCATGAAGGTACTCTCCCGAAGTTCGAGCTTGCGAATGCCGTTAAACCATTCCACGGCTTGCGAGAAGGTGCTTTTATCGGAGATGTCACCGCTCTTAAGCTGTCCTCTCTCTATGCGTTCCTTGAAGCTGTCAATAGCCTTTTGCAGTTCGCTCTGTAGCCGCTTCTTGCCTGTTTCTGTTGCCCGGTAATACTCACAGAACTTCTTCCCGTTCACTTGAACACGCATTTGATATAGACCGGGGCGGTCTTTTCGCTCTGTCACGCCGAGGGGTAAGCCGCTCTTACTATGCTTCATGCGATATTTCCCTCTTTTCTTTCATCTTAACAAGCATACCTTCAATACAAACAAGAAATGCTTTTCGCAGTGTATCTTCAACAAATGCCGAACCATGTTCAAATATTCTGAATCCGTCAATATTCACTTTTGTGGTAAACAAAGTAGTATTTTGTTCAATACTCATTTCTGCAAAAAAATATGAGTAAATCAATCGCAATGCTTGTTTACCATATTCATCGGAAAGCAGTAAATTTATAGCCTCACGATATTCTATAGTAGCACCACACCGCTCTGCGCCTGTATCATTCCATTTAAATTTCGGCATATCAGACAAAACATTCAATGCCGTTTCTTCAAGCCCGGTTATATTAATTGCTGTCTGAATGTCGGCGTTTGGGGTCTTTACTTCCGATAAACCAAGTAAATAATCGGTACTCACGCCGAAATATTCAGCTATTGAGATAATATTACCCGATTTTATATCTCGTGTTCCTTGTTCCCACTGTGAAACCGTTACACGGTCTACAAAAAGTGCGGTAGCCATTTCTTGTTGTGTGATGTTTTTTTTAGTGCGTAAGTGGGCTATGCGTTCGCCTATGCTTTCAACATTTTTGTTTCCTTTTTTCATTATTAATTACTCCCTTGTGCGATTTTGTTTCATTGCGATAATTAATGAAACATTTTCTTGACTTCGCTTTTTGTTTCGTTTATAATATAAGTGTAACATAAAGTTTCTCAAATGTCAAGCGAAAACGAAAAAATATTTTACGGAGGTAATAACATATGAGAACCGAAGATATAGAACGTTTAGCCGCCGAGGAACGTAAGGCGTACTTCAAGGCGTGGAGGGCGGCGAATAAAGAAAAGACTGCAGAACACCGCCGCCATTACTGGGAGAAAAAGGCGTTAGAACGTTTGAACACCGAGCAAAACAAGGGGGCGTAAACTATGACACAGGAAAGCAATAAGCCGCGAATGCTCACTATTCCGCAGTTGGCAGCAGAGGGATATTTACCCGAAAGAGCAATAAGACGGCTTGTAGCAGAGGGTGCAATTCCGACCGTGAGAATCGGTACAAGGCGATACATTAACCTTGCTGTATTCATTCGGTATTTGACGGGTGAGAAAGAAGCGGTTACATATGAGCGTATTTGACATTCGCGCCGCCTTCGAGTATGCCCGTGAGTGTGTCGCCGCCGAGCAAGCGGCTCTCCGATATGGTATTGAACTCAATCGAGGACATCGCGCCCGCTGTCCGTTTCATGACGGCAAAGACTTTAATTTAAGCTTCCACGGCGGCGGGTATCGGTGCTTTGTATGCGGGGTAAGTGGTGACAGTGTGGGGTTTACGAGGTTGTTATTCGGGTATCAAAAGCCCATAGAAGCCTTGAAACGGCTTAATAATGACTTTGGGTTAGGTCTTGACTTAGAGGCAGGGAAGCCCGAAGCGGAACACCATACCACGCTAAAGCAGATAAAGCAAATACGGCGTAATGCCGCCGAGCGTGATTTGCCGGAAGCGGTACGCCGCATTCTATGGGAGTATTCACTTGATTTAGACTGGGTGCAACGTAATCTTGCACCGAAAACACCCGAAGACGAACCGGCGGACGTGTGGGTATATGCCTTGCAGAATTTATCATATGCAGAGTATATCCTTGACAGTTTCGATAATATGACACCCGAAAACAAGCTTATTTTTGCCATTAAAAAAAAGGAGATGATAACCGAATATGAAAACGTATCAAGACTTATTGACGGCTTACGAAGGCGAAAAAACGCCGCCTGACGAGCATTCAGACGGCGAAAGAAATTATTTTGACTATCAGTATTCACAACATAATTATACCACACCCGGCGCGGAATGTCAAGCGGTTTTCAATGAATTTATACCGATTGAAAACTCTGAACCGCTCCCTATGTTTCCGCTTCAAGCAGTTAATAAAATATGCCCTGTAGTGGGTGAGCTTATATTTGCAGCGGCGGAAAGCATACAAACATCTTATGACCTTGACGGAGTGGGTACGTTGGGTGCGTTGTCTGTAGCTTGTAGAGGGCGTTATCCTGTGGTGTTACCAAACGGACACCATGAACGACCATGCTTTTATTTCTTTCCTATAGCACCGCCGTCTGAACGAAAAAGCGGCGTTATAGATACTCTTTTCCGACCGCTTGTCGATTATGAAATAGAGTACAACAGAGAACACGGCGGCGAGGTTGCACAAAGTCAAAGCGAACTAACATTGTTAAAAGGACGAATTACAAACGCACAGACAGCGGCTATAAAAGCGAAAACAAGTGATGACAGACTACTTGCTGAACACGAATTGCAGGAGCTTAATAGTGAGCTTGCTGAGTTTGAAACCGTTGAACCGTTAAGGCTATTCGGCGCAGACGTTACGCCGGAAAAGCTTGCTTGTATGCAAAAATCACAAGATGGTGTATTCGCTCTTGTGTGTGCAGAAGGTGCCGCCATACTCGAAAATATCGGGCGGTACACCGACAAGGGCGGCATGGAAATTTACCTTCACGGCTATAGCGGTGACAGAGTATGTGTCGACCGTAAAAGCTCTGAAAGTATCGTCATTGACAATCCCACGCTTAATATAATGGCACCATGTCAACCGTCTGTTATAACCGATATGTTTTCAGATAAGGAAAAAGCTGGGCGAGGTTTACTTTCAAGAATGTTATTCGTCAAGTGTTATTCGCGAGTGGGTAACAGAAAATTCACGAGTAAACCTATTGACGAACGCATTTACACGAATTATAGCAACCTTGTACACAATATGCTATCTGCTTCAAGTAAAGGGGATTTGCGGTTTGATGATAACGCCCTTGTGGTATGTGAATCATTCTTTGATGAAATCGAAGCGAAACTTAATGCCGAAGACGGCGAACTCTCTTTTATGGGAGACTGGGGCGGTAAGCTTCACGGGCAAATGGTACGCCTTGCAGGGTTACTTCATTGCATAGCCGCCTTTGAGCAGGGGAGAAACCCGGTTGAAAGCTTCATCAACGCAGACGAAGCCCATGCCGCCGTTATCCTTGCCCGGTATTTCCTTGAACACGCTAAGGCGGTATACACAGAGGAAAGAGAACCGCAGGCTATTTCAAATGCCCGGTATCTGTGGGGAAAAATCAAGTCTGCTAAATCCATAACCAAACGAGACCTTACGCGAAAAACACAGGGTAAACGAGACTTTTACCTTGATGAAAGTTTAACCGAGCTTGTCAACCGGGGTTATATTAGGGTTGAGGTTATCCAAACAGGGGGCAGACCGATAGAGCAAATTATAATAAATCCCGAATTAAAACAATGAAACGTAGTGACAAAAGTGACAAAAGCCCCTCATTCAGTAAAAAAAACGACCCTTTTGTCACTTTTGTCACTATAAATCTTAAAACTAAAAACGCAAATTATATATTGATGGTGTAAATTTATGACTGACTTCTTAAAATCCATAGGCGAAAAATACCCGGACTTGCTAAGATATTTGAAAGGGTTGAAACGTCCGGCAAAACCCGAATGGCGAGACTATGAAAACGCAAAAGGTTATTTAAGAACGTTTCCTTTATCGTGTGACGAATATGACGAGTGCAGACGATACATAGAAAAACGGTTAGGTATATGAGGGGGTGAAACCATGACCGAGAGCGAGCTTGTTTATGCTGTAATGCGTGAACTGGGTAAACACGGAGCGGTGTATCGGTGTAATTCGGGGAGTGTCAAGCTCCCAAATGGTAAACGGTTTAACGGTATGCCGAAAGGCTTTGCTGATATTATGCTTGTCCGCTCCGATGGTGTAGCTTGTTTTATCGAGTGCAAGACCGACAAGGGGAAGCTTTCCCCGGAGCAGGAACGGTTTATTGAGCGTATGCAGGGACTTAATGCAAGGGCAGGGGTTGCCCGTTCTGTTGATGAGGCTATGAATATATGCGAATTACATACAGAATTACACACTGTTTGATTTTATCCGCTTCAATGTGAAATTACCCTCATAAAAAACAAACGCCGTAAATCGAAAAAATACGGCGTTTTAGAATGATATAAAGCATTATTATTGAAGCGGTATATGAAGCAGTCTTGAAACTTCACGATAACTTTCAAGAACACGCTCTGAGATAAATTCAATAAACGGAGCTGCATTCCCCTTTTGCTGATACGTCCGAATAGCTGAAATATACTCCGTCCGCAGAATCGGCGGCACGATGGCGAGCAAGTAACCGTCTTGAATAAGCGAGGCATTCATAAGAAGCCTTGCAACACGACCGTTTCCGTCAATAAAGGGGTGTATTGTTACAAACTTGAGGTGTAGCATTGCCGCGAACTCAACCGGGGAAAGCCGCTCCCTGTTGCTGGTTATCCATTGCTCTAAGCCGTCCATTAGACCGGGGAGAGCTTCCGGCGTTGGGAACTCAAAGTCTGTCCCGGTGACGATAATTGAAATGTCACGCCACACCCCGGCGTGTCTTTCGTCAATACTCTGATAGAAGAGGCGGTGAAGTGTTTTTATATCTTCCACAGACACGCTATGACTACCGAGCAGGGAGAACATATAATCATAAGCCGCCGAATGTCCGACCGCTTCAAACGTATCACGGAGAGGCTTTCCGCCCACCGTTAAGCCGTCCTCTAAAAGAACTTTCGTTTCGACTTCCGAAAGGCTGTTGCCCTCAATGGCGTTTGATGAATATGTGAGACCTATGCGGTAGTATTCCCGAAGCTCACGGAGTGTTTCACCCTCAAAGGGGCGAGCCTTGTCTACAGCCGCCTTGTAGTTCGCCAAGCGTTCGTTATTCGTCATTCTGTCCCTCTTTTCCCATAGCCTCATTTATAGCACGGTTTATGAAGCCGTTGACCGTTTCTCCCTTGCTGTCTGCATATGCCTTAATAACGTCCTTTTCACCCTTTTTAACCTTTAATTCAATCCTGTCATAAGCGTTTTTGTTATATTCGCGTTTGTAGTCCGTTGCTTTTGTTCCCATGAACACACCCCCTTATTTGATAATTTAATTATAACACAGTAAGCACAAAATATCTACCGTTAGATTGTACAAAATATCTAACGTAAGTTTGTGCAACATTTTTCATAAAAACACTTGACATATCTAACGTTAGATGTTATAATATAATCACAGGGTAAGACAAACGAACCCGATAATATGAAAGGGCGGAAAAGATTATGAGTAACAACGAACTTCACGAACTGATTAAGGAACTCAAAGAGTACAAACTCCTCAAAGAGGAAGCAGAGGCAAGAATCTCCGAGCTTGAGGGCGAACTCAAAGCAGAGATGACCGCACAGGGAAAAGACAAGATAACCGTTGACGAATACAAAGTGGCACTCTCAATCGTCACACAGCAGAGAATAGACAGCAAGAGACTTGAATCCGAGCAACCGACAATCTACACAATGTACCTTAAACCGAGCGTATACACCCGGTTGACAGTACGATAAAGGAAAACCCCTTGCGTGAGGTGCGAACTCACGCAGGGGGAATCCCATAAGTTAAAGAAAGGGCTTTCCTACATTGTATCACACTTGACGGAGTATGTCAAGATATTATAAGAAAGATTTGGTGAAAATCATGAGTGCTTTAGAAATCCTGTTTGATAACTTTATACAGTTACCGCACAACAACCCGGAATCGGAAGAAGCCGAAGACAAGCTTTGCGATTTTGTTTACCGATACACAAAAACAGTTGAGGACGGAAATACGTTTTATGAGCTGTTGGGAGACATGACATATGCAGAATGCAAGCGAGCGTTCCGGGCGGGCTTCATTGCCGGAGCTTATCCGCTTCAAGGCGATCCGACACAAGAGGGGGTGAGATAATGAAAGAGATAGGCTCTTTTGAAAGTTCGGAAATCTTTAATTCGGCGATAGCGTGGAAAAAAGCTTTTACCGAAAAGTACGAAGAGGAAATAGCAGCTCCCGAATGGATTTTAATTCAAGCGTGTACAGATGTGGACGGACACATAGAAGACAGCGTTATCAAGGCAGTCCGGGAAGCGGTACGTGAGATTTTTTCGCAAGGGTATTCAAGGGGTACTATTGACGGCTATGTAAAGTGCTTTAACACTCACAATACCGACCGCCGGCACATAGTCCATGTTCGCCGCCGTTCTGCATGATATGCCGGGGTGAACCGCTTCAAAAAGGGGGGGTGAGATAACTCTCCCCCTTTTCGGGGGGCTTTTGTCACTTTTGTCACCATATTTTCAGTTTTTTATTTTATTTTTTCAGCCTTTTTTCTTTGTTTCACAATGAAAATGCAATGTTAAAGTCATAGTTTACATATATATTAACTTGCATTTTTATCTATGCTATGTTACAATATAAAAAGAGCCTCCTACCGCTTCGAGTAATAATTTCAAGGGGTGTAACGCATGAGCAATGAAGAACTTGCAGTTTTAATTAAAGCCGGGGAAACCGCCCTTTATTCGCAGCTGTGGACTGGGTGCGAGCGGTATTTCCGTAAACGTTCAAATAGCTATTATCGGCATAATGAAAACAGAGCAAAAGGTGCAGGACAGACGGCAGAGGATTTTTATAACGCTTGCTTTTTCGCTATGGTGAATGCTGTGGAGAGTTTCGACCCCGAAAGCGGTTATACATACCTTACATACACAAATTACCATATTCTCAATGAATTCCGCTCCCTTATCGGTATTAAGCTAAAACGCCGGAATCCTCTTGATGACAGCAGCAGTCTTGACGAAACCGCACAAGACGGCGAAACCGCTTATATAGAGCTTATTGAAGACCCGGAAAGCCTTGAACCATTTGAGGAAATTGCAGAGCGAGAAGACACCCTCATGCTCCGGGCGGAACTTGAAGCGGCTATTGACACGCTCCCGGAACGTGAAGCGGATATTATACGCCGGCATTATTTCGAGGGAATCCCGGTTGAACAGATAGCGGAGCGGATAGGTGTTTCACGAAAGCGCGGTTATGATTTAGAGCGGCGAGGGCTTGACAGTTTAAGGAAAATTGACAAACTGGAGCGTTATCATGATGACATTATTTCGCATGAAGCTTATCACCACACCGGGCTTAATGCATGGAAAACAAGCGGCGTTTCTTCCGTTGAAAGGGCGGTTGAGATGGCAGAACGGCTTACAACGCGGCGAGCAGAACTTAACGACAATGAGTATATAATTCTGAAAGTTTATTCTGAGGGTATGCCGGTAACTGCAATTGCACGAATGCTACATATTTCCCCCGGCTATGTTAAAAGACTTTGTGCGAAACATTTATTGCACGGGGCGGCTTGAATCACTCAGCCCCCCCTCCGACAAGCAGCGAAGGTGGTGTTTCGTGTGAGAAAACGCATAATCAAATGATTTTTACTAAAATTCATTTTTAGTATTGCATTTTGAATATGGTTATGCTATAATGATAAGAGATTTTTGCCCGAAAAAAGAAGATGAAAATAAAACTTGCATACAGAATTGCATACATTTTTAGTAATAAAATCCGTGAACCCTTATAAAATGGGCGTTCAAAGACCGCCTGTATTATTTGAGTGGGAATAAAATATATGAAAAAGAAAGAAATTTTAAGTTAAGTTTTTTTGAGTGGGAATAAAATATATGAAAAAGAAAGAAATTTTAAGTTAAGTTTTTTTGAGTGGGAATAAAATATTTGAAAAAGAAAGAAATTTTAAGTTAAGTTTTTTCGAGTGGAAACAACAAAATTAATCATTATTTTCCCCCCGACGGCGGGCTTTTTTTGTTACTTTTGCACGAAAATTCTTTCGTTATGCCCGAAAATAAAACCACTTTATGTGCAAACGAACAAATGTTCGTTTTTCGCTTGACAAATGACCGAAAATATGGTATAATAGGGGCATGGGGGGTGAAGGAATGGTGTTTGAAATTGTCCGCGAGAGCGTCTCGGCGGAGCGGGCGGCGGCTTATTACGGCATTGAAATCAAGCGGAAACGTTGCCGCTGTCCGTTCCATAACGGCAATGACTTCAACCTGTCTTTTCACGGCGGCGGCTTTAACTGCTTTGTCTGCGGTACTCATGGCGACAGTATTGAGTTTACAAGACTGCTATTCGGGTACCAGAAGCCCATTGACGCCGTAAAGCGGCTCAACAGCGACTTTTGTTTATGCCTTGACTTAGGCAAAGTGGGAAAGGGTGAATGGAATCCAACCCTTGCCGACATAAGGCGAAAAACAGCCGAACGTGAGCTCCCAAAAGCGGTACATAAAATCCTGTGGGAATTTGCCTTGAACCTTGACTGGGTGAAACGTTCACTTGCGCCTAAAACGCCCGAAGAAAAGCCTTTGGACGTTTGGTTTTATGCCTTGCAAAACTTGTCATTCGCAGAGTATATCCTCGACTGTTTCGAGAATTTGACGCACGAGGGGCAACTTGATTTTGCTGTAAAAGAAAAGGAGATGATTTCCCTATATGAACGAATTTCAAAGTTTATTGACGGCTTACGAAGGACTTGCAACGCCGCATAACGAAAATCAATCGTTATTTGCGGAATTTATACCGCTCGAAAACTCCGAGCCGCTCCCGGCGTTTCCGCTTGGTGCTTTCAATCGGATTTGTCCCGGCGTGGGCGAGTTCATTTTTGCGGCAACAGAGAGCATACAAACGTCCTTCGACCTTGTTGGTTCTTGCACACTCGGAGTGCTTCAAATTGCCTGTAACGGGCGTTATCCCGTCAGCTTGCCGAACGGGCACAAGGAGCAGCCCTGCTTCTATATCGCGCCGATTGCGCCGCCCTCTGAACGCAAGAGCGGAGTTATTGCCGCTGTAACACGTCCGCTTACCGATTTTGAAAACGCTTACAACGAAGAACACGACGCCGACGCGGCTCTTAAAAGGAGCGAGCTTAAGGTACTGCAAGGGCGCATTGCAGAGACTGAACACGCTATGATAAAGGCGAAATCGAGCGACGCTTATGACGCTGCTGCTTTTGAACTTGAAAAGCTTAACAATGAGCTTGCGGCATTTGAAGAGGCCTCACCGCTGCGGCTGTTTGGTGCAGACGTTACGCCCGAGAAGCTTGCCTCAATGCTTAAGGCGCAAGGCGAGGTGTTCGCGCTTGTGTCCGCAGAGGGTGGCGGCATTTTCGAGAATATCGGGCGGTATTCCGACAAGGGCGGGCTTGAAATTTACCTCAACGGCTACAGCGGCGACAGGGTTACCGTTGACCGAAAGATGTCCGAGAGTGTTGTAATTGAACACCCCACGCTTAACCTAATCCTGCCCTGCCAGCCGTCGGTTATAACAGACCTGTTTTCGGACAAGCAGAAATCCGGGCGAGGGCTCCTGTCAAGGATACTTTTTGTCGACTGTTACACACGTTTAGGCAAGCGGGAAGCAATGAGCAAGCCCATTGACGGTAACATTGCCGCGAGTTACAATAGTCTTATCAACAATATCCTTTCCGACGGGGGTAAGGGAGAATTGCAATTTGACGACGGCGGCAAGGCGGTTTACGAGTCGTTCTTTAACGAAATCGAGCCGGGTTTAGCACCCGACGACGGCGAGCTCCATTTTATGGGGGATTGGGCAGGTAAACTTCCCGGGCAGATGGTGCGCCTTGCAGGGCTTATCCACTGCATAGCCGCCTTTGAAAAGCACCGAAACCCTCTTGACAGCTTCATTAACGCAGACGAAGCCGCTGCCGCTGTCACACTCGCAAGGTATTTCCTCGCACACGCCAAGGCGGTATATCGCGGGCAGAGAGAGCCGAAGGAATTAGCCAATGCGCGATACCTGTGGAAGCGAATAAATTCAATAAATTCAACCTTTTTTAGTAAAAGCGAATTGACACGCAAGGTTCAATCAAAGACTGATTTTGATTATTCAGAATCCCTCAAGCTGCTTGTTGATAACGGATATATCAGAATCGAGGTGAATTTACCAGAGCACAGCAAAAAACCTGTTGAGACTATATACGTAAATCCAGAAGCGGTTAAGTGATGAATAGATAAAAAGGGAAGCGGAAGGTGATATACCGACCGCTTTTTTTTGTAAAATCAACTTTAGAAATTACATTGAATTTATTGAATTTATTCTGTTTATGTGCGAAAAAACACCGTAAACTTAACGCTGTCATCACTTCTTTCAATGCTGTATTTAAGCCCGTGCATATCGAGGCTTGATTTTACAATATAAAGCCCCATGCCGCCGCTGTCAAAGGAATCATCGGCGGTTTCTACTCCATGGTTGCAGACGGAGAGTTCGTTATCTTCATTAAATTCAAGCTCAATTTCGGCACCTATCGGCGAGTGTTTTACGGCGTTGCCGATTATGTTGGAAATAACGATTGCGATAAGTTTTTTGTCGGCAATTACAGGCTTCCCCGAAAAGTTCTGCTTGATTTTAATGTCCTTCTCCTTGATGAGTTCGGAGAGCTTTAACAGACATTCGTTCGCTGTTTCAGACAGGTTAATTTCTTCGGGAGAAATCTCTACAGTGTCAAGTTTCGCCGCCGTCATAATCTCCTTTACGAGGCTTTCAATCGCTTCTGTCGTTTCAAAAGCTTCCTGCAAAAACCTATCGCGGTCACTGAATTTCCCGACATTTAAAATCATTCCGTCAAGCTCGCCCTTGAGGATTGTAACGGGTGTCTTAAGCTCGTGAGAGACGGCAGAAAAGAAATTTCGCCGCCTTTTTTCTTCTTCAAGCGCAGACTGCAAATTCTTGATATTGACGATAAAGCGCGTGTAGAAAAACGCGATAAAAAGCGAGATAACAAGTATCACGATAAACAGAATCGGGAACATTGTCTCGAACGAATTTTCAACCTTTTCTACCGGCTCGTTGTCGAAGTAAAAAACCATTGTGTAGGGTTTCGGAGTGTCGGTCTTGACGGTAAAGGTGTAGGTTGTAACGTCCCTATCCGTGCGTCCAAAATCGACATTGTCTGTAACGGTGTACCTGAAAATCGCGACTTCGTTGCCTTTTTCGTCAAGAATTGCGGCGGTCGTGTTGTTAATAACACAAAACGTCATAAGCATATTTGCCCACTCGTTCATCGGCGCGGATTCAAGTTCAATTGCGAAGGTTTCGCTGTTTTTAGCAATCTCTTCGGTGGTTTCGTCGGTATAAATTTTCGGCATAAAAACCCGCAAAATCGCGAACACCAAAAGCCCGACTGCAAGCAGGAGACAGGTTATTCCTGCGAAGATTTTAACCGAAAAACGTTTATTCACCGATTTTATACCCCATTCCTCGCACAGTCCCGATAAAATCCTCGCCGAGCTTCTTGCGAATCCGCATTATGTGGTTATTAACAACCCGCTCGTCGCCGATATAGTCGTAACCCCAGATGTTATTTAAGAGGTAGTCGCGGGTAAAAACGCGGTCTTTGTTTTCAAGAAACAGTTTTATAAGCTCAAATTCCATATATGTAACAGGGACAGTATGCCCCGAAAGCTTTACCACACAAGCCTTGGTATCGAGCATAACATTCTTATACGTTAAAATGGCAGGCGGGGACTCGGGCAACTTGCGTCTTAAAACAGCTTCAATCCTTCGTATAACAAGGTTCATTGAAAACGGCTTTGTAATATAGTCGTCGGCTTTAAGGTCGAACCCCTTAATCTGATTTTCCTCCGTCTCGAGCGCGGTTAGAATTATCACCGGCACGTCGGAAACTTGACGTATAAGTTCAAGCGTCGCGAAACCGTCGATTTTAGGCATCATTATATCGAGCAGAACAAGGTCAAAGTTACCCTGTTTAACCTTAGCAACGCCCTCAACACCGTCTGCGGCAGTAATAACGCCGTAACCGTAATCGGTCAAGAATTCCTTCAAAATCTCGCGGATTTTTGCTTCATCTTCGACAATTAAAATGTTAGTCATGAGCTTTTCCCCTTTTATGCCATTATAACACAATTTTCGCGGAAAGTCAACAGCTGAAATTTTTTTTGGGAAACCCCTTGCACAACCCATTATTTTGTGATATAATTAAAAGTGGAGTTTTTTACGAAAGGTGACTAAATGAAGATAAGCGATCCGATTCCTCCGGTAAAGAACAGAATTACCATTGATGAGCGGATATTAAAATACGCCGAAAAGGCAGAGGCGAACTGCGCCCTGCGGTTTTCGGAGATAGCGCGTGTTGCGCGTACAAACGGCGAAAAGGTTCTTAACGCCTTCATAAACTCGCGTATGAGTGCGAACTGCCTAACCGGGACGACGGGTTACGGCTACGACGACGTTGGTCGAGACACTATCGACAAGGTTTTTGCCGAGGTCTTCGGTGCGGAAGATAGTCTTGTACGGCATAATTTCGTCTCGGGAACTCATGCAATAACCGTCGCGCTCTTCGGCTTGCTTAGGTCGGGCGACAAGCTTGTTAGCTTAACAGGCGCGCCGTACGACACTTTACGGCAGGGGATTTGCAGTGACAAAAACGGTTCACTTGCAAGCTTCGGCATAACATACGAACAATCGGAGCTCCTTGCGGACGGTTCGGCTGACCTTGCGGACATCTTCCTTAAGGTCAAGACCGCGAAGGTGGGGTTTATCCAACGTTCAAAGGGGTATTCACTTCGTCCCGCGCTGACTATTGCGAAGCTTTCGGAGATTATCAAATCTGCGCGTAACGCGAACCCCGACATCATTATCGTTGTCGATAACTGTTACGGGGAGTTTATAGAGACCTTGGAACCCTGCGACGTAGGCGCAGACCTCGTCGTAGGTTCTCTTATCAAGAACCCGGGCGGCGGTATCGCCGAAACGGGAGGGTATATTGCGGGGAAAGAAGAACTTGTAGCAAGATGTGCCGACAGGCTCACCGCAATCGGCATGGGGAAAGAGGTAGGCTGTTCCCTTAACCAGAACAAACCGATTGCGCAGGGGCTTTTCCTTGCTCCCGAAACGGTTGCAAATGCGCTTAGGACGGCGGCGTTCGCGGCTGAAATCTTCACGCTCTTGGGGTTCGAGACAACGCCTAAGCCCGGTGAAAAGGTCGGGGACATTGTTACCGCAATAAAAATGCCCGACGCACAGAGCCTCATTTCCTTCTGTAAAGGCATACAAAAGGGCTCGCCGATCGACTCCCATCTAACCACAGAGCCGTGGGATATGCCGGGCTACGACAGCAAGGTTATCATGGCGGCGGGGGCGTTCAATATGGGTGCTTCAATCGAGATTTCCTGCGACGCGCCTATCCGTGAACCGTACGTTGCTTACCTTCAAGGCGGCTTAACCTACCCCACAGGGCGATTGGCGGTATTATCGGGGTTACAGGAAATGCTTAACAATCACTCGCTTAAACTATTTTAAGGAAGATAAAAATGAATAGCATAGGCTTTATCGGCGCGGGAAACATGGGAAGCGCGATAATTAAAGGTATACAAAGTTCCTTACCGGAAGTAAAAATCTCGGTATTCGACCCGAATTTAGATAAGACAAAACTTAACGGAATTGACATATTAAAGTGTGAAGCCGCTATACTTGACAGTTGTAAATACGTCGTTTTAGCAGTAAAGCCGCAAATCTTGCCGGAGGTTCTTGGGAAAATCAAGGGGAATGTTACGGACGAGACGGTGCTTATTTCAATCTGCGCGGGGATTTCGGGAGCGTTTATTGAAACAGCAATCGGAAGGGCAGTTAAAACAGTCCTTGTAATGCCGAACACGCCGCTTATGGTGGGGGAAGGCGCGACGGTGTTGTCGAGACTCATGGAGGTTACGGACGAGGAATTCGCTTTCGTTAAGTCAATATTTGGCGCGTCGGGAGTGGTAGCAGAAATTCCTTACGATAAAATGAATGAGATAATCTGTGTTAATGCGTCAAGCCCTGCTTTTATCTACCTTTTCGCGAAGCCTTTTATTGAGTTTGCCGAAGAAAACGGTATAAAAGAAAGCGCGGCGAAACTACTATTTTCACAGGCACTTATAGGCGCGGCGAAGATGATACGGAAAAGCGGTTACAGTATTGACGAGCTGATAAAGATGGTGTCAAGTCCGGGCGGAACAACACTTGCGGGGCTTTCTGCACTATATGACGGTAACTTTACCGAAACGGTTACGGAGGCTTGTAAACGTTGCACAGACAGGGCGTATGAACTTAGTGGTGACGCACCACGTCAGTAATATTTATCGGCAGACCGGCATAAACTTCTGATATACGGGAAAATTTCGTGTAAAGGAAGAATTAAAAAATGTCGGCTGTAAACACTCACGGAAAAGTAGTAAACCTCTCCCTCTTAGCGGCGGTTTTTATCGTCGGGATAATCGGCGGCGTAACGCTGTTTATGTTAGGCGGTGGCACACCGCAGGTTGGGATTCCCTACATGGACAAGGCTGACTTTATAGAGAGGGCAGTTGACGTTTTTACCCCCGCGTTCTTGTCGCTCGGTGCAATCTTCCTACTCGGTTTCGGAAGCATTTTCGCGGGATTTGTACCGCTTGTGCTCCTCTACAACGGGCTTCAAACAGGCTTAACCCTCGCGCATATTTACACATCGTCCCCGCCGCAAAAAATGTTTTTAGTGCTGTTCATAATCGTACCGTACGCAGTTTTTTCCGCACTCGTTTTGATAGTAGGTTGCAGGGAGGCAATGCGGCTTTCGGTTTCGATTTTCAGGATTACAATTTCAAGCGGGTATCTGCCTGTTGACTATCGTCTTTACATAAATAAGTTCATAATTTTAACGGCAATTCTTCTTACAGGAGCGATAGGAAACGCCTTTATAAGCGGCGTTTTCACAAAAATTTTAGGAGTGTAAAAAAATTGGGTTTATTCACATCTGACTATGGGAAAGCCGGTCCGGGTATTGCAAAAAACGCACCGAAAAAGCGTTCGTTTTTCCGCTTTTTCGAGCTGTTTTTCCGCAAGTTTTGGAAGCTTTTAGAACTTAATCTGCTGACATTTTTCTTCTGTATTCCGATAGTTACAATCGGTCCTGCGCTTGCTGGAATGACGAAGGTTTTGCGCAGTTTCGCACTCGAAAAAAGTGTTTTCATGGTGCACGATTTCATGAAGGGATTTAAGGACAACTGGAAGATGTCGCTGCCGGTCGGGATTATCGACGTGTTCGTGCTTGCGTCGGTGCTTTCGGGGCTTTATATCTACCCCCGAATGGCGGCAGAGAATGAAAATGGGACGCTTTTTATCATACTTTGCGTTATAACCGTAAGCTTCGGGTTAACGCTTCTTATGATGAATTTTTATATCTTCCCGATGATTGTTGCGGTTGACCTTAACCTTAAGCAGATAATCAAGACAAGCTTTTTCCTAACCGCCCGCGCCTTGCTCACAAACCTTTTGACGCTCTTTATCTTCGCTGTAATCGTCTTCGCAGTCGTTTTCGGCTCGCTTTATAACTACCTCGTAATGCTTATAATTCCGATTATACTCTTGTCGCTTTTGGGGTTTATTGTCGTCTACCGCAGTTACCCCGTAATACAAAAATACGTAATCAACCCCTTCTACGAGGAACGCGGGGAGATTAATCCCGAGCTTACAATCGGCAAATCCGACTCCGCAGTCTTCACAGACAAGGGCGGAACAGAAGCCCCGATAAAGGCAAAAAGCCGAAAAAAAACAATTTCTTAGAGGTGTAAAATGTACCTTTACTTTGCCGACAACAGCTTCTTCGATTACATGGGGAGAGCCGATATTTCCGACCCAAAAGCGGTTAAATTCTTCTATGCCGGAACGCTTGTGAGATTCCGCTTTACGGGCAATTCCCTCACAGCAATTCTTAACCGAACCGAGCTTTACGGTTGCCAATGGATAACCGCAGTAATTGACGATAAGGTTTACACCGTCAAGAGCGATTTTGCCGACAACGACCACGACCTTGCCGTAAATTTTGCGGACGACCTTGAAGACACCGTTCACACCGCTTATATTGTTAAGCGGCATGAGACCAACGAGCGGTTTATTTTCAAGGGCGTGATTGTTAAAAACCTGCTTCCGCCGAACTTTACGGACAAGCTTAAAATCGAGGTTTTCGGCGACAGCGTCTGCGCGGGGGAACTCACCGAGGCAGTCGGTTTCGAGGGGCATGAAGACCCGGAAAACAGCAACTTCGCCTATGATAATGTGCTAAATAGTTTCGTAATGCTCGCGGCGAAATCGCTTTCTGCGCGTATTCACAACAACTCGCAGGGAGGGTTAGCACTCCTTGACGGGACGGGTTGGTTTCACGCTCCGGAATACATCGGGCTTGAAAGTACGTTCGACAAGATGTGTTACACCACAGAACTTGGCGAAATTTCGGCTTGGGATTTTACACTTTACACTCCCGATATTGTTATAATTGAAATTGCGCAAAACGATTCGCATGACGGTGTTAACGATATTTTTGACCTTAAATTTCGCGGTGAAGAGCACTACAAACTTTGGACAACAAAGTACAAAGAGATTGTTCGGACGCTTCACGGACACTACAAAACCGCAAAATACATATTCACAACAACGGTTCTTAACCACGACAAATGTTGGGACGAAGCCCTTGAAAAGATTGCGGAAGAATTAACTCAAGAAGGCATACCATGTTACAAAAACACGTTTGAAAATAACGGCGTTTTAACCCCCGGGCACCCGCGAACGGCGGAGCAAGAAAAGATGGCTTGTGAACTTAAAAATTTTATCGGGAAGTTAATTTATGAAAACTGAATTAAAAAACGACAGATGGAGCCTTGTTGACGCGCTTGTCAGACTTAATATGCCGGTAGTTGTTACAGACATAGCTATCCGCGAGATTTACCACATCTCTCCCGCGCTGTTTTCTATGCCCGGGATACCGGAATATAACGATGAAGTTGACTCTAATCGTGCGCCGAACGAGTGGCTGGATTCGATTTTTGCGTCAACTGCGGAAAATGCGAAACTCCTTTATGAGCTTAAGTCCGAAGCTAAGGCAGGGGACTCTCCGGCGAGGATTTTTCGTATCGGCGAACACACAATTCGCATAAGCTCTTCACATCTTTTTGCCGATGACGGCGAGCGGATTGTGCTCTTTACGTTTGCCGATTTAACGGACGATTTTAACGTTGTTAAGGCTCGTTACGAAGATGAACTTGCGCACTACAAATCCCTTATCAACTACGCGTTTTGCGGGATAATTCGTTATGAGCGCGAGATGGACGGCTATAAGGTTGTCGAAGCGAACGACATGGCGGCGAAGATTGCGGGGATTTCTTCAAGCGATGAGCTTTTCAAAAAAGGGTTTACCGACCTCGAAAAATTAGTTTATCCCGACGATTACAACATGATAAAAACAGGCTTCGATAACCTTCTTTATATCGGCGACAGCTTCTATTTTACGCAGCGCATTATCAACCTTAAAACGAAGGAAATCTGTTTCATAACCGGCATTGCGGTTGCGGTCAACATTCCGGGCTCTGACTCGGAAAGCGGGAAAAATTACATACAAAGCACATTTATAAACACAACCGACCGCGCTGACCTTGAAGACGCGAAACGAAAACTTTTGCAACTTGAATCAAGGCTTTTTGAAGCTGAAAATATCAATAAACAGAAAAATTCTCTTCTTGAAGAGGTTGCCGGGAACATTAAAACTAACCTCAATAACATTGTCGGAAAGGCAGTTATTGCGAAGACGCGTCCCGAAAAGATTGCGGAAAATGTTGATTCAATTACCGAGTCTTCGAGGGCGGTAATTGAGCTTGTTAACAACGTTCTCGACATCGCAATGATTGAAGAGCGGAAACTTTTCCTCAACGACTCGCAATTTGAAATCGGCGAATTCTTTGAAAATATCAAGTCCTCATCATTGCCCGCCGCACGTGCGAAATCACAACAGTTAAGTGTGAGCTACAATAACATCGTCCATTCGTCGGTTATCGGCGACAGCGCAAGGCTTGAAACAATCTTCACAAACCTTCTTTCAAACGCCGTTAAATTCACGCCCGCAGGCGGTCTCATAAGCATTACCGTGACCGAAACGCTGTTTAAGCACGGCGTGTGCAGTTTCTCCGTTCAGATTAGCGATAACGGTGTCGGAATGTCGAAAGAAAAGCTGATGACTGTTCTTTCGCCTTACTCTTCGCGGAGCAAAAAGCAGGGTGAGATTGATGGGTATGGCTTGCCCCTTGCGAATGAACTTATCAAGCTTTTGGGCGGGACAATCCGCATTGAAAGCAACCCCGGAATCGGGACAAATGTCTTCGCGGACTTTTCTCTCAAGGCGAAACTCTCGAAGAATTTCATCGACGAAAAGACTGAATATTCATTTGAAGGAAAGCAGATTTTGCTCGCGGAGGACAATGAAATTACCCGCGATATGTTTGCGGAACTGCTTGAAGCGGAGGGCGCGCTTGTCGAAAAAGTCGGTGACGGGTATAAGGCGGTTGAAGCTTTTGAAACGTCGTCTGTTTATCATTTCGATATGATTTTCATGGACATTGCGATGCCGGAAATGGACGGAATTGAAGCGACGAAACGTATTCGTTCGATGTACCGCCCCGACGCGCGAACCATTCCGATTATTGCGTTAACCGCGAAATCCCCGGGCGAAGAGATTGCGAAGGGGCTTAACCTCGGCATGGACGCCTACGAACAAAAACCTTTCGATATGAAGCGGATTAAGAAGCTTCTGTCTGTAATAAGCGTATAAAAAGAAAGAGGTATGAGTCATGGGAATTTTAACTTGCGCGGCGATTTTTTCCGATAATATGGTGCTCCAGAGAAACAAGCCTGTAAAGGTTTGGGGGCACGCTTACCGCAATGATGTTATTGAGGTTGAAATTGCAGGAGTGAAAGCAAGTGCGGTTGCCGTCAGGAATTCTTGGGTTTTAACGCTTCCGCCTATGAAAGAGGCAACCGGCTTAACTATGACGGTTAAGAAACAAGGTCACCCGGAAGATACCATTACATTCAAAAACGTTGCGGTCGGGGAAGTTTGGCTCTGCGGCGGTCAATCCAATATGGAGTACGAGCTTCAAAACGCTAAAGATGGTGCAAAGTACATCGCCGAAGCACCCGAAAAGGCGAAGGAGCAGGGTAAAGATATTCGCTTTTATTACACGAAAAAATACGCCGTTAACGATGAGTTTTTCTACATTGACGAGCGCGCAAATGCTTGGCACCCTATCGGCGAGAGCATGGAAAACTGGTCGGCGGTGGGCTTTCATTTCGCTTGGGAGATTGCAGAAACTGTCGGCTGTACGGTCGGTTTTATCGGTTGCAGTTGGGGCGGGACTTCAATCTGTAACTGGATAAGCGTTGACAACCACAAGCGGTCTGCTTCGGGGAATTTTTATCTTGACGAATATAACGGCGTAATGGCAGCAAAAACTTATGATGAGTACCTCGCCGAAGTTGAGGCGGAAAACAGTTGGTTCGACGACTGGCAGCCGAAGATTGCGGAGTTTTACTCTATCCATTACCCCGAACACCCGCCCTTCTCCGAGGCGGAGGAATATGCGGGCGAAAAGGGGCACTATCCCGGACCGATGGGACCGTTTTCGTTCCTGCGCCCGGGCGGACTCTATGAGACAATGCTCTCGCGGGTCGCGCCGTATACCCTCACCGGCTTCATCTACTATCAGGGCGAAACTGACGACAGCAAGCCCACGCACTATTACGAGATGATGAAGCTGCTTGTTGACTGTTGGCGCGAGACTTGGGACGACGGGGACTTGCCGTTTATCTTCACGCAACTCCCGATGTGGCTGCCGCTTGGCGGGGAGGACATTAAGAACTGGGCAAGGGTTCGCGCCGGGCAGATGAAGGCGTACAAATTCATCAAGAACACCGGGCTCGCGATTATAACCGATTGCGGCGAATACGACAACCTCCACCCCCTCGACAAACTCCCTGTAGGACACCGCCTCGCGCTTCAAGCGAAGTACCTTGTCTACGGTGCAATTTCCGCAAGTGAAGCAAACGCACCGCAGCTTCTTTACACTCGCCCGATTGACCACGGAATTGAGCTTTACTTCAAGTACGCCGACGAGGGTTTCGACATTTTAGACAAGCCGAACGGACCGAATGTTAAGCATACTCCGACCTACACATTTGAGCTTGCAACGGCGAACGGGAAGTTTATCGAGCCGACAGAAGTTATACTTGAAAACGGCAAGGTTACACTTATTAACCCTGCAATAAAAACCTCCGCGATGTACGCAAGGTACAATTTCGCGAATTTCTGTGAAGTTCCGCTTTTTGGGAAAAACGGTCTGCCGCTGGCACCCTTTAATACTTTTGAGGAATAAAAAAAATGAAGATAGCCGACAAATTCGGGCGGGGGAAAACGCTCTTTTCGCTCGAAGTTTTCCCGCCGAAAAAGGACAGCAGTATCGAGGGAATTTACAAATGTATCGACGAAGTAAGTGCTTATAACCCCGACTACATCAGCGTAACCTTCGGCGCGGCGGGGAGTTCAGCCGACACGGCGCGTTCGGTCGAGCTTACTTCCTACATTCAAAACAAAGGCATAACCGCCTCAATGCACCTCACCTGTATAGCAAGTTCGGAATCGGACATTATAAGTATTACAAACGACCTTAAGGCTCGCGGTATTGACAATATTTTAGTGCTTCGCGGCGATATGCCGGCGGATTTGTCGATTACAAAACATGATTTTGCGTACGCTTCCGACCTTGCGAAATTTGTGTCAAAGATAGGCGGTTTCGGGATTTCGGGAGCTTGTTACCCCGAAATGCATAGGGAGGCGGCGTCTTTCGCGGAGGACATAAAGCACCTTAAGATAAAGGTTGAAAACGGCGTTTCTCACCTTGTTTCGCAACTCTTTTTCGACAACGAGATTTTTTACGATTTTAGGGAAAAACTCGCGATAGCCGGGATTGATGTGCCGCTCGACGCAGGGATAATGCCGGTCACAAACGCTGCACAGATTCAGAAGATGGTTACGATGTGCGGGGCGTCGATTCCGCCGAAACTCGCACGGATTATAACTAAATTCGGCGACAACCCCGAAGCTATGGCGGACGCGGGAATTTCATACGCTATCGACCAGATTACCGACCTTATCGCTTCCGATGTCGATGGAATACATCTGTATGCGATGAATAACGCGAATGTCGTACGGCGGATTCACGAAAGCATTAATTCTCAACTATGATTGAAGAAATAAACTTAGCCGAAACGTTTTCGTATCTCGGGTTTAGGGGCGACCTCCCCGACGAACGTATCATGTCGGCGATAAAGCGGTGTGAAGGCGTTTTGCTTGACACTATAACTCCGAGGTTTATCTATAAGGTAACAGAGACGGCAAACCCGCTCCTTGTCGGAAACGACATAGCAGAGCTTCTTGCGGACTGCGAAAAGGCGGCAATATTTTGCTGTACGCTCGGGCAACAGACCGACAGGCTTATTATAAGCGCGGGTGTCAGAGACTTGTCGGAGCAGCTTTATTACGACGCGCTGGCGAACGCCGCGATAGAACAGGTTTGCGACAAGGCGGAGGAAATCATTCGCAAAGCGTACCCCGAATACTCGTTAACAACACGTTTTTCCCCGGGGTACGGGGACTTTCCGCTTGCCCTCCAGCCGCGGATTATAGAGTTTTTGGACGCAAAAAAGCTTATCGGCGTAACCGTTAACGAAAGCCTTCTCATGGTACCTACAAAATCAGTTTCGGCAGTGTTGGGATTAAAAAAAGGATAGTTATTTTGAAAAATTTCAAATCGTTTTTAGCGAGCAAGGAGTTTATAATCCTTGACGGCGCAATGGGGACAATGCTGACGAGCTTCGGCATGGAAAGCGGAGCTTGCCCCGAACTCGAAAACATAACCGCGCCCGAACGTGTCATAAAGATTGCGGAGAGTTACGCGGCAGCGGGTTCCGATATCGTTTACACGAACACTTTCGGCGCAAGTCTTCATAAACTGCCCGAGGGGTTCACGCCGGAAACGGTTATTCCGACGGCGATAAAAAACGCTCGCGAGGGGATTAGACGGGCGGGGAAGACTGCACTTGTTGCTCTTGATGTAGGTCCGCTCGGGATTATGACCGAGATTAGCGGCGGTACGGCGACTTTTGATGAGGCTTACGACGATTTCGCTGTGCAGGTTAAGGCGGCTGTCAACAGTGAGTTTCCTCCCGACCTTATCACTATCGAAACAATGTCAGACCTTCTCGAAACGAAGGCGGCAATACTCGCGGTTAAGGAGAACTGCGACCTGCCGCTGATGGTTACAATGACCTTTGAAGGCAACGGGCGAACCTTTACAGGCACTCCGCTGTCGGCTTTCGCCTTAACGGCGCAAGGCTTAGGAGTCGACGCACTCGGTATAAACTGCTCGCAGGGTCCTAAGGAATACTTTAAGCTCTTTGAGGAACTAAAAAAGTACACCGACCTTCCCCTCATTGCGAAGGCGAACGCCGGTATGCCTGACCCGGAAACGGGAAAATATGGTGTAAATGCGGAAGACTTTGCAGAAGAAATGTTAGGGTTAATATCGCAAGGCGTAAAAATATTCGGAGGGTGTTGCGGTACAACGCCGGAGTTTATCGCCGCTCTTAAGGCATCGCTTGAAGGGAAAAACTACACTAAACAGCCGAAAGTAAGCTTTTCTGCGATAACTTCCGCGCTCAAAACCGTTATTATCGACCGCCCGAGGATTATCGGCGAGAGGATTAACCCGACAGGAAAAAAGATTTTCAAGGAAGCCCTAAAAAATAACGACATCGGTTACATTGTTCGCCAAGCGGCGGAGCAAGACAATGCGGGCGCGGATATTTTAGATGTGAACGTAAGTCTCCCCGATATTGACGAGATTTCTATGAGTAAGAATGTCATAAACGCAATTTCGACGGTTTGTGACCTTCCGTTACAGATTGACTCTTCTTCCGCTGAGGTTATAGAGTCATCGCTTAGAATTTATCCGGGGAAACCTATTGTTAACTCCGTCAACGGGGAAATCTCTACCCTAGAAAATATCCTCCCGAGCGTTAAAAAGTACGGCGCGGCGGTTGTCGGGCTTACTATTGACGAAAACGGTATACCGAAAACGGCGGAGAAGCGTTTTGAAATTGCAGAGCGTATCCTTGAAAAAGCTCTCGAATACGGGATTCGCCGCGAAGACGTTTATATAGACTGCTTAACGCTCACGGCTTCTGCGGAGCAGGAAAACGTCTATGAGACTGTTAAAGCTCTTCGTATGGTTAAAGAGAAGCTTGGTTTAAAAACGGTGCTTGGGGTGTCGAATATTTCATTTGGGCTTCCGAGGCGCGAACTTGTTAACGAAAACTTCCTCGCAATGGCACTTGCGAACGGGCTCGACCTCCCGATAATTAACCCTAATGCGGAGGGCATGACGGGTGCTGTCAGGGCGTATAACCTGCTGATGAATTTAGATAAAAACGCGATTGAGTATATCGGCGCGTATTCGGGCAGTTTTGAGAAAAAGAGCGATTCGGGACAACAGGACTTGACGCTTGAATATGCCGTACGGAACGGTTTGTCTTCCGAAACGGCGGTTATTACAAAAAAGCTTCTTGAGACTAATGCGCCGCTTGAAATTGTTGACAATATGTTAATACCGGTGCTTGACGAAATCGGGGTTGAATTCGAGCAAGGTAAAATCTTCCTCCCACAGCTTATAATGGCGGCGAACACAGTTACCGCAAGTTTTAACGAAATCAAGCGCGCACTTTCCGGAACGCCGGTAGAAAGCAAGGGGACTGTTGTTCTTGCGACGGTTAAGGGTGATGTGCACGATATCGGGAAAAATATTGTAAAAGTGCTGATGGAAAATTACGGTTACACCGTTATTGACCTTGGAAAAGACGTTGCGCCCGAAGTTGTAGCCGATTCCGCAAAGACGAGCGGAGCGAAGCTTGTCGGGCTTTCCGCGCTTATGACGACGACGCTTGCTTCGATGGAATCGACGATTAAGCTCATTCGCGAGCGTGGGTTAGACTGCAAAATCGTTGTCGGCGGGGCTGTCCTGACTGCTGAATATGCCGAGAAAATCGGCGCGGACTATTACGCAAAAGACGCAAAACAGAGCGTTGATATTGCAAGAATTGTATACCAAAAGTAAACTTTTTGTGAATTCGCTTGACTTTTGTTCTATTATATAGTAAAATATTAAATGCCGCATTCTAAAGGTTCAAAAAAGCTTTGCTTTACCTCACGAAGCGAGATCATTAATAAAGGCAGGTGTACAGAGAGAATGTACGCTGTTATCGAAACAGGCGGCAAGCAGTATCAGGTTAGGGAAGGCGATGAAATCTTCATCGAAAAGCTCCCGGTCGAGGCTGACGCTGCCGTGAATTTTGACAAAGTTATCCTTCTTGGCGGAGACGACGGAATTACCGTAGGGAAGCCTTATGTTGAGGGTGCTAACGTTGGCGCGGTTGTCGTTAAAAACGGCAAGAACAAGAAGATTAACATCTTCACCTACAAGTCCAAAGAAGGGTCGACATACCACCGTCAAGGTCACAGACAACCCTACACCAAGGTTCGTATCGACACAATTAAAGCGTAGATTTTTTGCGCTAACTGATTGGAGTGAATTTTAATGGCACATAAAAAGGGTATGGGTTCAACCAAAAACGGTCGCGACTCAGAATCCAAACGCCTCGGCGTAAAACGCGGCGACGGGCAGTTCGTCCTTGCGGGGAACATCTTAGTCCGCCAGCGCGGCACACACATACACCCGGGAACAAATGTCGGGATTGGTTCTGACGACACTCTCTATGCAATGTCCGACGGAAGAGTTCGTTTTGAAAGACTCGGCAGAGACCGCAAAAAGGTTAGTATCTACGCGGATTAATCATGGTTTTTAAGCTCCCTTGCTTTTAGGCAGGGGAGCTTTTGTTTTTAAACAGTATTTTCGACAAGGTTTTGAGCCTTTTTATGATAAAATTATTTGGTAATAGATGAAACAAATAAAAAAACTTGGATATAATATTTATATAAATAAAGCGAAAAGAGTAAGCACTTTTATATGTATAATTTAGACAGTTTCACGAAAAAGGCGAATATAGTCCTCAATAAGGCTTTTGTACAAGCCGGGAAATTAGGGCACACCTACGTCGGGAGCGAACATCTTCTCTACAGCCTCGTTTCCGAACACGGGAGCACTGCTTCGAGTATCTTTCGCGTCTGCGGGATTCGCGAAGAGGATATCCTCGGGAAGATTATCGAGCTTGTCGGCAGGGGAGAGGTTACGAGCGTTTCCGAAGACGCTGTTACCCCGAACGCAAAGCGGATTATTGAACACGCTTATCGTGTTGCGTCCGATTCGGGAAGCCGTCTTGTCGGGACTGAACATCTCTTGCAGGCGATTCTCCTTGAAGAGGGGAGCACCGCTGTTACAATTATAAACGAGTCCGGCGGAAACGTCGGGAAGCTCCTTTCAGCCTGCACCGGCATTAACAACATGGAGGTGCAGATTTACAACCCGACCGTAAAAGCCCCGACACTCCAAAAGTTCAGCAAAAATCTAACCCAATTCGCCCGCGACAAGAAGTCCGACCCTGTTATCGGGCGTGAGCGCGAGATTGAACACGTTATACGAATCCTCTCCCGCCGCACAAAAAACAACCCCTGTCTTATCGGCGAGGCGGGCGTCGGGAAAACCGCTGTTGTCGAGGGTATCGCCCAAGCAATCGTTTCCGGGCGCGTCCCCGATACGCTTAAGGGCAAGCACATCTTTTCGCTCTCCTTGACTTCAATGCTTGCCGGGGCGAAGTATCGCGGTGATTTTGAGGACCGCTTAAAACAGGTTATCGAAGAGGTTATTGAGAACAAGAACATTATCCTTTTCATTGACGAACTCCACACTGTTGTCGGTGCGGGCGCGGCGGAGGGTGCAATTGACGCGGCGAATATCTTAAAGCCGATGCTTGCAAGGGGAGAGCTTCAAATTATCGGTGCGACAACGATAAGCGAGTATCGCAAGTATATTGAAAAAGACTCCGCGCTTGAACGCCGTTTCGGGCAGGTTATGGTTAACGAGCCTACCGAAGACGAAACCATAAACATGATTAACGGCTTAAAGAAGCTTTACGAGGATTTCCACAACGTGAATATTACCGACAACGCCGTCAAGGCGGCTGTTAAGATGTCGGTGCGGTTTATCCCCGACAGGTTTTTGCCTGACAAGGCACTTGACCTTATAGACGAAGCTGCCTCCGGCGCGAAACTTCACGCCTCGAAAGAACCGCAATCGCTCGAACGCCTCGCCGCCGACCTAAAGGCAATGATGGAACGCCCAAGGGGAACGGTAAAAAGTTCGCCGAAAAACGACCGCCCGGTTGTTACGGAGGACAGCATAGCCGAGGTGATTTCCCTTACAACAGGACTTCCGATTTCAAAATTAACCGCGTCGGAAGAAGAAAAGCTTCTCCTTCTCGAGTCGGAGCTTTCAAAGCGCGTAATCGGGCAGCAGACGGCAATTTCGGCAGTTGCGGGCGCGGTAAGAAGAAGTCGTTCCGGTCTTCGCGACCCTAACCGTCCGATGGCAAGTTTCCTCTTTTCGGGACCTTCGGGTTCGGGAAAAACCGAGCTCGCGAAGGCACTCGCCGACTATCTTTTCGGCGACGAAAACTCACTCATAAAGCTTGATATGTCGGAGTATATGGAGAAACACAGCGTCTCGAAGTTAATCGGCGCGCCTCCGGGTTATGTAGGCTTTGAAGACGGCGGGAAGCTCACCGAAAAGGTTCGCCGCAAGCCGTACAGCATAATCCTGTTCGACGAGGTTGAAAAGGCGCACCCGGACGTCTTCAATATTCTTTTGCAGATAACCGAAGACGGTGTCCTAACCGACAGCAACGGCAGAAGCGTTAACTTCAAGAATACTATTATAATACTAACCTCAAATATCGGCGCGGAGCACCTTAACAAGGAGCGGCAATTCGGCTTTTCGCCAAGTGTCACCGACATGGAAACCCGCAAGCAAAATGTTCTTTCCGAGGTTAAAAAGCTGTTCAAGACAGAGCTCCTTAACCGCCTTGACGATATTATAATCTTCAATAAACTCTCCGACGAAGATATGGGGCAAATTGCAAGGAAGCTTCTTGACGGGCTCAAGACCCGCGCAAATCTTCTCGGAATAACGGTTGAATTCACCGACGACGCAATAAGTAAGCTCACCCGCGAGAAAATTTCAGAATCGAAGGAATCCCACACCGGCGCAAGAAAACTCCGCCACGAGATTACAATGTCGGTTGAAAATCTTCTCTCGAAAGAGCTTCTTAACAACGTAATTAACCCCGGCGACAGCATTAAGCTTGTTGTTATCAACGACGAATACAGATTTAAGGTAACTGAATTTGCGAATTGACACAAAAAAACCGACGGCTCTATAATTGCCGTCGGTTTTAGCGTTTATTGAAAAAGTGCGGTAATAGTTTGGTCGGAGGTTATGTTATAGAGTGTCCTGTCCCAGCCGATAAACGTTCTTCCGAACATATCCATTGCCGGAGTAAAGGGCGGGACTGCGCTTTCGCCCTGTGCTACTTCGACATAATAGAGGTTTCCGTCGATGTTGAAGGTTACGTTATAGAGCTGCACTGTGGCGTAGAGAGCGGTAATTGTAGTATCTGCGGTTATGTTCGCCGTTGACTTGTCCCAGTTTCGGAACGGGTTGCCGTATGCGTCCGCTGTCGGATAGAACGGGGGCATAGCCGTTCCGCCGTTTTCAACCTCAACAGGGTATTGAATCCCTTCGATAACGAACGTTACGATGTGTGTGCCGGTCGAAGCAGAACCAATCGGCTCAAGGATAGCTGTAATGATACAGTCTTCGGTTATTTTCGTAAAATCTCTGTCCCAACCGAGGAAACGATAACCGGCAATCTCAATATCCGTTTGTAGGTTTGCGGAATCACCGTCAAGGACTTCAATCGTCTTGCTCTGTCCGGCAACGACAACCGTTACGGTGTGGAAAAGCGAATCTAAGCTGCTGCTGTCATCGGGCTCGGGCAGCGGGATATCTCCGTCGGTGCTGCCGTCAGCCGGGGTAAACTGCGCGGTAATTGTGCAGTCTTCGGTTATATTCGTAAATGAACCGCTCCAACCCGTAAAGATATATCCGTCCATCACCGGGTCGGCGGGCTTATCAAGCGAGCCGCCGTAAGGCACTTCGTTAATCGACTCGTCGTCGCCGATAACGAGAATTACCGTTAACATTACCCCCGAGTCGGCAGTTGTTGTCGTTTCTGCGGTCGTTGCAACTGCGGCGGTAGTTGTTGCAGCAGCAGTTGTTGTTGCAACGGAGACGGTCGGTACTGTAAGCGAGGTATTCGGCGGAGCTTCCGTAACTGCGGGAGGAACGGTTGTTACCGCGGTTTCTACATCGGAGCTTTCAATCGGTACTGCCGTTATAACCGGCTCGCTCGTGAGTGATGAAGTTATATCTTCGGGCGGGAGGTTCTTGCTTGCGGCGGTGTACGCTTCGCGAAGTACATCAACGGAGTAGGGGAAAAGCTCGCCTTCAAGCTGTGCAATCGTAATTATTGATTTTAGGTCTTCCGCCGAAAGCACGGACAGCGAAAATTCCTGATTTAGGTATTCAAAGAAAGGACCTTCATCGCCGGTAATAATACAAGCGGCGCGCTTTTCAAGAAGCGGTTCATTCTCTCCGTCAGCGTTGCCGGAAAGGTCGTAAAGTTGGAGCCTTGAGTTACCCATGAAGTCAACTATATCGGTATATGTTTTGTTGTCCTTTTCGGAAAAGCTGACCTTTGAAACGGTTTTTTGTACATATACCATTGCGTTCGCAGTGCGGATATTGATTTCGCCCTTGCTTTCACCGACAAGGTTTGTTATTATTGTCCCCCGATTAAGGAAAAGTTCTCCCGAATCGGAGCCCGAAAATTTCGAGTTAACGATAACCTGCGAGTTGCTCCCGAGTACAATATAATTTTCCTCGGAATTGTCCTTGCCCTTGTATGTAATTGTGCAAGACGAGTTTGCGCCGACAGTTATAATGTCGCCCTGTTTAAGATAGAGCTCCGCGCTTTCAACCGCATTGCCGCTGTTATCGGAAACGGAAACACTCCCGGTAACGCTCGACACATAGATTCCCGAAGCTCCTCCGCCGGTTGCCAACACGACTATTGTAATAATTACTGCAACTACGGCGATTGATGCCGCAATTATCGGTGCCTTAAGATTTGCCATGCTTTTTCTCACTTCCAATATGCCGGAATTCCCGGCAAGATGTACTGTCTACTCTGTTGTTAAAACTTCCGTCTCTGTGCCGGTGTTAGCAATCTCCCACCATTTTTCGCCTGTGTATGTAGTCATTTCACCGAGGGTTTGGGTTGTCGGTATAGTCTGCGGAATAGTTGTTGTCGTGATAATTATTATCTCTTCTTCGCTTATCCGAGTTTCTGTCTCGGGCGGTACTACTATGGGTTCAAAGGGCGTTGCGGTAGTTGTTTCGGGTAGGGTAACGGAGCTTGCGGTTTGATAATTTCGCTCCGAAACGAGTTTTAATGCATCGTTAAGTTCAATGGTTGAATAGGCAAGCGGTGTAAAGCTGTTCGATACGCGAAGTATTTCCGTCAAGGTCAGCTGCGGCAGATTTTCGAGGTTAAGTTCAACATTTAATCCGTTATATAAAGCGGTATCGGGCGTGGTAATTAGTGTTGCGGAATTTCTTGCCTTGAGAATCATTAGGTTTTCGGATTTTTCGCCCGTATCGTCGAAAAGCTGTAAATTAACGTTCCCGGAGAAATTTTCGACGGTTGTTATCTTCGCGGGAGTTCCGCCGTAGTCGCCGAAATATTCAAAATCGGTTCGGAAGACTGATTTCCTAACGTCGATAACGGTGTTCGGGGTAATTACGAGGAAGCTGTCCTTCGCCCGTATTTCCTCCGACATTTCGGTAATAACGCTTCCGTATAAAAGGTTAACGGCAACGCTTCCCATGCCTTCGATGTTGGTGTAATCGACGTATAAACTTGTGTCCGGCTCGATTGTCAGGAATTTATCCGGGTCAATTTGCAGCCTTACCCTTGCGTCATCGCTAAGCGTAATTGTATCGCCGGGGGAAAGGCGGGCGTTCTTTGAAGCGGGTTTTACCCTTGCGCCCGATTCGATTGTGACTTCGCCGGTTATCTCCGCAATCTTTACGACCCGGGTCTTCATATCGCCCCAATTTATAACCGCGAAAATCGCAACAACAAGCACAATGAGTATACAAATAACCCCGCCGATTAGAAATGTCAGGTTTTCGGTTATGTACTCCTTAACCTTAACCGCACCGTCAACAGTTTTTTTAACCGTTTCGCTTTTCTTAACCTGTGTTACAGCCTTTTCTTTTACAGGGGGAGGCGTTTTCGGTTCGGGAGGAGATTTTTTCGGAATTGGAATTTCAGCCTTTACGGGAGGTACATTATAAATTTTCTTAGGCGGCGGCGGGGGGGGAGGGGGTTGGGAATTATCAATCGGAACGTCAAAACCCATTTTATCTGCAATATTAAGAATCAGTTTCGGCGTTTTCAATGTTAACTCCTCCCATAGAAATTTAGGCTATATATACATTCGCTGCTTGATTATCAATTGTTTCAAGAACACATTCAACACTTTTTTCCGAAAGTTCTAAAAAATTAATCGGTTCGCTTATATCTTCAAGATAATGTGCGTCGGAATCGGTTATTAAATTGCATTTTTCAAGGTAGCTGTTTTCACGTTTAAGCTTGTCAATAAACCCGGTGTGGCGGATTTCCGCACAGTTAAACCGGCTGTCGGGGGGGATAAAACCCATGTTTGAGAGTATACTTGTACTGCTCTTGTCGATATGCGCGGGAATCATTATCCCGTGATAATCCTTAACTAAGTCATAGACGCTGTCGAAGGCAATATCCGTCGCGTTTATAAGGAGAAGCGGTTCTGTTTTAACTATATTGTCGTTCTCGTCGGCGAATTGTTGCTTTCCGAATGCCGCTTCGTTGTTTTCTATCGGTAAAAGTTTTGTGTGAACGAAGGCTGAAAACTCTTCGGCGTGGATTATATCGGGGAAAAGGCAGAGTACGTGGACTTCCTCGGCTGTTGTAAGTTCCATTCCCGGGATTGTTAAGACCCCATACGCTTCACCCAAACGGCGAACGGTCTCGCTGTTTCCGCAGGAGTTGTGGTCACAGACTGCGATGATGTCGAGCCCCTTAAGTGCTGCCATTCCGACGATATTTGACGGGAGCGATTCGTCCGAGCCGCAAGGGGAGAGGCAGGAATGAATGTGCAGGTCGTATGAATATTTCATGAGATGAGACTGTGGACGAAGAGTGCTGCTTCAAATACAGGCAGACTCGTCTTTATTACCGTGATATTTTGTTCAACCGCCTTTTTATGTGCGTTTTCGTCAAGGGCGGCGTTTTCGGCAATTATTACTGCTCCGCCGTCGGTTAAAGCCATAACCCCTATTGTGTTAACATTCCCCATAACCGTTACCCAAACCGAACCGGCAGGGTTTCGCGCCATTGCGAACGAAAGAAGGTCACAACAGAAAACCTTTGAAATCTCCGTCTCGCCCGCCTCATCGGAAATATTAATTATCTCAAAACGTTCGTCAAGCTTTTTTGTTAACTCTGAAACTAACATTTAAGCTCCATTCCGCCGCGTACGCAGCAAAACCTATTTTTCGGAAATATTACAGCTTTCGCCGATATAGTCTTTAAGAAAGTATATGCAATCGCGCTCGGTTGCTCTTCCCATTATAACGTCTTCGGCAAGTGCTCTGCAGGTCGGCGCGCCGCAAGCCCCGCAGTCAAGCCCGGGGAAACGCTTTTGCAGCTTGTCTATGTCAGCCATCTTCTTTATGCTGTCCTTCATGTCGTTACCGATACGGAAAACGGGGAGATACTCTATTTCGCGGTCGAGGTAGATTGCGTTGGTGTCCGAGACGTCGTGTGCTTTTGATACGGGCATATATTTGCGCAGATGATTAATCTTAGCACGGGCAACGTACGGGTTTTCAACCGTCAGCGTTCCGCCGACGCAACCGCCCGGGCAGGCGTTGAGTTCGATAAAATCAAGATGAGATATTTTTTCGTCTTCAAGGTCTTCAAGAACCTGAATAACATTTTCAATGCCGTCTGCGGCAAGATAATTGTCGGTTAAGAGTCCGCTTGCTTCGCCGCCGCTCTTGCTCCAGCTAATCCCGATTTTCCCGGAATCGGCAATATCGTAATTGTCGTTCGAGTCGCTCATAAGCGGCAGGAGAAGGGGATAGATATCCTTAATTGCGACAACGGCGTCAACCTCGGATCTGCCGATACCGATTGGAGCCTTAACAGAAGTCATCTTCGCGGGGCAGGGCGATATAAATATTATGCCGATTTTGTCCGCCGGTAAACCCGTTTTCTCCATTGCGCGCCGTCTTGCGAATATCGCCGCAACGTCCATAGGGGAGGAAATCGGGAGAAGATGTTCAATCAAATTCGGGAATCTTACCCGTACAAGCCTTACAACAGAAGGACAGGCAGTCGAAATGTACGGCTTTCCCTCGGGGTGAGCATTTATGAATTTCCTTGAAACTTCGCTGACGATTTCAGCACCCGCCGAAACTTCAAAAACGTCGTCAAATCCCATCTTTAGGAGCGCGTTAAGTACAATATCGGTGTCCTCAAGGTTGTTAAACTGGGCGTAAAGGGTCGGCGCGGGGAGTGCAACTGTATACTCGAAGTCGTGGATAACCGAGACAGGGTCGTATACGGGGAGCTTCGCATGGTGCGGGCAGATACGGATACATTCGCCGCAGTCGATACAAAAATCGGAGATGATATAAGCCTTGCGGTCTCTCACGCGGATAGCTTGTGTGGGACAGCGTTTTATGCAGTTTATACACCCCATGCATTTATCGGAGTCAAGTCTTACTGAATTGAATTTCGCCATTTTATTAAAACACCACACAGAGTAAAAATTTATGTCCTATAGATTAACCTTCATTGTAACGGTTGTACCTTCACCGATTACAGTATCTATCTTCATTTCGTCGGTATATTTTTTCATATTCGGGAGACCCATTCCCGCGCCGAAACCGAGAGCGCGAATGTTGTCGGGGGCGGTTGAAAAGCCCTCCTGCATAGCCTTCTCAACGTCGGGAATACCGGGACCCTTGTCCGCTAAAACCATAGTAATAAAGTCTTCGTTTACAAAAACGGTAATTATCCCGCCGTTTGCGTGGATAACCATGTTAATTTCGCCCTCGTACATTGCGATTGCGACTTTTCGTACCGCCTCATGCGGGACATTCATCTTCTTAAGCTTCTTCTTTATGTCCGCAGAAGCCTCACCGGCTCTTGTAAAATCGTCCGGGTCAACGGTGTAGGTAAATTCAAGATTCACGTTTACCTCCGCGAAGCCCTGCGCCGAAGAGTTTTCCGCATGATTCAAACATCAGCTGGGTTGTTGAAAGAAGTATTATATCGTTATCGGCGGCAAGATTTATAACGTCTTCGGGCGGAATTTTCCCCCTGACAAATACTATACAGACTATATCCATCATCATCGCCGTGCGGACGGTTTGTGAGTTAACAAGCCCTGTTATAAGGACAGATTGGTCCTTCACAAACGCTAAAACGTCGCTCATCATATCAGAGCCGCACGCTGTATGAACCTCACGGTCAAGGTCGTGTTCACCCCAAAGGGTGTCGCATGAAAGCAGTTTCTTAATTTCCCTTACGGTCATATTTTTCCTCAAAACATCTCTTGATAATTTATCAACTGTAATTATAGCACAAATATCGGTTAAAATCAATATATTTTGTATTACAAATTGGCTTTATATATGAATTTTCAGTGACTGAAAGTTAAAAGGTACCTGAATTTACAGATACCTTTATAATTTAAGCGGTATATGTACCGATAATTTCGCCTATAAATTCGGTATGAACCGGGTCGGAGCCTAAAAATTTCCTGCAATCGGGGGAGATTGCGTCAATATCCATCTCCTTCATGTAAACCTTCTTGCAGACGAAAACAAGCGACGCCTGCGAAAAGGTTACTCCGCCGTCAATTTCAATCGGTGTTAGCCCGGTCTCCTTGCATTTGTCAACGTCCCTCCCGGAATGTGAGCCGCAATATGCGAGCGTCTTCTTCGCGTCGTCGCCCGAAAGGAAGTTGACTGTGAAGATATCGTGTTTTTTTGCGAACTCGTATGTATAGCGGTTCGGGCGGATAACCATGTTGAAGACGTCTTTTGTCCACATTATCCCTGTGAAGCCCCAGCTTATTGTCATGGTGTTGAAGTCGTCGATTGTTCCTGCTGTGATGAGGCAGCCGGCGTTGATTTTCTCGAAAGGATTAAAGGCAAGGCTGTGAAGGTCGGTTTTTGAAAAAGACATAATAAAACTCCTATTTTATTTATTGTATTTATAATATGAGCCGAAAAAATGATTTATGCTATGAGTTTTCCGTCTTTTGTAAGTATATAATCATACTCACCCATGACCCCTAATAGGTGTGCTTCGCCGTCTATGACAAGAAGTCGTTCAAAATAGAGTTCATCTCCCGTGAGCTTCGTTACAGATACTTTGTCGGTAAAATAAAGTGCTCCGCCGTTTATGAAATACATTTCATCGTCATTTACGATATAAGAGTTGCAGTTATAATCATAAACTTCCCTGTATTCAAGAAGATCGGAAGCTAAAAGTACCTCTGCTTTATCTATACTTTTAAAGTAAAGTTTATGGTCCTCGGTGAAATAATAAATACTTGAAGCGTTTTCTGTCGGTATCATATACTTCACATTCTGTGTGATATTATAGTTGAGGATATTTTCCGGGTCGCGTAAATCGTAACGATAAATCTGATTGCGGAGCTTAAAGTTAACTACGTTCCCGTCACGAGAAACTTTACAGTCAACGTATCGGTTTGATACCTCCCCGGCAACGTCGTTTATTATAGTGTGCATTACGAAATTGTCGTCGATATAGCGAAGATTCCAGTCATTGCCGGCGTAAAGGGTACCTGCAAAGCTGTCGGGCTTAACGGCACTGTCGGGGAACAGATGTAATGAACTTCTGTATTCTATTTCGTCCGATGTTTCATATATGAAGATTCCGTTCTTAATAATATATGTGTTTTTACCGTCTGCGTAAATCATTTCGGTATTGTCTGTATTGAAACTATACTGCAATGATTTGTCTATACCGCTGTAGTCAACGACTTTCAACCTATTTTCATAATCGCCGTATCTTTGAACATACAGCGCCTTGCCTTTTTTATAATAGATTATACTCCCGCCGTCGGCTATAGCAATGGGTTCTATGCGTTCTTCATCAATTAACGTAATTTCGCCGTCCGTATAGTAACAGTAATATACGTAATTTTCGATCTTTTCTTGAAATAAAACAGTTTTCCCGTCGGGAGAAATCCATAATTTTGACGGTAAATAACAGGTTTCAGTAACATGGTGCTTTTCTTTTCCGTCCCATAGATAGAGATTCGCATAATCACTTTCGCTGTCGGTATAAGCTATACCGTCCCCGGAAGCAGCCATCTCGAAATTATGTACATTTTCATCTATAAAAACAGGCTCCATGTCTTCCGCTGAAATGTAATAGAGGGTATTGTCGGTTGCCGATGTAAATGCGGCTTTTTTATGGTCGAGACTATAGGCAACGCTTGTATCGGACCTAAAGCGAAGACCCTCGTCGTTATAGACGAAGCTTGCGGGAGTGACCAAAACGCCGTCAGGCAGACTCACCACCGTCGGCGGTCTTATCCCGTATGGGGGCAATATAATTATCTTGCAGGATTCATTCGGAGAAAGCGATACCGCCGCTTCGGGTATATCCTCCGTAAGGGGATTGAACCAAAGCTCGTAATTTTCAATATCTGCTTTTCCGTTTACATACGTGATGTCAAGCGAGGCTTCGCGGTCGTCATAATATATCTCAAGTTTTCTGATAGCCGCGCCTGTTGATTCGGCGTAGTATGCGAAGATACCGAAGTCGGTAATCTTTTTAAATGAGCCGCTTATATTTGTAAGATAGTATGTATTTTCTTCTTCGCCGACTTCAAAAGAAAAATCGGAAAGGAACTCCGTCGTTGTTTCGGCTGTTGTTTCTGATAAAACTAAAGCAGAAGTAACAGTTGTTGCTGCGGTTGTCACAGTAGTCGCAGTTACGCTTACAGTTTCGGTAAATTCAGTCGGAGCGGTCAAAGAAGAGGGTTCGTATATTTCCTCAATAATGCTTGCCTGTATGGCACCATAATCACAGGCGCAAAGAAGTACAGCAAAAATTAGAACAACCGCCGCTAAACCTTTCATTAAAACCCTCCGGCGTCAATTATTTCTCCGTCTTTATCGGTTAAAAAATATACACCGCCGCTGCGGCTAAGCGAGCGAAAACCTTCCGCTTTTTTAGTTAACGAAGCTCCGTCAGTAAAGTAAAGTACGCCGTCATTTAGGAACAACATTTCGTTGTTATTTATTATTGCACAGTAGTTGTTGTCCCTAAAATTCTCGTCAAATTCCGCAAGGTCGGAAGCAATCAGGAGCGGTTCTTCGTTCGGTTTCATGTAAAAGAGTTCGCCGGTTTGCGTGAAATAATAGATACTGTTTCCGTCTTCGGCGGGGATTAAAAACTCAATCTTATGGGAAACATCGTATTCGTATAAACTGTTCGGGTCTGTTATTTCATAGCGATACATCTTGTTGTTAAGCTTAACCGTTAAAATTTTACCGTCTCTTGAAAGCTTATAGTCAATCGGGCGGTTGGTTCTGTTGTTAATAACCCCGTCGAAAACCTTTACAAGGTTAAAGTCCTCATCGAAGCAATAAAGATTGCGGTCTTTCGGAATATAATAAGTTCCAACAAAGGTATCTGTGCCGAAAGCCTTTAAGTTCTTGCCTTGAAGCGGAGAGTATTCGCCTTCTATCGCCGTGCTGTCGGGGAAAAAGTGGTTGTCAGTCCTGTAGTCGTCGGCGAAACTGTTTACAAGCTCGCCGTCCTTTATTATAAAAACTTCGCCGTCATTGTAACAAATCATTTCGGTTAAGTCTTTATTGAAAACGTAATCGGCAGCAAGTGCACTGTATTCCACTTCATGAAGCCCGAGTCGGTTTTCTATGTCGCCGCCCTTTTGAACATAAAGATGGTTGTCATGAATGTAGTCTTTTTTATAGTACACGATGCCGTTGTTGCTTATGGCAATAGGGTCTATGTCCTCTTCGATAAAGGTTACAGTTCCGCCCGTGTAATAATAGTAATTATGCCTTTGGTTAACCCGTTCTTGATACAAAACCGTTTTTCCGTCAGGGGAGATAAGAAAAACTTCCGGGTCGTAGCAATTTTCTGTAATAAGAGTTTTTTCGTTCCCGTCCCATAGATAAAGGTAAGCATTCTCGTAATCGCTGTCGGTGTAAGCTACAGCGTTCCCGGACAGTGCCATCTTGAAATATTGGGCGTGATTGTCGATAAAGACAGGCTCCATATCCTCGGCGTTGATATAGTAAAGCCCATAGCCTATTGACTGAATATATGCGGCTTCTTTTCGGTCAAGGCTGTAATCGAGGCGGTCGTTCCAGACTTCCATTGAGTCTTCTGTTGTCAAAGCTCTGCCGTCGGCATTATAAATTGTAATTGTGTTTTTGTCGTAATCGGAGGTTATGTAGAGACCGCTGTCGCCGTATATATATTCGTTCTGCGGCAGTTCGATTTTTTCAGCCTGCGGAGTAGTTTCCTCCTCTTCGGAAGGTTCGTTAACAAGAGCGGTATCGGGCGTTAGAAGTACCGTCGTTTCGGTCGTTGTTTCCGTGGGCTTTTCGGTAACTGTTGTTTTAACCGTAACGGTTTCCGTAATGGTTAAAGCAGTCGAAGTATCGGTTATCTCAACTGCGGCGGGCGTGATATTACAAGCGCAAAAAAGCATTATAACAGCAAGAATAACAACCTTTTTCATATAAACCCTCCGTCAACCGTTATTACTTGCCCTGTTATAAAATTATCACTGCATAAAAAGAGTATAGTTTTTGCAATTTCGAGCGGCGTTCCTATCCTGCAAAGCGAGGTGCTGTCTGCAATTTCACGTAAATCATCTTCGCTCAAATTACGATTCATGTCGGTGTCTATAACCCCGGGCGCAACTGCGTTAACGCGGATTCCCGAGGGACCGACTTCCTTCGCGAGGGCTTTCGTAAGTCCTATAACTGCCGCTTTCGACATACTGTAGAGAGTTTCGCAAGAAGCTCCCGCAATGCCCCAGATTGACGAGACATTTACGATTGCACCGCGCTTTTGACCAATCATGTAAGGCAAGAAAACTTTACAAGTTAAAAAATACGATTTGGCGTTAATGTTCATAACCCTGTCGTAATCTGATTCGGAACAGTCGGTGAAAAGCTTTTGGAGTGCTATACCGGCGTTATTGACAAGTACATCTGCGCCGCCGTAATTTTTTTTAATGTATTCGGCAAGTTTTAAGATATCATCGGGATTTGAAAGGTCTGTTTTAACGTAGTCAATCGCGGCGGATTTTTGTGGGGTATTTAAATATGTCCCGACGACAGTGTAGCCCTTTTGGGAAAAAAGCTCCGCCGCCGCCTTCCCGATTCCTCTTGACGCACCCGTTATTAAAGCCTTCTTAGCCAAGCTTAATCACCCCCAAGAGGAATAAAACAAGTAAAATCGCGGGCTGGTGTACTATATAAAACAGAAGCGAATGTCTCCCGATAAATTCAAGCGGCAGGGCGCGGGCTTTATAGAAGAATTTCGGGAAACGCCTGCCTGTAATCGGCGCACTAATCGCAGTCCCAGCAAGGAAGATAAAGAAATACGGGACGAGCGGGAAGTAGTCGGCGGAACGAAACTGCGAATTAAAGATTCCGAGGGGATAAAGCCACAGATTCGATGTCGAAAAAATTTGGTGGGGAGGGAATTTTAAGAATATTACGTAAAGCAAGATTGAGATAATAAAGAGCAGAACCGGGGGCATATCAAGCTTTTCGACCGCCGGGCGTATTATGGAGTATATCATCATCGCAAGCCCGATGAAGGTTAGAACACCGAAAACTATTATTATTTCATCAGAACGGGTTATGTTTGAAGCTATAGCAGTTATGAGTGTTATAAGCTGCCCGAAGAAGAAAATAAGTACGCCGCGTTTTAGGGAATTTCGCGAAAAATGTGTGCTGATTCCGGATACAACAAACAGCAGCGAGACAAAGAAAATATGGATAAAATTCCACCAGCCCGAGCTAAAGAAGGGCAGTGAAACACCCGCGAATGTTATTAAGTCGTAAAAGAGATGGTAGAGCATTATGTAGACCATGGCAAAACCGCGTAAAGCATCTATTGCGTATACGCGGTGAAGCCTGTCATAAGAGGGAAGTTTTTGCGTTTCTAAGTCAATCATCCTATCTGTAAAGCTTTATCACCTTACATCAATTTCTGTTAATCGCCGTAACAGCAACGTCTCCGAGCCACTGTCTATCATGGGGTTGATTTAGCTGTCAATATCAATCCCTTGTCATAGATTCGGCAACCTTAACTGCCTCTTCAAGACCGAGGTTATGGAAGCGTCCCGCCGGGAAGAGCCTCCCGCACTTTTTATCGTCAACGAATGCGCCGACAACCACGCCGGGAATTGCGGATTCGGGAGCGTTCGGTGCACCCGGACCGCCGAGATCGGTTCTGCACCAGCCCGGGTCGGTGAGGCTGATAATTACGTCTGTGCCTTCGGTTAGTGTGCCGAGGTCGCGGGTGAATTTATCGAGTGCGGCTTTTGAAGCGGAATAGCCTGCCTGCTGCGGCTCTTTGTCGATACCGCTTGTGGTGTTGATAATCCGCCCGAAACCCTTCTTTTGCATCTTCGGGAGGAAGTGGTAACATATAAATGCGGGGGCAATAGTGTTGATATAAAAGCTGTCAACGAAGTCTGCAACAGGTGTGTCGAAAGGGTTTGTCCGATATGCAATCTGTACGGCGGCGTTGTTGAAGACAAAATCAACGTCAACGCCGAAGGAGTCAATCTCCTTAAGCATTGCGTAAACCGAGTCGGGGTTTTGAAGGTCGCAAGCTACCGATTTGCACTCTACGCCTAAGGGGGTAAGCTTGTCTATCATCTTCTTGTTATGTTCGAGCGAGCGGCTTTGGATAATTATATTCGCTCCGCGCTTTGCCATAAACTCCGCAACAAGCGCGCCTATTCCTCTTGCGCCGCCGGTTACGAGAGCCCATTTTCCCTTAACATCTACCATGATTATACCTATCTTTCCTAAGGTTTTATAGTATTTTTCCCGTTTTGTAAAAATTATACGTTTTATTTAAAACTCTCTGCAACGCCGTCAAGTTTTTCGATTAATTTGTCGCAATAAGCGTCGAATTCGGGGTCTTCTGTTTGATATTCGGGGTGCGACAGCACATAGTCAATGGTTTCCTTAACACCGATTTTGAAAGGTTTCTTAGCGCAAAAACCGGGCACAAGACGCTTTACCTTAGAATTATCGAAGACAACAGAATTAGCCTTGTCGCCGATAAGTCCGCCCTCAAAATCGTAATCGGAAGTCTTCGCCAACAGGTCGCTGGGGACGTAGTAACGCTTAACTTCCTTCCCGAGGGCAGCACCGATTGCGTCATAGATTTGATTCCACGAAATCGACTCGTCGGAGGTTATCTGAACCGCCTCGCCGATTGCTTTTTGATTGCCCATAAGCCCTATAAAAGCGTCCGCAAAGTCGCTGTTGTGGGTCATAGTCCAAAGGGAGGTGCCGTCGCCGTGGAGGATAACGGGCTTGCCGTCGATAATCCGCTTTATAACTTGATAGGGACCGTTTTTCCCGTGAACGCCGAGGGGGACATTCCGCTCATCGTAGGTATGGGAGGGGCGAACGATTGTAATCGGGAAGCCGTTATTCCTGTAGACCGAGTTGAGGTAGTCTTCGCAGGCGATTTTATTCCGCGAATACTCCCAATAGGGGTTGCAAAGCGGGGTTGATTCGTTTATGAGGTAGTGTCCGACGGGTTTTTGGTACGCGGACGCGCTTGAAATAAATATGAATTGTGAACATTTGCCGTTAAAGAGCCTGAAATCACGCTCTAAACTCGAAACACCGAACGCGATAAACTCCGCCACAACGTCGAAATACATTCCGTCAATCTTCTTTGCAACGTCCGCTTCGTCATAGATGTTCGCGATTATCTCCTTTGCGCCGGGGATAATGTTGTTCCTGCTGCCGCGATTGAGGAGGTAAAGTTCATTTTCGGGGTTCGATGTTAACTTTTTTGAAATTGCTGTGCTTATCGTTCCTGTGCCGCCGATAAAAAGTATTTTCATTTTCTTTCCTTCTTTTTGCCGATATTTACGGTAAATAAAGCCAAATTAATGTACTTATATTGCCATACTATATAATATAACCTAATTTTAAGCAATTGTCAATGTTTAATTTCTTAATTTATTGTTGAAATTATTTGTTTATCGAGGATTAACTCCGAAACGGTTCCGTCCTTTATTGCGACAACGGCAACGGTATATTTATTCGCAAAAACCGCCATTTTACCGCTGCCGTCAATATAGTCTTCAATCGTCTTAAGCAGCTCGTCGTCCTTATTTTCTTTGCCGTATTTTTTCTCACACTCGCTATGAAGTTTATCAAAGATGGTTTCCGCCTCATCTTCGGTTAGCTTTTTTAGCGAATTAAATTCATCGCTTAAGACCGACGCAGGCGCAGTTTTTGAAGTACCCGAAAAGCTCCGTAAACCACCGGCTAATTTGCCCTCTGTAAAAAGGTAAAAATCGGTTCCGACAGCGTCTGTGCCTGTAAGCCCGACAGGGATAAGGTCCTTCGCATAGGACAACGTTTTTTCCCCGCCGATACTTATTACGGACGGTTTTCTTGACTTAAGTTCATAAAAACTTTCCTCAAAATGCCCTGAGAGACAGCTACTTCCGGTAATCTTTATAACCTTACCGTCTGACGCGAAGGTATAGATTTTATTGTCAATTAAAAACCCGCCGGATCGAAGCATTGTTCCGTCGGTTAAAAAGTAATAAAACGCGCTGCCTATCTTGGTAAAACCGCTTGCGCGCTTTCCGTCCTGCAAAAAGTAGTTATAGTTGCCGCCCTCAAGCCTAACCCAGCCGATATACATCCTTCCGTCGTCCCGGAAGCGATAATGCGAACCGCCTATGATATACGCTCCGGTAAGCATATTGCCGTTTTTGTCAAGGTAGTAGGTGTAACCGCCCTTCTTAACAAACTCCGCAGAGGCAGTTAACGGGAATATTAAAACAATAAAACTCGCCAAAATTAAACAAATTATCTTTTTCATACTGTTATAATAGCATAAATTATATATTTTGTCAAGAAAAAAATAACAGTTACAAAAAAACAACAAATAGTTTTAATTTATACTTGATTTGCTAAATTAAATAATATAAATTGTTACTTGCAAATTACAAAGTTTTGTGTTATAATTGTTAAAGGAATTCAAAAAACGCGAAAAAGGAATTTTTTAGTCTAATGATGAAAGACTTCTTAAACGAAAGTATACCTTGTCTCCCATTTAGGGGTATTATTCCGTTTGAAAAAATCGTGCTTCATGTTGAACTTGACGGAGGCGCGGCGGAAGACGCAGTTAAGGCGGCGATGGCGTCTGAAAGCCGTTATATATTTATCACGCTTCTTAACACTATTGATGGGGGAAACCACCTTGCCGATGTCGGAATTGTCGCCGAGGCAAAGCAGATTGTTAAGTCTTCCGGCAAAACGAGGGCGGTCTTAGACGGAAAATTCCGCGCAAGGCTTGAAGCAGTTACAAGTCAAGCTCCGATACTCATGACGAAGGTTAAAAAGCTTCCGAGGGTTTCTGCAAAATGCGACCCGCTCGAACTTGAAGCAATAACGCGTTCGATTAAAGATGTTTTCGTGATGTACGCGGCTTTAATTTCAACCTCTCCGCATCTTGTTTCGTCGGTGTTAACGCAGAGCGACCCTTTCAGGCTATTTGAGCTTGTGTCGCTTAACATTCCTATTCCGACGCCCGACCGGCAGATTCTGCTTGCCGAAAACAGTATTCTTGAGAAGCTTACGATTCTTTACGCAATCCTTGCCGGTGAGACGGAGATGGCGAAGCTTCAGACCAATATTAACAACCGTGTTCAGGAGTCCTTCGACAAGGGACAGCGCGAACATCTCCTGCGCGAGTCGCTCAAAGCAATTAAGAATGAACTCGGCGAGGGCGCAAAACCCGGTGTTTCGGGGAGTTATACCGAGGCGATTAAGGCTCTCGGCAATATTGACGATGAGTCACGCGAAAAGCTCCTTCGCGATGCTGCGAGACTTGAGGGTATTCCGACACAAAGCGGGGATTATTATCAGCTTGACATTTACCTTGAAACGGTTGTGGGGCTGCCTTGGGACTCTTATACAACCGACAATGACAGTATTGAAAACGCGTCGCAGATTCTTGACAGCGAACATTACGGTTTAAAAAAAGTTAAGGAACGTATACTCGAACTGCTTTCGGTGCGTTCACTTAAACCCGACGTCAAGGGGCAGATTATCTGCCTTTCGGGACCTCCCGGAGTCGGCAAGACCTCTGTTGCGAAGTCAATCGCAAAAGCTCTCGGGCGTACCTACCAGCGCGTTTCGCTCGGCGGTGTACGCGACGAAGCGGACATTCGCGGTCATCGCAAAACCTACATAGGCGCAATGCCCGGACGGATTATGAACGCGGTTAAGCTTTCGGGTACGCGTAACCCTTTAATACTGCTTGATGAAATTGACAAGGTTGCACATGACGGGCGGGGAGACCCTGCGAGCGCGCTTTTAGAGGTTCTTGACTCGGAGCAAAACCACAATTTCCGCGACCATTATATTGAAGTGCCGTTCGACCTTTCAGATGTTTTATTTGTAACAACGGCAAATAATGTAGGTGAAATTGAACGCCCGCTGCTTGACCGTATGGAAGTAATTGAACTCAATTCATATACCGCGAGCGAGAAGTTTCATATTGCGAAAAATCATCTTGTCAGCAAGCAGCTTGCCGAAAACGGATTGAAACCGAGTTTGGTAAAATTCACCGACGACGGAATAACGGCTGTGATTGACGGTTACACCCGCGAGGCAGGCGTACGGACGCTTGAACGGAATATTGCGTCGCTTTGCAGAAAAGCCGCGAAGGATATTGTATCGGGTAAACGCAAGAAGGTTAACTTGACCGCGAAAAATGTTGTAAAATATCTCGGAATACCAAAATATGATGCGGCGGAAACGGCTCTCAAACCTGAGGTCGGCGTCGTTAACGGGCTTGCTTGGACAGCTGTCGGCGGAGTTTTAATGCCGCTTGAGGCGGTTGTCATAAACGAAGGCAAGGGCGACATCAGCATAACGGGCTCGCTCGGCGATGTTATGAAAGAAAGCGCGCAGATTGCAGTAACTTTTTGCAGAACAATTGCCGACCGATACGGTATTCCGCGGGATTTTTACAAGGAGCGGGATATTCATATCCATGCGCCGGAGGGTGCAACACCCAAAGACGGTCCGTCCGCCGGGGTTACGATGGTGACGGCGCTTGTATCGGCACTTTCGGGCATACCCGTCCGCAACGACGTTGCAATGACAGGGGAGATAACCCTCCACGGAAAAGTCCTGCCGATCGGGGGGCTCCGCGAGAAATTGACCGCCGCTTATAAAGCCGGTATTAAAACCGTTTTTATTCCGAAAAAGAACCAAAAAGACATTGAGGATGTTGACCCCGAAATAATCGAAGCACTTGAAATTATCTACGCCGAAAAGCTCTCCGATATACTTGGTAAAGCGCTTGTACCGAAAATCGCTTCAAAAGAAACGGTTAAGGCAATCTATCGCGGGCAAAAGACCGAGTATACTATTGAGGCGTCGCAGAGTGTATCGCATTAATATTAACTAAAGCGACAGTGGAATTGCTGTCGCTTTTATGATTTAGATTGCTTTATTTCGTGAAACTTTGTTTTCACGAAATTAGATGTTTATTTGATAGCTTAACTATAGCCGCGAGTTGTTCTACATCATTTCTATAAATAAACATATATTGCTATATAAAAACATTTTTAGCCCGATTCTTTACGCTCAGGTATGTTTTCGGGTACGGTCAGGAAAAATCTATTGACAAACGTATATGAAATAACTTATAATAAAAGCACACAATTGAAGTGTTTGCAGTATACGTTTTCTTTCATTTTCTTATACTGCGGCTCTTAATCGTTTTCGGAGATTTGTACCGAAAAACGAATCAGCTTTATTCTGATTCGTTTTTTTATTTACACCATATTTATCATTTCAAGGTACTGTACGGTTTCGCGAAATCCCGGGCGCACATCTGCTATCTTCCCGTTTCTGAACGCAATCGCAGTCGGTACACCGGTTATGTTATACCGCTTTGCAAGTTCGGAGTTCGTGTCAAAATCAATTATCTTTACTTTCTCACGGCATTTTTCATCAAGCTGCTTTAGTTCATCTAAAAGTATTAAGCAAAGCGGACACCAATTCGCGTAAAAAACAGCAACCATACTGTCCTTGTATTCATCAAAATTCTCAAGCGTAAGTGCAGTAATCGCGGTCACGAGTCCTCCCCTACCCCAATGCTTCTAAACCAATTTCTGTTATAGAGTATCGAATCGGTTACCTTATATTCCGCCGCAATTTCATTATATTTATAAGCCGTTTTTTCATCACCGAGCTTTGAATAACACACACAAATCTGAATCGCCGGAAGATAACCGTAGCAATCAGGAAGTATAAACGCGCCGGAATCAAAATCAGGTTCCTGCGACAGCGCGTTTTTATACCAATATATCGCTTGCTTATACGCCTTAATATTCATGAATTGCCGCCCGAGCTCACAGCTTGTTTCCGCACGCGGCGTGTCATAGATAAGCGTTTCAAAGAGCGACATAAACGCATTGCTCTGCTCCCCCATACGCTCAAAGCACTCCGCCCTGATTCGACAGGCATCGATATTGTTTTCAATCCAACCTTTTTTTGAATTAATGAATTTTGTTAACACTTCGATGGCATCGTGATTTCGATTGTGGTAAAAAAGTTCTCTGCCGTAATAAAACATATCCCTCGGCGATAATTCTTCGCCCAATCCGATATGTTTTTCGTATAGATTGATGTTGCGGTCGGAATCCCCTGTCCCTGTTTTGTGATGTTCTACAGGCAGCGAAACGCTTATAATATTCCCGAACATTGTAATTGTTTCGTGTATAAAACCCTGCCAGAGCGCATATTCGCAATTTTTAATAATACGCTCCCGCTGATATGTAAAGGTTGGTTTGCCGTTCGCAAATCCGGTGTGGTACGGCATCCTAACTACGTCTATATCCCTTTTAAGTTCTTTCTTGAGTTTTATAAGCCCAAAACGAGTATCTTCAGGTAAAATATCATCGGCATCAAGCCACATTATATACTCGCTCGAAGCTTTTGAAAACGCAAAATTACGCGCTGCCGCAAAATCGTCAACCCAAACGAAGTCGTATATTTTGTCGGTAAAAGCAGCGGCGATTTCCTTAGTTTTATCGGTGCTGCCCGTGTCGGCGATGATTATTTCGTCAAAGACGCCCTTAACACTGTCAAGGCAATTTTTCAAGTTTTTTTCTTCGTTCTTTACAATCATACAAAGGCTCAAAGTTATCATTAAAGTTACCTCGTTTTAATAGCTTCTTACATTATATGATTGTATTATATTTTGTGTTACAAAGTTTTTTTATTGTACAGCAGCACAGATTGCATATGCAGCAATTGAATGTGAAGTTCCGAGGATAGATGATGTTGTATTTTTAGCGGTAACCTGCCAGCTGTTCCCTGTAATATTAGGTGTACTGCGGGTGAAAATTATCTCCCCGCTGTTGTCGGGTTCAAGGAAACCGCCGGAAATCATCTTTGTCCCGTTTGGGCAGGTTGCGGTAAGGCTGTTAACTACTCCGCCTCCGGAAACAGTTGCTGTGTTTACAATTGTTGAAAGCGTTCCGTATGAACCGGGTGCTCCGGTTGCTCCTGTTGCGCCGGTTGCGCCGGTTGCGCCTGTTGCGCCTGCTGCTCCGGTTGCGCCTGCTGCTCCTGTTGCTCCTGTTGCGCCCTTTACGCCTTGAATTCCTTGTACCCCTGTTGCGCCGGTTGCTCCGGTTGCTCCGGGTGTACCCTGTACGCCCTGTGTACCCTGTGCGCCTGTCGCGCCTGTTACGCCTTGAATTCCTTGTGCGCCTGTCGCTCCGGTTGCTCCGGTTGCTCCGGTTGCTCCGGTTGCTCCTGTTGCGCCTTGAATTCCTTGTGCTCCTGTCGCGCCGGTTGCTCCGGTTGCTCCGGGTGTACCCTGTGCGCCTTGTGTACCCTGTGCGCCTGTCGCGCCTGTCGCGCCTGTTACTCCTGTTGCGCCTGTTGCGCCCGTCGCTCCTGTTGCGCCGGGGTTACCTTGCAACCCCTGAATACCTTGAGGACCTTCCGCGCCCTGTATCCCCTCAACGCCTTGAGGACCTTGTGCTCCTGTTGCTCCTGTCGCTCCTGTCACTCCGGTTTCGCCTTGTATTCCCTGAACGCCTTGTTCACCCTGTAACCCGGTTGCCCCTGTCGCTCCTGTTGCCGCACTTATTTATCCGCAACTTTTAATCCTTTAACCCGTCATTAAAGCAAAATACAATTGATATTTCGCGGCATTCATGTACATAGACGTTTTCAACAAGCTCTGCAAGAACCCCTCGGGTTATTTTCTTGAAATTCTTATGTCTCCCCCATTCGTCAAAAAAACTGTTATCCTCTGCCTTTATAATCTCCTTTTGTTCCTTAAAAAGATTACATAAATCTTCGTTTATTTGATTAACCGAAGTTTCAAACTTATTTTTCAACCGCCGATAATCAGTCTCTGTAATTTCGCCGGTTTTCCAGTCCATATATAAACTGTCAAGGGCAGTATTGTACTTCGCCGATTCACGGTTTTTATCGGCAATCAATTTTTCAATGTGCTTAGTATTTGAAGCGGTTAGAGTTTCGTCAACAATGTCCGCAAGTGAATCTAAAAGGTTCACATGCAACTGTATAACCGCCAAAACACAATTATATAAAACATCTTCGCGTATTGAATGTTTCGTGCATTTTTTATCGGATTTATCGGTGTATGTTCGGCAAGCGTAGTAAACATAACCCTTCGCACTCCTTCGCTCCAAAGCCTTATTACAATCGAAACAACGCATAAATCCCGAAAACAAATGCAGTGTCCGTGAGTCGTCAGCCGTTCTTGTGTCACGTAACAAAAGCCGCTCAAGCCTGTTATACTCGTCCTGCGTGAAGGTTGGCTCGTGCGTATTTTCTTTAATAATCCACTCATCTTCCGGCACGGCAACTTTATCGTGAACCTTATAACTCACAACCCTTTGTTTACCCTGCACCATATGCCCGAGATTAACCTTGTCAAGAAGAACTCGTCTAACCGTCTGCCCCGTCCAAAGACCGTCATTAATATCGGAATTGGGATTAAAGTAATTCCATCCCTTGCTCGCTTTATATGAAGTGGGATTCGGTACACCCAAATCGTTAAGCTTTTTCGCCGCTCCGCGAAGACTCATTCCGTCACCGACAATCCAATAGTAAATCTCTTTTTTTATCGGAATAATATTTTCATCTAAGATAAGGTGATTTTTATTATTCGGGTCTTTAAGATAACCATACGGCGGGAACGCTCCGATGAATTCGCCGTTCCTGCGTTTTGTTGCGAAAGTACGGCGAATATCGCTCGATGTTTTCGCGGCGTAGCGGTCGTTCATAAGCCCTGTTATAGGCACTTCAAGCCCCAATAAAACCTCCGGTTCGGTAAATGTATCAATCTTCGGGTCACCCGTTGAAATAAATCGAACCTGCTTTTGCGGGAAATAATATTCGAGATAGTAACCTTGGTCGGAGTAGTTACGAAACGCTCTTGAAAGCGTCTTGCAGACAATGCAGTTTACACGCCCGTCTTCAATGTCTTTTATCATTCTCATAAAGTCTTTACGGCTGTCGTCGGTGCCGGAAAGCCCATCATCTATGTAGAAATCCGCTAACTCGAATTTATCATTAAAATATTCCTCAAGATACTCGGTTAGAATTTTCTTTTGATTTGTAACACTTTCGCTCTCTGTATTGCCGTCTTCTCTGGAAAGGCGGATATAGACGGCTACTCTCCATGTTTTTTCAGCGGTTTCTTGCTTGTCGGCATTTCGTTTACGGCGCGCCATCTACTCCCCCCTAAAAGCATGGATTGTAGGTATTTGTAAATACAGGCACTGTCCCCTCGTCATAGCTGACCCGTGCTGCAAGCGTTCCCTGTCCGTTATCAGAAACGGTAACGGTAACGCCGGCGGTTTTATCGTCACACTGCCAACCGTTGCCGGAGATATTCAGTTCTTTTATGAAGAAACGGTAAACGCCTGCTTTATTGAAACTCTGCGCAGGAAATGACACAAAACCGTCTTCATCATTTCTTGCGGAGGAAATCTGTGTACCGCTGCTGTCGAACAGTCCGAAGTTGAACCAATTTGGATAAAGTTCTGTTCCGCAGACACACTTGTTTGCGTATATTTTTGCCGTTACAGGCGCAAGTTCATAGGTATTTGTAAAAACAGGTGCTCCGTTAGGGTAAGAAATTTCTGCCCTTGTTGTTCCGTCCCCATTGTCAATAACACTTATATGAAGCAGATATTTATTCTTATCCGTTGTCCAGTTGTCACCGTCGGGAGTTATTTCATGTATGGTAAAATTGTAGTCGCCTATGGGCAGATTAAATTCCGAGAAGGTAATATTCCCATCTCCGTCATTTTTTGCGTACAAAATTATTGTACCGTCGTCGTTAGTAAGTTGAAACTCAAACTGTCCTGCTTCAAAGTTTTTGCCGACAGCGGTCTTTTTTGCGGTAATATTAATCGGTGAATCCGAGGCAGCATAGTAGTTATCAAAGATAGGTACAGTACCGTCGGGATAGTCCACGCTTGCGGCAAGATTTTGGTGCTCGTCTCGGGTAACAGTCACAACAACCGGAAATGTTCTTAAGTCGCTTCTCCAGCCTGCTCCGACGGAAGGATTCTCCTCTTCGATCGTGTAACTGTACGTTCCGGGTTCGGTATAGTCAAGCACGCCGAAATCGATCTGTCCGTCTTTATTCTGCGCGGTTTCTATAACGTTTCCCTTATCGTCCTTGAGGATAAAACTAAACTGTTTTTCGGTATTGTTCCATCCGTGCACAACCTTCCCGGCAGTGATTTTTTCGGAAACAGGTTTATTATTATAGATGTTATTAAAAACAGGTATACCGCCCGGATAAGAAACTTTCGCGCTTAAAGTACCGTCGCCGTTGTCCGTTATGTTAACGTTAACGGGATAAGCTGACTTATCGGTTATCCATCCGTTTCCGTCAACGCTTACTTCGCGCATCGTATAGACGGTGTTTCCGACCTTCGACGAGAAAAACAACGGGAAATGAATTTTTCCGTCAGCGTGATTAAATCCCATTGCGATTATGTTGTTATTCTCGTCGTAAAGTGCGAAGCTGAAACGGCTGTCGGAGAGTTCCCCTCCGCTTGCTGTTTTTGTCGGGATTTCTCCGCTCGGATTGTTGTTGATAATATTGCCGACATTTGCGGGAATTGCTGTGTAAATGGGATTGAAAATATCGCCGTTCGGGTAGGTTGCAATTGATGAGCTTGTACCGTCGCCGTTGTCGGTTACATTAACATGAACAGGGAGTTCGGGTACATCAAAAGTCCAGCCGTTTCCGTTAGGAGGCGCAACAATTCTATAATCGTAATCGCCGTCCGGCAGATTCAATGTCGGGAAAACTATATTGCCGTTATCGTCATTATGTGCAGTCCCGACAATATTTCCCTTATCGTCAACAACGTTAAACTCGAATTCGCCGTCCGCCGGAGTTTTACCATGCCCGATAACTACTCCCTTTATATCCGCATCGGCGTTGTCAGAGCTGTAAACGTTATCAAATACAGGCGTACCGTTCGGGTAGGTTACCTCCGCCGTCCTGTGTCCTTTACCGTCGTCTGTAATATTAACCTTCACGGGGTAGCTTGACTTATCGACACTCCAACCGCCGCCGTCAGACGTTAACTCCTTCACTTCATAGTCCGTTTCACCGAGTTTCGACGAATAAAACAGCGGGAATCTTATACTGCCGTCGGCGTTATTAAACCCGACAGCAACAAGGTTTCCGTTACTGTCATACAGTCCGAATCGAAACTGACTGTTTGTCATAGCCTTGCCGGTTGCAGTTTTTTTAGGAGTTCCTGAAATTACACTGCCTATATTCACCGGAAGTGTTGAATATGTATTGACAAACTGCGGTGCTGTGTTGTTGCTGTCGGGATAGTCAACGGCTGCAATTAAACCGCCCTTTCCGTCATCAGTCATATGAACAATTACACGATATGAATTTACAGGTATTGTCCAACCGTCCGGGAGCGGCATTTCTTCATTGACTGTATATTCATAATCACCTGGTTCTATGTATTCCAACGTCCCGAAATCAAGCGTCCCGGCTGAACTTGTTATTTCTTTAACTATATTGCCGTCCTTGTCCTTAAGACTAAACCTGAAGGTTGGTGCAGTTTGCCCGGTTGTGAAGCCTTGCAGCGATTTGAATGCCAAAATATGCTCTGAACCCTCTGTCGTGTATGTGTTTATAAACGCAGGCTCGGGTGTCGGTTGTACTATCTCTGCGACAAGCTGCCCTTTACCATTGTCGGTAACAATAACCTTGTAGGGGTAACTCGACTTGTCGGTAGTATAACCGCCGCCGTCCGGTGTAGTTTCCTTAACCGTATAGTCATATTCGCCCGGTTTATCAAAGTAACCGACCGGGAATTTTATATCGCCGTTTACGTCATTTGTACCTGTTGTAACGAGGTTGCCTTGAGCATCAAAAACGCCGAATGTAAACTGCCCCGCTTCAAGAGGTTTTCCGCCCGAAACCGCTTTTTTCGTCTTCGGCGTACCTTCCTCCCCTGTGGTTGCCTGTGAGGGTTTATAGGTATTAACTAAAGTCGGAACACGGTCAATTGCCGCTGTAAGCTGTCCTGAACCGTCGTCAGTTACCGTTACATTAACATTATGGAGAGTTTTATCAAGTGTCCAGCCGTCACCGTCTGCGCCTTCCTCGAAGATAGTCAGTTCTGTGTTATCACGGGTTTCAAACTCCCCGAAGTCAATTGTACCGTCCGTCCCCTGTATACGCGTCAAGATGCCGTCTGAATTTCGTAAAACAAAGGTAAACTGTTTATCCGACTTTTCGGGCAGCGTCCAGCCGTTTATGACTTTATGCGCGGTAACATGATATTGTGCCGGAGCGGGTTCATAGTAAGCATTGAAATCAGGGTCGGCGGGATAGGTTACTTCGGGGGTGGAAGTGCCGTTGCCGTTATCCTTAACGCCGACATGAACGGGAATAGACGGCTTGTCGAATGTCCAGCCGTTGCTGTCTTCCGGGGGTATTACTTCAAAACTGTAATCGCCGGCAGGCAGATTTATATCCGGGAAAACAATATTTCCGTCCTTGTCATTCTGTGCCTTTCCGACAATATTTCCGTTCTTATCAACTATATTAAATTCAAACTCACCGCCCGTGAGAGGTTTTCCGTGCGCGATAACCTTATCCTTTATCCCGACAGGCGACTCCGTATAGGTATAGGTATTGACGAAATTGGGGTTGAGTTCGGGATTATAGGTAACCTTTGCGGCAAGATTGCCGCTTCCGTCCTTCGTAACCGAAATATGAACGGAGCAATAATGCCTGTCATACTGCCAACCGGGTTTCGGCGGGTTATCAACGACCTCCGCCATCTCGTAGTCATGTTCGCCGATTTCATTATAACTTATGTCGGGGAAAACAATTGTGCCGTCGGGGTTATTTGTAACGGTTGAAATAATCTTCCCGTTCTCGATTAAATTAAACCTAAAAGTTCCTCCCGTTATTACGGAAGAATTGGATTTATTCTGTTTTGAAGCTTGAATTTTAACGGTTGCGGGAGCTTTTTCATTGACAAAAACGGGTGCTTTTCCGCCTTCCCAAGATATAGAGCCCTTAAGAGGCAGGTTGTCATTTTTGCCGTCGTCTGTTATCGTAATTGCAGCGCGGTATTCGGTTTTATCTGCGGCATATTTTCCTGTCGGGTCGGGAAGTTCACGAACGGTATAATTATAAGTACCCGGACTGACAAATGTTATCGGTGTAAACGTAACAGTCCCCGCCGCAGTATTTGTGCCGGTTGCAACCTGATTACCGTTATCGTCAAACAAGCCGAATTGAAACTGATTGTCGGTCTGAGCTGAGCCGTCCGCAATTTTTTTTGTTACGTTATTATCGGGGTCGAGCCCTTGAGCTCCGTCCCACCCGTCCCCGAGGCTGTAAATATTCGGTGCTTTCCATTTATAGCCGATGTCGTCGTTGTTATAGGCATATTTATTCGGAGAGGTAAACTGTGTTGTCTTAATATGCGCATTATGTACCGGGATATCTGTCGGCTTTAAGATTTCGGCATTCCCTGTTGTTGCCTTATTGTTTGAAAAAGTAACAGTTGACGAAACGTCAAGATTCACAAGCTCTTTCTGCGGGACATATATTGCGCCGCCGTTTTGGGCTTCGTTGTCGGCAATTGTCGCTTGATCTATAGTTATAACAGAATTTCCTAAGTTTATTGCTCCGCCGTTAGTATTCGGTGTTCGGTTCCCGATAAGATCTACGCCGTTTTTGAGTATCAGTCTTGTATTGTTTCCGGCAATTAAGCTGCCTCCCGCGTCGGGGTATTTACTCTTATTGACGTCTATGATTAAATTAGAGATGGTTAACGCCGCACCGTCGGACAGTTTTATTAAGTCGCCTGTTGCCCCTCTGGTAAGACGGTGTAGGGAATCCGCGCCATTAATTATAACGGTTTTCCCGGCGGGAATTGTTATGTCTTTTGTTACAGAAAAATCTCCGGTAACATTTATATTAATGTTGCTGTCAGATGACGCAAGAGCAGTGTTTAGCGTTTCCATGCTGTTTACATTATAATCTGCCATATTAAAATTCTCCTTTTCTCCTCTGCCCCATGAGATAAGACTTAATACACTCCCTAAGCGGTTTCCCGCCTTCTGTAAACTCCACATTTACCGCAATATCCCCGCAGCGGAAGTGGTAGGGATTTTTAACCTGAGAAAGATACTGCTCTGCTCGTTTTTCGACAGATGCGTTCATATCAATTTCAATGTCATTGATATCTACACGCTCTGATAGCGTGGGGCGTTCGTCTTTTAGTTTATTAAGTTCTTCTACAGTCAAAGTGTTACACTCCCCATTATCACAAGATACTAAATCTTATGAGCGGGCAGAGAAAAACTTGCATGAGCTTTACTATTTCTGTAAATAAAAAACGCCTTGAAAGAGAAGTTTCTTTCACAAGCGGTTGTGGGTTTATTTACGCTCCTGTTGCTCCGGCTGCCCCCGTAACACCCTGTATGCCCTGAACACCTTGTATACCTTGCGGTCCTGTTGCGCCCGGTTCGCCCTGTAAACCTTGCTCGCCCTGTATACCCTGTTCGCCGGTCGTACCTTTTATACCCTGCGGACCTGTAGCACCTGTTGCGCCTTGTATCCCCTGTATGCCTTGTTCACCGTCGTTGCCCTGCGGTCCTGTCGGTCCTGTCGCTCCGATTGCACCGGTTGCGCCGGTCACGCCCTGCAATCCCTGAACGCCCTGTGCACCTGTCTGTCCTGTTGCCCCTGTGGTACCGCGTTCGCCTTGTACACCCTGTTCCCCCTGTATACCCTGTGCGCCTGTCGCACCTGTCGCGCCGGCTGCACCTGCCGGTCCTGCCTCTCCCGTCGGACCTACAGCACCGTCCGCGCCTGTCGGTCCGGTTGCGCCGCGTTCACCCTGTATCCCCTGTTCGCCATGAATACCCTGCGGACCGGTTGCGCCGGTTGCACCCGGTTCGCCTTGTTCACCCTGAACACCTTGAATACCCTGCGGACCGGCAATCTGTCCGACATTCTGCCAGCTCTGCGAATCCGTGTCCCATATGTAAAGATCGGGATTAACATAATAAGCGTCGCCCTGCGTTCCTGTGGGGTGTGCGGCGATTAAATCGTCATAGTTATCAAAAGAGCCGGAAAGTGCGCCGACTTCCCCCGCAATACCCTGTATACCCTGCGGTCCGGTCGCGCCGGTTGCACCGGGTTCACCCTGCACACCCTGTATACCCTGCACCCCTTGAGAGCCTGTCGCGCCGGTCGCTCCCATCGGACCTTCGGGACCTGTCGCACCCGTCACGCCGGGTTCACCCTGAATTCCTTGTGTCCCGGTATTCCCAATGACACCTTGAATCCCCTGTAAACCTTGAATACCCTGCGGACCTGTCGCTCCTGTCGGACCCATTTCCCCGACCATACCCATGATGCCTTGTATGCCCTGTATGCCTTGCGCGCCTGTTGCTCCCGGAACGCCGTCCGCGCCTTTTTGCCCAACTAAACCCTGTTCGCCGCGAACACCCTGTATACCTTGAACACCCTGAATACCGTCGGCGCCCGTCGGTCCTGTCGGTCCGGGAATACCCTGTGCGCCGGTCTCTCCCCTCATGCCGGCTTCGCCGCGTTCACCCTGTTCGCCCTGTATACCGGGTTCACCCTGTAAACCCTGAATACCCTGTGCACCGGTCGCGCCTGCCGGTCCGGGAGAACCGTCCGCGCCTGTTGCGCCGCGTTCGCCCTGTATCCCCTGAACCCCTTGAAGTCCGCGTGCGCCGGTTTCTCCAGTTGCGCCCCTCGGACCCTGCTTGCCCGCCGACCCGGCGATCCCCTGCACGCCTTGTATACCTTGAATGCCCTGTATGCCGGTTGCTCCTGTCGGTCCTCTTTCACCCTGCGGTCCTGTATTTCCTGTCGGGCAAGCGTATGGACATCCTCCGTTTATAACGGGACAATCTTCATAGTATCTATACATAATTCATCACCATAAAACAAAATCTTGTTAATATCCTATGCAAAATTTCGCTCTGTGTGAGAATTTAATACATTTCGCTCAAGTATGTGCTTACCCGGTCTTGAAGCATTAAAGCGGTTTCTTCGGCTGTCTTTTTCCCCTCATTGTAAAGGTTTGTCTCTTCGATAATTATTGTTCGGAGCGGCATTTCAATCCGCTGTATTCCGTTAATGCTGTTAATTAAGTCGAAAATCTGTGCTTCGTGTTCGAGTGTTAATTCCGGCATTTTGTATTCATTTCCTGTTGTATAATCGTTCGCGTAAGTCGGATTAATCACCCGCTCGCCCAATTCGTTTATATAGTATTTCTTAAGCGAATCGTCAGCAAGTTTTTGAAGCCTTGAGGTAACGAGCGGGAAGGAAGTGTTACTGTTATATCTGTCCGGAGAAATAACGCTTTTTGTCAGCATGAATTTAATAAATTCCCAAGCACCTTCCTTGTTTTCGGAACTTGAAAATATCGCGGCTTCGTTAACAAGATACGCGTTAATCCCGCTTTTTCCCGTTGCGGAAGGATAGCCCAAAAAGCTTACAGGAGCATTAAAATCTATCGTTTCAAGCTCAAGTGCATCCCTGAAATCTGAAACTTGAACATTTTTTAAGAGTGCTCGCCCGTTTCGATAATCATCGAGGCTCAGTCTTACCATTTCATTTGGATCGGCAGGACTTTCTAAACTGTAATTGTCCGTATACTTTAACAGCTCGATAAATTCCGGGGTATTAAAATAACATTTACCGTTTTTCTTGTCGATAAAAGTGTTTGCCGCGTCCCACAGATAGGACTCAATAAAAATACGTTTCCTCATTGAATAGTACGAAAAAATGAGCATTTCGTTTTTATCTGCAACTGCTTTTATTTCCGTAAAACTATCGGAATCAAGTCCGCTTAAAAGCTCCGCTCTGCCCGCAAGCGCAACCACTGTAAAATACGGCGCAATCGAATATAAATGTCCGTCAATCATATTCGCATTTTTTACAGACTCAACCAAATCATCGGAATCAATTTCCGGGTCTGCGTCAAAGTACGGCAGAAGGTCTTCAAACACACCCTTTTTCGCATATGACTCGTAAGACGAATCCAAAAGCGGTGTTAAGAACATCACATCGGCGGTATTCCCTGTAATAACGTCTAACGTAAACTCTGTTTCCGTCTTCGGTTCTTCATATTCAACTTTATAAATGGGATTCACTGCGTTAAACTGCGCCGCAAAGGCTTCAACATTTCTGTTTACGGTAATAACCGTACGATTTTCCTTCTCATCTTCGGTAACAATTTCCGTTTTATAAACGCTCGAAAAGCCACCCGCATTTTCACCGATTACGATAAAATTCCCGTCGGGGAGTTCAAAGTAATATCGCGGTTTTATATTATAGAGTCCGTGAATAGTAAAGCTCGGCTGATCATCAAAGTTATCACTGCTCGCAAAACTGTAATTATCAATATCGGCTGTTAGGTCTTCCGTTGTTGTTTTTTCACCGTCAATCACGATTTTTTCAAGCTTGCCGTTATAATCGCCGACGTCGGCGGAAGTCTTATAGAAAGTAATCTTCCCGCGGTCCGTTACTTCAAGGTTATAATAGTTAACAATATGCGTTTCGGTTGACGCTTCAAGGGGGATTTTCGTAAGGATATTTCCGTTAAAATCCATCGTTAAAAGGCTGCTGTCACAAAGAAGCAGCAGATAATCTTCCATCATCATAGCGTCAGCTATATATTGGTAATCCTCACCCGCAGAGGAGATAACATTCGCCCTGCATATCGGCTCTATTGCGGATTTTTCCGCACAGCCTACAAGCATAAATATTATGAATATAACAGATAAAATAACATATTTTTTCATATTGTTTTAAAAAAACCGCCCCGACAAAAACAATTATCGGAGCGATTATTATTCAGTTTAAACTCCGCGTTTAACGTAAGAGGTATGGAGAATCTCGTGTGCCTTGTGTGAGCCGGGTTTTCCGAAGAATTCGTCGTAAACCGCCTTAATCTCGGGGTTTTGGTGACTGCAGCGGATAACCTTGCCTGCGTCCTCGTCGTAGAGAGCCTTTGCGCGTTCTGCACGAAGGTCAACGAAGTTGCGCACCGACATCGGCTGTTGGGGCTGCCCGCCGCCGTTAACGCAACCGCCCGGGCACGCCATAATTTCAATGAAGGTGTAGGGCGATTTGCCCTCCTTGATCTGCTGGAGAAGAAGTGCCGCATTAGCCGTACAGGACGCAACCGCAACCTTAACTTCAAGGTCGCCGATTTTGTAGGTTGCTTCCTTGATGCCCTTAACGCCGCGAACCTCGCCGAAATCAACGTTGTCGGGGTCGTTGCCGGTGATGAAATACGAAGCAGTACGCAGTGCCGCTTCCATAACGCCGCCCGTCGCGCCGAATATAACCGCCGCGCCGGTTGTTATACCGAACGGTGTATCAAATTCGGAATCGGGAAGCTCCGCAAAATTCATGCTGCATCTGCGAATCATTCTTGCGAATTCGCGTGTCGTTAAGACGTAGTCAATATCGGGAACACCCGCCGCAGACTCGTTGTCGCGTTTTGCCTCAAACTTCTTCGCCGTACAGGGCATAATCGCAACCGAAACCATGTTCTTCGGGTCGATACCGAGTTTTTCGGCATAATAAGTCTTCGCTGTTGCGCCCTGCATAGTCATAGGCGACTTACAGGAGGAGAGGTGGTTTGTAAGTTCGGGGAAATAGTGTTCGCAATACTTAACCCAACCGGGAGAGCAGGAGGTTATCATCGGGAGGCTTCCGCCGCCTGTAACCCGCTCAACAAGCTCGTTTGCTTCTTCCATGATGGTAAGGTCTGCGCCGAAGTTTGTGTCGAATACGCCGTCAAAGCCCATCTGACGAAGCGCGGAAGCCATCTTGCCCTCAACATTAGTGCCTATCGGGAAGCCAAACTCCTCGCCTAAAGCCGCTCTTACGGAAGGCGCGGTCTGAACCACAACGTATTTATTCGGGTCGGCAATTGCTTCAAAAACGTCTGCGGTATAGTCCTTCTCGGAAATTGCGCCGACAGGACAAACAGCTATGCACTGCCCGCAGGAGATACAGGAAGTTTCGCCCAAGCCCAGTTCATAAGCGGAGGAAATGTGCGTCTTAAATCCGCGGTTATTCGGACCGATTACGCCTACACCCTGTTGTTCGCAAGCGGCAACGCATCTCCGACAGAGTATGCACTTCGAGTTGTCCCGATACATATGTGTAGCGGAAAAATCAAGCTCATAGGTTTCATTCTCGCCCATGAAAGCAAGCTCGTTGTCAACGCCCATGTCGTTACAGAGGTTTTGCAGTTCGCAATGCCCCGAACGTACGCAAGAAAGGCACTTTTTATTGTGTGTTGAGAGAATGAGCTCAAGGGTGGTTCTTCTGCTGTCCATAACTGTCTTTGAGTTTGTCTTAATCTTCATGCCGTTCGAGATAGGATAAACGCAGGAAGCAACAAGCCTGAAGCCTCTCCCCTCGTCAACCTCGGTCATACAGATTCTGCACGCGCCGATTTCGTTAACCTTTCTCATATAACAAAGTGTCGGTATATCTACGCC
>JAISGY010000060.1 GCA_031262835.1 Ruminococcus sp.
AGCCCGCGAAAGTCTCACGGAGTTTTATGTACATGGGTCCCACACGTTTACGGAACACATTCGATATAAGCAGTATTACCGGAGCAAGGGCAAGGAGCGCGGCGGCAAGGAGCGGATCAAGGATGAAGAAATAGATACTCGAAGCCGTAAATAGCACGATATTCTCGATAAGGGTCTTACCAACCCATGCAACCACGTGCCGCACAGCCTGTAAGTCGCCTGTGAGGCGTGTCATAATATCGCCGGTACGGTTCGCGTCATAGTACGCCATATCCTGACGCTGGATATTTGCAAATAGAGATGTACGGATTTTATAGAGCATGGACTGGGAAGACACTTCATACATCATATTCGCGGAGAAAAAGGCGATGGAGCGTACCACCTGAACTGATATCATAGCGATGCAGAGACCGAAAAACAGATCGCGATTGGTTATCAGTGCCTCTTTCGCATTCGGTGCTTCAATGAACGTATCAATGATCTTTGAGATTATTATCGGTGACACAAGCACCAGTGTTTGTGCTATAACAGTAAAACAAGCCGCTAAGAAGTACTTCCCGCGGTTGCCCTCAAGGTTTTTCCATATCCATTTTAACTGAAACATATAATACCCATTCTTAATTACGACTAATTTTTAGGAGTTTCCCTCCCCCGCCTGCGGCGGGGGAGGGAAACAAATATAGCCGCCGTATTACCCTTTTTACTCCACCGCCAACGGCGGGGAGGAAAAAAAATAAAAAAACTTCGGTTTTCGGAGATAACTTTTTGTACCTATTAATTATATCATTTTGATTTTTTGTTAAAAGGGGTGAAATGTAAATATTTTATTGCGAAAGTTTGTCTAAAACGTTTATATAGTAAAAAAGCAGAAGAGTGTCGACATCAGCCGACACCCTTATTCTCGATAAGCATACTCATGTCATAAAGCCCGGGGCAGCGTCCGCAGAGGAATATCGCGGCATTAACCGCCCCTACCGCAAAGACCTCCTTTGAGTACGCCTCGTGCTTTAGGGTTATAACCTCGTCCCTGCCGCAAAAATACAGCTCGTGTTCACCGACTATAGTCCCGCCGCGAAGGGAGCTTATACCGATTTCGTTTTTGTCGCGCTTTTTACGCTTCGCGAAACGATCAAAGGTGTTAATCATCTTTCCGCCGCGAACCTCGTTAACCGCGTCCGCAAGCATAAGAGCAGTTCCGCTCGGCGAGTCAATCTTAAGGTTATGGTGCTTCTCGATTATTTCAACGTCAAAATCCTCCCCGAGGACTTCCGCCGCCTTCTTCGCAAGGTTAACCATTAAGTTAATCCCGATCGACATATTGAAGGTGAAGAAGAGGGGGATTTGCGCCGCCGCTTTCTCGATTTTTTGGAGCTGGTCGGAGGTGTAGCCGGTGGTCGCAAGGACAGCCGGTGTTCCGGTCGTAAGGCAGTAATGGAGTATTGCATCAAGCCCGGAGGGGTGCGAAAAGTCGATAATTACATCGGGCTTCTCTTCTATATCGGCGAAATTTTCATAAACAGGAAAATCCGAATAACTCACGGGGTTGAGTTTATCAATCCCGCAAACCGTCTTCGCGTCGCTTCGCGTCTTAATAATCCCCGCGATAACGCGCCCCATCTTCCCCGTCGCGCCGGATATAGCTATGTTTTTTACTTCCATAAAAGTTTCACCCGTTAACCGAATTTTAACCTGCTGCCCCGGTTTCACCCGTTTTATATTAAGCCGATTTTCTGCATTGAAGCCTTAAGTTTGGAGAGTTTATCTTCTTCCATAGGAATAAGCGGAAGGCGCATTGTCTCACCGCAAAGCCCCATAAGGCTTGCTGCCATCTTAACCGGAATCGGGTTAACGTCGATAAAGAGGCTGTTTGCAAGCTCAAGGTGCTTATTCATTAACTTTGCCGATTCGGGGTACATTCCGTCTAAAGCGAGACTCGCTATGTCGTGGGTTACCTTCGGGACTATGTTTGAAAGAACGCTTACAACGCCCTTACCGCCCATTGAGATAATAGGCAAAAACTGGTCGTCGTTGCCGCTGTAGACGTTGAGGTTTTCCCCGCATTCCGCGAAAATCTTCGCGATAAGAGAGAAATCGCCGCTCGCTTCCTTGACCGAGTTAATCATCGGGTGCAGGGAAAGTTCTTTGTAGGTCTCTATCCCGATACTTATCATCGTTCTTGACGGAACGTTATAGAGCATAATCGGGATATTAACCGCGTCGGCGGTATGGGTAAAGTGCTTAACCAAGCCCTTTTGGGAAGTTTTGTTATAATACGGCGTAACAAGAAGCAAGGCATCCGCGCCAGCCGCCTCCGCTGCCTTTGAAAGGTCGGTTGCGTAATGGGTGTCGTTGCTCCCTGTGCCGGCGATAACTGGAACGCGCTTTGCGACACGGTCTACACAATATTTTATACAGTCGATGTGTTCCTCATCGGACATGGTTGAAGCTTCGCCGGTTGTTCCGCAAACGACAATTGCGTCAATCCCCTCCGCAATCTGAAAATCAATCAACTTGCCGAAAGTCTCAAAGTCAATGCTCCCGTCCGGGAACATCGGGGTTATAATCGCCGTCGCCGCGCCTGTAAATATGGTTTTTTTCATATTATCACCTTCAGTCAAAGTAGCCCTTTGCAGCAAGAAGTTCCGCCATCAACACGCCGCCGCCTGCCGCGCCGCGCAAGGTATTGTGGGAAAGGCAGACGAACTTGTAGTCGAAAATGCTGTCCTCACGAAGCCTGCCTATAGATACCGCCATGCCGTTTTCAAGGTCGCGGTCAAGCTTCGTCTGCGGGCGGTTGTCCTCGTCGAAATAGTATAGGAAGTGCTTCGGCGCGGAAGGGAGCCCGAGTTTTTGCGGCTCGCCCTCGTATTCACGCCAAATTTTTATCATCTGCTCTTTTGTAGGCTTGCGTTTAAACGAAACCGAAACCGCCGCCATGTGCCCGTCTGTTACGGGAACGCGATAGCACTGCGCCGAAATTATCGGGCTAACCGCCGGGATAATCTTACCGTCCGAGATTTTCCCCCAGATTTTAAGCGGTTCAATCTCCGACTTTTCATCTTCGCCGCCGATAAAGGGAATTACGTTATCGACAATCTCGGGCATCGTTTCAAAGGTCTTCCCCGCGCCGGAAATCGCCTGATAGGTGCAGACGGTTGCCTTTGTAACTTCAAATTCCTCCATAAGCGGGTGGAACGCCGGAACGTAGCTTTGTATCGAACAGTTCGACTTTACCGCAATAAAGCCGCGCTTTGTACCGAGGCGCGCTCTTTGGGAGGCAATAATTTCGGCGTGTTCGGGATTAATCTCCGGGATTATCATCGGAACATCGTCCGCCATTCTAAACGCCGAGTTGTTCGACATAACAGGACATTCAAGCTTCGCGTACGCCTCTTCAAGCGCCTTAATTTCAGCCTTCGGCATATTAACCGCGCAGAATACGAAGTCAACTTCCGCCGCGATTTTTTCCTTGTCCGCCGCCGCGTCTAATATAACCATCTCGGCAAACTTTTCAGGCAGGGGCGTTTTCATTGCCCATCTTCCGCTTGTAGCATCTTTATATTTTTTCCCGGCGGAAGAGGGGGATGCCGCCAATATTTTCACATTAAACCACGGGTGATTCTCAAGGAGCGTTAAAAGACGCTGCCCAACCATGCCCGTTGCACCGATTATTCCGACACTAAACTGTTTCATCTTAATAAAACCCTTCAAAAACTCTTGCTTTTCTCTTTAATATGTATTATAATAGAATGTAATGTTATTCTTTATTATACCACGAAATAATGGCATTGTCAATAAACAAGGATAAAAAAATGCGTAAATCTGATTTTTTTTATGAGCTTCCCGAGGAACTCATTGCACAAAGCCCCCTATTTCCGCGAAATTCGTCAAGGTTAATGTGTATAGACCGCGATTCGGGGGAAATTTCACACAAGCACTTTTTCGACTTGGAAAACCTGCTCCGCCCCGGTGACCTTCTTGTAATGAACGACTCGCGGGTTATTCCGGCAAGGCTTTTCGGGCAGAAAGACACCGGCGCAAGGGTTGAATTCTTGCTGCTCCGGGCGAAAAGTTTCGATGTTTGGGAAACGCTTGTAAAGCCCGGGAAGCGCGCTCATAACGGCAACCGCTTCGTCTTCGGCGATGGGCTTTTAACCGGCGAGATTCTCGAAAATATCAATGACGGCAACAGGCTCGTGCGATTTTCGGGCGATTTTAATTCGCAAGCGGAGTTTTTTAACATCTTGGAAAAAATCGGGCAGATGCCGCTCCCGCCTTATATTACAAAAAAACTTGAAGACAATGAACGTTACCAGACCGTCTACGCTGCCCTTCCGGGTTCAGCCGCCGCGCCGACCGCCGGGCTCCATTTTACGCCTGAACAGCTTGCGGCTATCCGCAAAAAGGGGATAGACACCGCCTTCGTCACCCTCCATGTGGGGCTCGGAACATTCCGCCCGGTTAAGGAGAACAACATCTTGCGCCACAAAATGCACTCCGAACACTTCTTTATTCCGGCGGAAACCACGGCGAAGATTGTTAACACCAAGCTTTCCGGCGGACGAATAGTTTGCGTCGGGACAACATCTTGCAGAACGCTTGAAAGTGCTTTCAGGGATAACCTCCCGTTAACGGCGGATATCGAAGACGCCGCGATGGACTATTCGGGCGACACCGATATTTTCATTTATCCCGGCTATAAATTCAAGGTTACAGACGGGCTTGTAACAAATTTTCACCTCCCCGAATCGACCCTGATAATGCTTGTCTCGGCGTTCTTGGGACGTGAAGAAACTTTAGCCGCCTATAAAACGGCAGTCGATGAAAAATATCGCTTCTTCTCCTTCGGCGACGCTATGATTATAATTTAACGAGGATTTATGTTTACACTGCAAAAAAAAGACAGCAAGGCGCGTCTGGGCGAATTTGAAACCGTCCACGGGACTTTTAAAACCCCCTGTTTCATGAACGTCGGAACTGCGGCGGCGATTAAGGGCGGCATTTCGTCGGTTGACCTTAAGGGCTTAAAGACTCAGGTTGAACTATGCAACACTTACCACCTTGAACTTCGCCCCGGGAGCGAAATTATTAAGGCTTGCGGCGGGTTACATAGGTTTATGAACTGGGATAAGCCTATTCTGACCGACAGCGGCGGCTTTCAGGTATTTTCCCTCGCGAAGCTGCGTAAAATAAAGGAAGAGGGCGTATACTTCGCCTCGCATATTGACGGGAAGCGGATTTTTATGGGTCCCGAGGAGAGTATGCAGATTCAGTCGAACTTGGGCTCGACAATTGCAATGGCTTTCGACGAGTGTGTTGAAAACCCCGCGCCTTACGATTATGTCAAGGCGTCCTGCGAACGAACGACAAGATGGCTTATCCGCTCGAAAACCGCGATGGAGAGGCTTAACGCTTCCCCCGATACTATCAACAAAAGGCAGCTTCTTTTCGGGATTAATCAGGGTTCAACATATGCGGACTTGCGTGTTGCACATATGAATGAAATAGCGGAGCTTAACCTTGACGGTTACGGGGTAGGCGGTCTTGCCGTCGGTGAATCGGCTGAGGAGATGTACAGGATTATTGAAGCGGTTGAGCCGCATATGCCCGAAAATAAAATCCGCTACCTTATGGGTGTCGGGACGCCGCAGAATATCATTGAGGCGGTGTATCGCGGGATTGACCTTTTCGATTGCGTAATGCCCTCCCGAAACGCCCGCCATGGCACGGTTTTCACATGGAAGGGGTATATGCACCTCCCGAATAAGTCTCACGAAACCGACATGAGCCCTCTCGACCCGGAATGTGACTGCCCGACCTGCAAGAACTTCTCACGTGCCTACCTCCGACACCTTTTCAAGGCAAATGAACAGCTTGCCGGACGGCTTGCGGTAACGCATAACCTATATTTTTACAACACCCTAACCGAAAAAATCCGCGAAGCAATTGCGGCGGGTTTATACACGGAATTTCGCAACAAATACTCCCCGCTTTTATCAACACGATTATAAAGGAATTTTGTTTTGGGCTTTCTTGATATGCTTCTAATCTCAATCGGCGACTCAATGGACGCGTTCGCCGTATCCGCCGCGAATTCAATCGGGAAGAAGGGCGGTGTTGCGAAAACTTTTATCTTACCGCCCGTTATCTTCGGACTTTTTCAAGGCGCGATGGTTACTATCGGGTTCTTCTTGGGCTCGTTTTTTACCGATATTATCGGGACTTATACCGGGATTGCAGCTCTTATAATCCTTTGTATCTTGGGCGGGAAGATGATTTTTGACGCCGTAAGAAGCAAGGAAAATGCGGACGAAACGCCGCCCAAGATAACGATACCATCGCTTTTGGTTTCGGGTTTGGCGACAAGCATTGACGCGCTCGCAATCGGTGTGAGTATGAGCTTTTTAGCGGTTGATATTGTTTTCTTCGCCCTCTTTAACTGCATTGTCACGCTTTTAATCTGTGCGGTAGGGTGCCTGCTCGGGCGCGGGATTGGCAAGCTTTTAGGCTCAAAAGCCGAAATTATCGGCGGGTTAATTTTAATCGGAATCGGTATTAAAATTTTTGTTGAAAGTCTGTAAAAAAAGCCTTGTCAGGCGAACCCGACAAGGCTTTTATTTTTATTGCTTATTCATTTACCTTGATAACAACGCCGGAGCCTACTGTACGACCGCCTTCACGGATAGCGAAACGAACGCCTTCCTCGATAGCGATAGGGGTAATGAGTTCAACGTCGATTTCGGTGTTATCGCCGGGCATACACATTTCCTTGCCGTCGGGGAGCATGATGATGCCGGTAACGTCGGTTGTACGGAAGTAGAACTGGGGTCTGTAATTGCCGAAGAAGGGGGTGTGACGTCCGCCTTCATCTTTTGTAAGAACGTAAACCTGACCGCGGAATTTAGTGTGGGGCTTAATTGAGCCGGGTTTACAAAGAACCTGACCTCTTTCGATTTCGTTCTTTGCAACACCGCGGAGGAGTGCGCCGATGTTGTCGCCTGCTTCTGCGAAGTCGAGAAGCTTTCTGAACATTTCGAGACCGGTAACAACGGTTTTCTTCTTTTCGTCTGTAAGACCGACGATTTCAACTTCTTCGCCGACCTTAATCTGACCGCGCTCAACACGCCCTGTAGCAACTGTTCCGCGCCCTGTGATTGTGAAAACGTCCTCGACAGCCATAAGGAAGGGGAGGTCTGCTTTTCTCTCAGGGGTGGGGATATATTCGTCAACAGCGTCCATGAGTTCCCAGATACACTTGTACTCGGGAGCGTCCTGCTCTTTGGATTCGGACATAAGAGCTTGGTAAGCGGAACCCTTGATTATCGGTGTGTCGTCGCCGGGGAACTCGAATTTATCGAGTGTTTCGCGGATATCCATCTCTACGAGCTCGATGAGTTCGTCGTCGTCAACTTGGTCGGTCTTGTTCATGAAAACAACGATATAGGGAACGCCAACCTGACGAGCGAGGAGAAGGTGCTCTTTTGTTTGAGCCATAGGACCGTCAGTTGCTGCAACAACGAGGATTGCGCCGTCCATCTGTGCAGCACCGGTGATCATGTTCTTAACGTAGTCGGCGTGCCCCGGGCAGTCAACGTGAGCGTAGTGACGCTTGTCGGTCTCGTACTCAACGTGAGCGGTGTTGATTGTAATGCCGCGCTCTCTCTCTTCGGGAGCTTTATCGATCATGTCATAAGCTTCGTACTTAGCCTGACCCTTCATTGCGAGACACTTGGTGATAGCTGCCGTAAGGGTAGTTTTACCGTGGTCAACGTGACCGATTGTGCCGATGTTAACGTGGGGCTTGGTTCTTTCAAATTTAGCCTTAGCCATTGGATTTTTCCTCCTTAAATAGGTGATTTATTATCGCAAAATTAGTATTAATTTCACACAACAGGGTCGCCCCTGCCGCCTCATGCCGCTTATTTCTTAGACCTTGCACCGATAATCTTCTCGGAGACGGACTTCGGAACTTCCACGTAGGAGTGAGGCTCCATGGTGTACTGTCCGCGCCCTTGAGTCATGGAACGAAGGGTGTTCGAGTAGCCGAACATCTCCGCTAAGGGGACGAGCGAGTCAATTTGTGCTGCGCCCGGGCTTACTTCCTGACCGAGGATGTGACCTCTGCGTCCGGTTAAGTCGCCGATTACGCCGCCCATATAGTCGTCGGGAACGGTTACGGAAACCTTCATGAGAGGCTCTAAGATGCAAGGTTCCGCCTTGCGGCAAGCTTCCTTGAACGCCATTGAGCCCGCGATTGAGAACGCCATTTCGGACGAGTCAACCTCGTGATACGAGCCGTCGTAAAGCGTAACCTTAACGTCAACAACCTGATAACCCGCAAGCACGCCGGATTTCATTGCGCCTTGAATACCCTTATCAACCGCCGGAATGTATTCCTTCGGAATAGCACCGCCGACAACCTTGTTGGTAAACTCGTAACCCTTGCCGGATTCGTTCGGTTCAACAATAATCTTAACGTGACCGTATTGACCCTTACCGCCGGATTGCTTAGCGTATTTGTGGTCAACATCTGCGGTTTTCTTGATGGTTTCTTTGTATGCAACTTGGGGTGCGCCGACGTTTGCCTCGACTTTGAATTCACGAAGCATTCTGTCAACGATGATTTCAAGATGCAGTTCGCCCATTCCGGCGATGATTGTCTGCCCGGTTTCTTCGTCTGTCCATGTTTTGAAGGTGGGGTCTTCTTCCGCAAGCTTGGAAAGAGCAATCCCCATCTTTTCCTGTCCGGCACGTGTCTTCGGCTCGATAGCAAGCTGGATAACCGGCTCGGGGAATACCATGGATTCGAGGATTACAGGGTGTTTCGCGTCGCAGAGCGTGTCGCCGGTCGTTGTGTTCTTAAGCCCGACACAAGCGGCAATGTCCCCCGCGTATACCTTTTCGATGTCTTTTCTGTGGTTGGAGTGCATCTGTAGGATTCTGCCCATGCGCTCGGTGTTGTCTTTAGTTGCGTTTAAAACCTGTGCGCCCGCGTCAACCGTACCGGAATATACGCGGAAGAAGCAAAGTTTTCCCACGAAGGGGTCTGTTGCAATCTTAAACGCAAGAGCCGCGAAGGGTTCTTCGTCCGAAGCGTTTCTCACTTCCTCGGCATCGGTATCGGGGTTAACACCTTTTATAGCGGGGATATCGAGCGGAGAGGGCATATAGTCCACAACCGCATCAAGCAGTTTTTGCACGCCTTTGTTTTTATAGGAAGTCCCGCAGATTACGGGGATAAGCTTGTTGCCTACCGTGCCTTTGCGGATTAAAACCTTGAGCTCGTCTGTGGTAAGGTCTTCGTCTGCAAGGTAACGCTCGAGCATATCTTCGTCCATTTCCTCGTCAAAATCGGTAATGGCTTCGATTAGTGCTGCCCGGTATTTTTTCGCTTCCTCCCGCATATCTTCGGGAATCTCTTCGCAGCGAATGTCCTTGCCGAGGTCGTCGTAATACATATACGCCTTCATGTCAACAAGGTCAACTATGCCCTTAAAGAAGGTTTCCGCGCCGATCGGGAGCTGAATGGGAACTGCATTGCACTTTAAGCGGTCCTTCATCATATCGACAACACGATAGAAGTTCGCGCCCATGATGTCCATCTTGTTAACGTAAGCCATACGAGGTACTTTGTACTTGTCAGCCTGACGCCAAACGGTCTCGGACTGGGGCTCAACGCCGCCCTTCGCACAGAAAACGGTTACGGAACCGTCAAGCACACGAAGCGAACGTTCAACCTCAACGGTAAAGTCAACGTGCCCGGGGGTGTCGATGATGTTAATGCGGTGGTCAGCCCAATGACAGGTTGTAGCGGCGGAGGTAATTGTAATGCCTCTCTCCTGCTCTTGTTCCATCCAGTCCATTGTTGCCGCGCCTTCGTGAACCTCACCGATTTTGTGGTTTATGCCTGTGTAGTAAAGTATGCGCTCTGAAGTAGTTGTTTTGCCGGCGTCGATGTGTGCCATGATGCCGATATTTCTTGTTTTTTCAAGAGAACAGTCTCTCGACATAAGTTAAATCCTCCAAAAATTACCAACGATAATGAGCGAATGCCTTGTTAGCTTCCGCCATCTTGTGGGTGTCTTCGCGCTTCTTGTAAGCGGAACCGGCACCATTAGACGCGTCGATAATTTCAGCCGCAAGTCTGTCTCTCATGGTTTTTTCGTTTCTTTCTCTTGCGTAACGAACAAGCCAGCGCAAACCGAGCGTTTGTTTTCTGTCGGGGCGAACATCGATAGGAACCTGATAGGTTGAACCTCCGACTCTTCTCGCCTTAACTTCAAGGAGCGGCATAACGTTTTCCATAGCTTTGTTGAAAACTTCGAGTGCTTCTTTGCCTGTTTTTTCGTT
>JAISGY010000013.1 GCA_031262835.1 Ruminococcus sp.
AGAAAAAACTGAACCGGGAAGTAATTCACAAAGGCGAACGGCAGTACGAAAATCAGAATATCCTGAATCCACCGCGGGAAAATATTGATCGGGTACCCGGCGAATTTCCGGGGGTTATAGAAGACGGCATTTAATAAATTATCGGTTTTTATGACCCAGAAACTCAGTGCGGCTACGAAAAGAAAGATGGATGCCTGAATAATCACGCCGGATATAACCGTCACAAACAGATAAAAAATGTTCACCGCTGACCAGACGATATTAACCCTATTCGCCGACAGAATAAGGAGCACAACCCCCAATCCCCCGTGTCCGACCGCCGCGAACATATCGGCATTCGCCGCGACAACCTGAAACAGAACCGATCGCGGGCGCATTAAAAACCTATCCAGATCCCCCGAATAAACTATACCTTGAAAATCACGGAGTCCCGTGCAAAACATCACCAAAATCCCATACGTCAGGAATAAAAACGAGAATAAAAACATCAGTTCATAAAGGTTCCATCCGCCGATACTGTCAAATGTCAAAAGCGTCAGATATATCGTTATGATCCCGGCGGCTTCCCGCAAAAACACGGTGGAGGAGCGGAGTACCGCGTCAAAACGATACTGAAACCACGATTTTGAAATGGTTTTCAGGTATTTTAAATACAGATTCATCGCTTTTTTTACCCCCCCGCAATAACGATTTTTTTCACGCCTTTTCGCCACAGCAATGCGCCGCAAAGTATGAACACACCGAGCCAGAAAAGCTGTTTCCCAAACGAAAACGCAATCTCTTCTACTGTCATCTGCCCCAGATAAATCTTCACCGGCGCGAAATAGATAACATCAAAGGGTGTATAGCGCAAAGCGTTTTGAAGTGACTGCGGCATAAACCATATCGGCAGCATTGTCCCCGCGAAGATACCGATTATCACGTTTTTCAGGGTGGAAAGGCTCCACACATTCGTTATCCAAAAGGATGTTACCGATACAATATAGCTGATGGAATAAAGCAGGCAGAAGCCGAAAATAACCGACACCGCCGCAAGGAGAAGCATCGCAAACGACTTTGGCGGCAGAAGCTTAAAGAATATCGCCGAGATTATCAATGTGGGTGCGAAATGCCCGATCAGCTTGAAAAGGTTGCTCCCGATCGCCTGAAACATATTCGACAGGCTGATGCTCATCGGTTTGAGGAGTTCTGACGCAACTGCTCCGCTATGGACTTTCCCGGCAATCGCAAAATCATTGAACCCGAAGGCGGTAGAAAGCAGCATTGAAAACACAATATTCGTCACCGTCGCGGAAAAACTTATGCCGTCCACACTTTCCGCTCCGCCGTAAAGTGCTTTCCAAATTGAAACCGTAATGAAAACAGATATTATCGAATTCACCAGACCGAAGAAATAGGAGGCGCGGAAAACGGTGCTTTGTGAAAACGACATCCGCATGATTTTTATATATTTATTCGATTTTAACACATCAAGCATCGGCGGCACCTTTTTCATAAATGCGGCGGATGATAGCTTCAATCTCCGGCTCTTTGATCCGCAGATCCGCAATCTCCGCTTTCGCGGAAATCTCGGTAATCATTTCCGGCAACTTAATCTGTTTCGGCACGCGGAATATATGATCCAGCGGGTTTTCCGCATCTACAGAGGACTTTATGCCGCAAGCGGTCAGGGTATCGGTTTTCTCGTTAAGCGACACGGTGAGAACGCGTTCCTCACCGAAGACATCACGCAGTTTCTCCGTCGTTCCGTCATATAAAAGCGCGCCTTCGTCAATTATTAAAATGCGCTTGCAGACCTTTTCAATATCCTGCATATCGTGGGTAGTGAAAATAACGGTACAGCCGCGTTGTTCGTTTATGGATTTTATGAATGCGCGCACATTCTCTTTCACCACGACGTCAAGCCCTATGGTGGGTTCGTCAAGGAAGATTATATCGGGATTATGTAAAAAAGCCGCCGCAATATCCGCCCGCATACGCTGACCGAGACTTAACTGGCGAACCTGTTTATTTTCAAATGTATGGAGTGAAAGAATTTCATTGAAAAGCTCAATATTTGTCCGATAAATCTCGTCGGGGATTTTATAGATACTCTTTAGCATTTCAAAAGAATCGGTTATGGGCAGATCCTGCCACAGCTGACTGCGCTGACCGAAAACCACCCCGATATGCCGCACATATTTCTTGCGGTCGCGGTGCGGTACAAAGCCGTTTACGCGCAGACTGCCGCTGTCGGGGTAAAGCACGCCGGAAAGCATTTTTACTGTTGTGGATTTCCCCGCGCCGTTAGGTCCGATGAAGCCCACCATCTGTCCGTCGGGAATGGTGAACGACAGATTGTTTACAGCGCGCTTTATCTCTGTTTCCGGGGCGAACAGGTTTTTAAGCGTTCCGCGAAAACCGCTTTTCCGTTTCACGATCTTGAAACTGCGAACGACATTCTCAAGCTCTATCAATGGTTTACCCTCCCGTTTTATCCTGTTTTCATGCCGTAAGTATACCATATTTCAAAGAACGTGTCAAGCATTAATTAAACTTAAATTCCCTCTCCCCCCTTGACTTATGAACATTAAAGTTATATAATATTTAAAACAGCATAAATATGTTGGGGGGATTTTATATATGGATATACTTTATGCGGCAAGCGAGGCTCAGCCCTTTATCGGAACCGGGGGACTTGCGGATGTTGCCGGGGCACTCCCGAAACAGCTTTGCGAATTCGGACATAACGCAAGGGTGGTTCTGCCCCTCTACTCGAAAATATCGCCGGAACTCCGCGAAAATCTGCGGTTCATATGCAGTTTTGACGTGCCGGTGGGTTGGCGTCAGAAATACTGCGGGGTTTTCGAGGCGAAGGTTGATGGTGTAACCTACTACCTCTTGGACAACGAAGAGTATTTTTGCAGGGCTTTTTCAAACGGTATCTTCGGCGAATATGATGCCTGCGAACAATTCGCTTTCTTTTCACGCGCTGTCATTGAGATGCTTGCACATATCGACTGGCAGCCGCAGGTCATAAACTGCAACGACTGGCAGACCGCCTTAACCCCTGTTTATCTTCAAATTTTTTACAAACACCTCCCGATTTTTGAAAACATCAAAACCGTTTTCACTATCCATAACATACAATATCAGGGCAAATACGGCACAGAAGTCATTGACGAAGTAATGGGAATCCCTTCCTACTACATCAATCTTCTCATGTACGACGGCTGCGTTAATATGATGAAAGCCGCCTTTGAAACCTCCGACAAGATTACAACCGTCTCGCCCTCCTACGCGTGGGAAATCTTAGACCCGTGGTACAGCCACGGTTTGGACCGCGCCCTCAACAACAAGCAATACAAGTTAACCGGTTTCCTAAACGGCATCGACATCGACCTCTACAACCCCGAAACCGACAGCATGATCGCGAAGAACTTTTCCGCAAAAGACCTCTCCGGCAAGGCAGCTTGCAAAAAAGCCCTCATAGAAGAACTAAAACTCGCGCCCGGTGACGAACCGATAATCGGCATCGTTACCCGCTTCGTCTCCCACAAGGGCGTAGACCTTATCCGCACCGTCTTTGAAGAGATGGTCGGGGACGGTTGTAAGTTCGTCGTTCTCGGCTCAGGCGATAAAATGTACGAAGACTTCTTCCGCGAAATGGCGTATCGCTACCCCGATAAGGTCTCCGTAACAATCGGCTTCATCCCCTCCCTCGCAAAGCGCATCTACGCCTCCGCCGATATGTTTTTAATGCCCTCCCAGTCCGAACCCTGCGGGCTCGCACAGATGATTAGCCTTCGCTACGGCACTATCCCCATAGTCCGCGAAACAGGCGGACTCCGCGACAGCATCATCGACGCCGGCTCCCCCGAATCAGGCGGCAACGGCTTTACCTTCAAAACATACAACGCTCACGATATGCTCGACGCAGTGCGCCGCGCCCACGCACTCTACAACGACCGCGGCAACTGGCAGAAACTCATGGTCTACGCAATGGGCTGCGACAACTCATGGGCAAAATCCGCAGAACTCTACCAAGGTTTGTACAGAGAGCTCGTTGGATAATAAAAGCCGGCGGGGAACCTTCCTTAAAGAGAAAGTTCCCCGCCGCCTTATTTTCGCGTACGCTATTCGCCTTTGCGCGGGTAAGGTTTATGCTCGTCGGTGAGGGCGAGTATGTAGTCAATGCTGGTGTCGTAGAAGACGGAGAGTTTTGTTAAGATGAGGAGGGAGGGCTCAAGCTCGCCTGTTTCGTACCGAGAGTAGGTTTGCTGGGTGCAGTCAAGGTATTCGGCGACGTGTTTTTGGAGTAAATCGTTTTCGTTGCGGAGTTCGCGGAGGCGGATTTTTGTTTTGACGGTATTTTTCATAATTACCCTTTCGGTTAAAAGTGGCATTGATAATAGTATAGCAGTAAAATATTAAATTTATGGAAAGAAATTGCTAACATTGTGTTAACGGCGGTGCTTTGAAATGCCTTTGCGGACGGCATACGAAATTAGTGTTATACCGACTGAAATTGCGATAGAGCGGATAATAATATCGCGTGCGCGCTCACCGGAAGATTTTCGGCGAACGGAGAAGTTGACGGAGGGATTTTCGGGAGTTCCGACCGATTTTACGACGACGAAGGAGCCGTTTTTAAGTTCATATTCGCCCTCGAAGTCGGAGAGAAAGTATGAAGAAAGCGTAGACAGAATGTCCCCGACGGAAGATTTTAGGGTTTTCCCGGCTTTGTAAAGTGCAACTTTTTTAAGCAGTCCCATTTTTTACCTCATGTATTAATATAAAGCGTGTAGTAGTAGTCGTCCATGACGAAGCCGCCGCCGATGTCGGTAACGCCCTCGCCAGACTGTATAAAACCGCACTTTCTATACACAGTGTTTGCTTGCTCGTTATACTTGTTAACGGTTAAAGTTATCGCGGTTAAGCCGTTATTCCGACAGTATTCGACGAGGAAATTAACAATCTCGCGGAAATACCCTTTACCGCGGTGTTCCTTCTTTATATATGCCTTCGACAAAAATAACGTATCGCCTTTTTTTGCAATCGCCGTGTAACCTAAATCGACGCCGTTTTTTTGCAGAATGTAGTAGATGTAGTCGTCGTTTTCGACCTGTTTTTTCATTGCGCCAAGTGACTGAAACTTCTCTATCATGTACTCAGTCTGTGCTTTGCCGATAACGGCGGGGAACCATTCGCGCCAGATTTCGCCCGCAAGGTTTGCAGTTCTTTCAAGCTGCGAATCTGTCTTCGCTTCAATGAAATTAATGCTGTACATCTTGTTTCTTTCCCTTAGTTTTTCAAAAAATTCCTCGGTTATACCTTTTGTCACGTCCGGAGCAACAATTGTTTCCCCAATCCGCGCATTTTCTATCGCGCCCTCACACATCTTGCAGGGCGTTTTTGTAACGTACATTACGGCACCCGGAAGCCGCCAACCACCGAGAGCATTACAGGCTTCGTTAATCGCCTCAATCTCGGCGTGAGCAAGAGCGTTTCGGGCGGACTCTCTCCTATTTCGCCCCCGCCCGATAATAACGCCGTCCTTAACGACTAAAGCACTAACCGGCACATCGCCGTCATCTGCCGCAAACCTTGCAAGAGCTTCAAGCTCAGCTAAAATCTCGTTCATGGGCTTTCTTCCGGCGGGGTTTCGGTGACTTCGGGTTCTTCCGGTGCGTTTTCAATTTCAGGAGCAGTTGCATCTTCGGGTTCGTCCTCTGTATTCTGTATTCTCTCTTCTGTACTCTGTTGCGCCGGGTTCGGTTCAGTGCTGTCCGCCGGGTGGGGGGTTACGTTTTCGAGCATGGTAAATATGCCCTTTTGGTTCAACTTGAAGGTGCGTTCCGCCGATTCTACAGCCGCTCTCTTCATTTCAAAATATGCCACAACAATGACGATTAGCAGCGAGAATATTGTAACAATAATCCCGATTCCCATGTACTGCGGGAAGAATTTGAAGACAACGGTGTGTTCGCCCGCTGTCATAGGCACCCCGATTAAGGCATTGTCGCAAAGCGGCGTAATCTCCGTCTTTACCCCGTCAACATAAACCGTCCAGCCCGGTTCATAGCTTATCGAAGTGAAAAGCATCCCGTCAGTCGCAGCGTTAACCGTCCCGACAATCCGGTCTTCGGAAAACTCCGTAACATTCATGCCGCCCTGTCTAAGCTTGTCAATCGCGCCCTCGAACATATCCATGTCAAGGTAGTATATAAGCTCGTCGGTGTAGAGAACTTCGTCCTTGTCGTTGCCGATAGTCATGATAATCTCGTGCTTCGAGCCCGGCTCAAAACGCCCGAGTGTCATTATCGACATCTTCCCGCCTTCAAAATAATATTGCAAGAACTCGCCGTCAAGCCAGATATTAACCTGCCTCTCATAAATCGCCGGGAAGTAAGCGTAGACCAAATCATCGGTCGGAACGGTAAATTCAAACTTAATCTGCGCGTTTTCACCCTCCTTGTCAACCGTCCATTTGTCGTGCGCGCCATAACTCCCCTCAATGACATTTTCGGGGATAACGTCGTCAATGCGGATTCGCTTGAAGAACGGCTTGGTGCTGTTACCGGCAACCTTTGAAAGGAGCTGATTTTGCGCCTCGAAAGGATTCGTGCTGCTTCCCACCGAAACGTTCTTTATCGCGTCGTTCGCCATGTAAGCAATGGGCAGCGCGTAGGGGTTTTCATAAACGCAGAACATCTCCGTGTCGTCGGCGTTCGCTAAAACGAGGGTGTCATAATGCTTTGAAGGTTTGAGTTCAGCCGGGTTTTTCCCCGTAATTATACCGGCATCGTCCTTAATGTAGGTTTCGGGCGTGCCCTTTTCAATGACGTATTTTATGCCAAGGAGAGCGTCTGTAACGTAGGTTTCGCCGTTATATTCGACGTAATGTCCCCCGTACCCGAAGCCTATCCGCCGCAAAAACTGAATCGGTCCGGCGTTTAGGGTTGAGCTTGAGTGGGAAACTCCGAAGCTCCCGAACGCCATTGCGTCGTTAACGGTGCGCTTGAAGTTCTTTTCAATCCTATAGACGGGCGAGGGATCAATCTCTTTTATCTTTTCGACGGTGTTTCGCCCGAGGGTTATATAGCGGTTGTAACTTGAGCGGTTTGAATAAACAACATCGGCGTTGATTCGGAAGATGTTGTAGGTGCTTGAAACGCCGAACTCAATAACCGTCATGCAGACAAGCATTGTCATCATCGAAGCCGCGCTCTTGCCCTTAATTAAGAGGTAAAGCACAAGCGCGTAAATTGCCGCAAAACTTATCGTGAACCATATCGCGGGAAGCGGGTCAACATGGTCAAGGTCAAGGTAATCAAGCCACAAAACGTAGACAGTTATCGCGAAGAACGCCGCGCCGACCTTCGCGACCTTAACGCCGCCGATGTGTTTAAGCGCGTCCGCCGCCATGATAAGGCAGAGGAACGAGAAGATGAAGGAATAGCGGTACGGGAGCCAGTTGGGGAGTTGTAAACCGTGCCATACAAGGTCAATTGTCGAGACATACATTGACGCTAAGATTGCCGCCGCAAGCCCCCCGAAGCCGAATTTCTTGCGGACGGGGATTTCGGGATTCATGAAGTAAAGCGGAACAAGAATAAGCACAGCGATTCCGCAGTAGACAACCGGCGGACCTTCCGGGCGGCAGGTGTCGTAAACGTTCGGGAGCATATTCTTGAAGAATATAAGCATATCGAAATAGGGTTTCGGCGTGTAGTTAGGGGTGGTGAAGTCGAGTTTCCCGAGGGAGAGGCTTGAATAGAGCGGAAGTAAAAGCCACGCGGCGATTCCGGCGGCAAGTAATCCTCCGGCGGCGAAATCAACCCCCGCTTTAAAGAAGTAAATTTTCGACTTCCAAATGGGTTCCCCGGCTATAAGTTTATCCGATATGAGAAAATAATACGCAAGAAAGTAAAGGCAGCAGAATATTGCAACCATCCAACCGATGTAGAAATTCGCGATAAACATAAGGGCTAAAATCGCGGCAAAGAAGGCGAAACGCCCCTTGTCCACAACAATTTCAATCGCAAGGCAGATAAGCGGGAGGAAGATAAGCCCGTCGATCCACATGGGGTTCATGAGCTGTACAATCATATACGCGCAACACGCGTACATTATCGAAAATATAAGCCCCGACGAGGGGTTAACCTTGCGGCATTTAAAGAGGTAAAAACAAAACGCAAGCCCTGCCGAGCCGACTTTGAGAAGCTGCATAACAAGGATAGCTTCGGTTATATAGCCGCGCGGAAAGAGCATTACAACGAGGGTAAAGGGGCTTGCAAGGTAATAAGCGAAAATTCCGATAAATTCCCCGGAGAGGTTTCTGCTCCATGAACTAAAGAAGCTGCCGTCGCCCCAAAAAGCGTCGCGTAGGTTCTCGAAATAATACACGTACTGCCCGTTAAGATCGAGGGCTAAGACCGACTCGTCCCCGAATGGTTCAATACCGAAGATAAAATACGCCGTTAAGACTATTAAAGCGGGGATAAAAAACGCCGCAATATAATAACCGTTTAACCGTAACTTTCGAATACTAAAACCGCTTTCAAAAATATATACTTTAATTATACTACAATTTGACACTAAAATCAAGCATTTTTTTAAATTAAAAATGCCGCAAAACTATGCGGCATTTTTATGAACAAAAACTTACTCAGCGGCAACAGCTGCTTGAAGGGCTGTGTTAACTTCCTCAACGAGGAGGTTAACGGAGTCGGAGATAGCTTCGCGGGTTGTAGCCCAGTCGGTGCCGTGGAATGCAGCGCGGATACCAACGGTTTCGCCGCCGTCGGTTGTGAGCTGCATGATGTCGTTGGAGGAACCTGCAGCGAACTCAACGCGGGGGTTATCAGCGGCGATTTGGTCAACAGCTGCGATAGAATCGAGAACGATGTCGGAGAGTTGGTAGTCGGTTTGTTGCTGACGGCGGCTGATTGCTTTAACATCCTCGTCTTGACCCGCAAGGATCGAGCAGTATGTGTAAGCGGCAACACCGGCGGGGTTAGTTGCACCCTTAAGGAGGGAGAAGCCGTCGATACGGGTAACGGTGTAGGGAGTTTCTTGGTCAGCAGGACCCGGAACGGGAACGATACGGAGATCCTCGGGAGAAATCTTTTGAGGCCAAACGTCGGGAGATTGGTTAAACTCATACGCGCCTACGATGAAGAAGAGCTCCTTGCCTTCGCCCATGTATTCGGGGTGGATAGACCATGAGAAGAGGGATTTATCGAGGATTAAGCCGTTCTGCCAGAGGTCGTAACCGAAATTGGAAACCTTTTCAATTTCGGGGGAGTTGAGGTTGCAGACGAGTTGACCGTCGGTTACACCAACAACAGGAACACCTACAGTACCGAAGAGTCCGCGCTCGAACCACCAGCCGTCGAGACCGTGCATATCGTTTTCAGCATCAACGAAATCGAGGAGGGAAGCCTTGAAGGTATCCCAGTTCCATTCGCCGTTCTGCCATTGCTCGTACGGATCTTCGAGACCGTTTTCTTCAATGGTGTTAGCGGAGTAAGCGAGAACGAAACGGGAAGCAACGCCAGTTACGAATTCATAGTGTTTACCGCCGAAGTTAACGGCTTCCATACCGGGGCGAACAGAGTCCCACATGGGGTCGTTAATGTCGATATATTGGTCGATGGATTGGAACATTCCGTTAACTACGCCCTTGGGGTAGTTAGCTTCGTCGTCGCCGGGGAAGAAGTCAACGCCTTCGCCGCCGAGAACATATGTAGAAAGGTCGTCAAAACGAGTATTCCAAGTTGTTTCATACCACTTAACAGTTCCGCCGTATTTTTCCTCAAAAAGCTGGAGAGCAGCAGATTTCGGCTGACCTGCGGTGTTGGGGTTAATATCGTAGTGAGCGAGCCATTTAATTTCGTTAGTTGTCATTTCAACATCGGGGAGCTGTTCGGCAGCGGCAGCGATAGCGGCAGCCTCTTCGTCCGCGAAGGTTGTTGTTACGATTTCAACTGTAGCAACGGTTGTTGTTACGGTTGTAGCCTCGGTTGTGGTTGTTGTAGCTTCAGCCGCGCCGCCGGCAGCGGTTGTGCCGTCTGCGGGAGTAGTAGTTCCTCCGCCGCAGGCAGAAAGAGCCGCGATAAGGGAAACACTGAGTAATCCCGATAAAACTTTGTTAACCTTTTTCATTGTATTTGATAAATCCTCCTAAAAAATTTTTTGATATATATAAAATTGTATGAACGAAATAAGGGGTTATTCCAAAGCTGCAACGGCGTTTTGGAGGTTGACGTTGACTTCTTCTACGAGCATTTCGAGGGTGTCGGCAGTTGCTTCGCGGGTTTGAGCCCAATCAACACCTTTGAAAGCGGCGCGGGTGCCGGCGGAATCTCCGCCGTTTGTGGTGATTGAGAAGATGTCTTCGGACGAACCTGCCGCAAGGTCAATTACAGGATTATCCTTGGCAACTTGGTCGATTGAACGGTTGATTTCAATGAGTTCTTCGGTTATGCCGTAGTCGGAAGCGAATTGACGAGCGGAAATCTTTTGGAGTTCCGGGTCTTGGTTTGCAACCATCCAACAGTAGGCGAAAGCGGCAACTGCTTCGGGGGCTTTCGCGCCCTTACAGATTGCGAAACCGTCGAGACGAGCGGCTGTAACGGGGTCTTGGTCAGCCGGAGACGGAACGGGAACTATACGGAGGTTTTCGGGAGGTATCTTCGTAGCCCATGTATCGGGGGATTGAGTGTAGTGCCACCAGCCGCCGATGTAGAAGAGCTCTTTGCCCTCGCCCATGTAATGGATAGGCGGAACCCAGCTGTAGAGTGCTTGGTCAACAATGAGCCCGTTCGACCAGAGGTCGTAGCCGTAGTTCATAGCCTTTTCAATTACAGGACTGTTTATATTTGAAACGAGTTGTCCGTCAACCTGCCCGACGATAGGAACGCCCGCCGACATATAGATAGCGCGGTCGTTGTACCAGCCGTCAAGCCCTAACATTTCATTTTCGGGGTCAACATAGTCAATGAGGAGTTCCTTAAATGTATCCCAGTTCCAGTTCCCCGACTGCCAAAGCTCGTACGGGTCGTCGAGACCGTTGTCTTCGATGGTTTGGGAGTTATAGGAAACAAGGTAGAGAGCCGCAACATTATAGATTACTTCAAAATAGTCGTCGCCGAATTTAAGAAGCTCCATAGCATCGCGGGTAGGATCAAAAATATCGAGTGAAAGGTCTATGTAATCGGTAACAGGAACAAACATTCCGTTAACAACGCCCTTAGGGAAGTTTTCTTCATCATCGCCGGGAACAAAGTCGATACCCTCGCCGCCTAAAACGTAGCGCGAAAGGTCGTCAAAACGAGTGTCCCACGTTGTTTGATACCACTTAACAGAGCCGCCGTACTTAACCTCGAAGAGTTCAAGAGCGGAGGTTTTGGGCTGTCCGGAAGTTGTCGGGTTTTGGTCGTAGGTCGCAAGCCACTTGATATCGGCACCGTTCGGGAGGTCGACATCGGGAAGCTTCTCCGCCGCCGTTTCAATGATTGACATTTCCTCTTCCGCGAAGCTTGACGTAACTATTTCAACGGTGGGGATTGTGGTTGTAACGGTTGTAGCAGCCGTTGTTGTCGTCGTATCAGCCGCACCGCCGGCGGTCGTCGCATCGGTCGGAGCGGTACCCCCGCCGCAGGCTGAAAGAGCCGCGATAAGCGATACCGAAAGGACCCCGGAGATAACCTTGTTAAGTGTATTCATAAAGCTTTATTGCCTCCAAAAATCTCATTGATTTGTGAAATATTTATTATGATAATGTGTTAGTATTATTATAACACATTAAATTTAAATTGTAAATGATTAAAATTTAACAGTAATTTTACATCTTTTTTGTGAAAAATAAACAAAACAACTATTCTGTCGGCTCTGTCACGGTAGTTTCAAACGATTCGTTCGACGGGAGGTCAATTTTTTGCGTGAGGGTAAGATGCATTTCAAGTTCGTCAATCTCGCCGGTAATCTTCTTGCGCGAGACGGAAACGATTATGACATCGCCCGCTTTTTTCCCTTCAAGAGCGGAGTCAATCGACGTTTCGGACAGGACAGGGTTGCCGTCAATCGCGGTAATAATATCGTTCGGGAGGATTCCGGCAGCCTCCGCGCCGCTCCCGTCAACAACCGACGCGACAAGCAGCCCGGAGGGGAGCTCGTAATAAGAGGCGGTGAGGTTGTCGAGTGCCTGATACATTATCCCGATTTTAACTTCGCCCTCAACATAGCCGTTTTCGATAAGCTCCTCGGCGGTTTTTACAACATTGTCCGCCTGCAAGAGGAACCCGACGCTTTCGGACATATTATAGGTAGGGTCAACCGCTTTCCCGACGACAATCCCGATAACCTGCCCGTACATATTAACGGCAGGTCCGCCGGAAGTTCCGGCGTTAACGGCGGCATCGGTCTGGAAACATTCGAGCTCTGTTGAATAATCGGTCGAGACGATTTGCTTAATATTTGAAATGTAGCCGAAGGTTGCGAAGTTCATCAGCTCTTCGCCGGCACTTGCGATAATTGCGACTTCTTCGCCCGCCTTAACATCGGAAGTTTTCCCGAAAGTTGCGGGGGTAAGCCCGTCTGCTTCAATCTTAAGCACCGCAACGTCCTGCGAGAGGTCCATGCCGATAAACGTCGCCTCATAAACTTCACCCTCAACGGTAACGGTGTAACCAAGCCCGTCGGCGACAACGTGTGCATTCGTAATAATGTAGCCGTTCGCGGACATGACAACGCCCGAACCGTAGGAGATCGGGTAAAAATACTGGTCGCCGTAAACGGTAACAAGCACGCTTGAGGGGAGAACATAGTCAACAACGCCCTCGTGGGTCATAAGCCCTGAATCCTTGTCAATATAAGCCTCGGCGTTCATAACAGGTCGGTCAACCTGTTCAACCTTAACTTCAATCGGGCTTTTATTCCCGCCGAAGATAGAGTTGCCGGCAGAGGGGCGCGGGGAAGCGGGAAGGCTTTCGGACGAAACATCATCGCCCCCGAAAAACGCCAGTACGGAAATCATAATCGCCAAAACAGCAATTACCGTAACGGTAATTACTATAGCGGTTTTAGAGATGCCGCGCTTGGGAGCTGCGCCCACCGGAGCAGGGTTATAACCATATTGCGGCTGCGGAGCAAAACCGTTTTGCGGGTAAGTATAACTGTTTTGCGGCGGCGGGGGAGGCATAAAGCCGTTTTGCGGCGGAGGCGGCATATAGCCGTTCGGCGGCGGAGGAATGTAACCGTTCGGAGTAGGCACATACCCATTCGGAGCGGCATTGTAAAATTGCGGAGGGGGAGGCGCGGGCGCGGGCACAGGTTCGGGTGTCGGCGCGGGCACAGGTTCGGGTGTCGGCGGTTCAGGCACAGGTGTCGGCACGGGTTCGGGCGGGGTCTGTCCGGTCTGTTCGGTGCGGTCGTCCATCTATAAAATCTCCAATCGGCTTGTTATCTTTTAATTGCCCGTTCAAGTTCATCTGCAACGGTCTTCAAAATTTTTGTCCGAGCGAAAAGCTTGTCGTTCGCTTCAATTATATTCCATTTTGATTCGGTAAAGCTTGTTGTCGCAATCATCTTTTCGATAAAGCCTTCGTAGACGTCCCATTTTTCGCGGTTGCGCCAGTCTTCGTCGGTTATCTTCCATTTTTTGAGGGGGTTCTGTTCGCGTTCGTTGAAGCGGGATAACTGTTCGTCCTTGTCGATTTGAAGCCAGAATTTAAGTATGAGTACGCCGCTGTCGGTGAGTTCTTTTTCAAATTCGACAATTTCGCGATATGCTTGGTCTATGCGGTGAGGGTCGGTGAGGTGTTCGACTGCCTCAACCATTACGCGCCCATACCATGTTCGGTCGAAGATGGTTATATGCCCGGTCTTCGGGATTTTTTGCCAAAAACGCCAGAGGTAATGACGGTTCTTTTCGGGCGGGAGGGGTGCCGCAACAGGCACAGCCTCGTATCCCCTCGGGTCGAGCGAAGACGCAAGCCGCTTGACTGCGCCGCCCTTCCCTGCCGCGTCCCAGCCCTCAAAGGCTATTACAACCGGCACTTTATGCTTATAGATAAGCGAATGAAGACGCGCAAGCTCTTTTTGAAGTTTTTTAAGTTTCTGTTCGTATTTGTCCCTTGTTAAGATATTGTCCTTAAGGTCGATTGACGAAAGCTTGAAGCCCGGCTTGTCGAGGGAGACAATCTCGGCGGTTTGGAGCACAGGGGTTTTTCTCTTCTCGGAGTTGAGCGCGTTGTTAACCTGACTTACGAGGACGTTGAACATCTGAAAGCGGGTGAATTTTCGGTCGGAGGTGTCTATAACCTTCCAGTGCGCGTAGGGAAAATCGGTCTTTTCGAGCATATGGTCGAACTGTTTATAGTAGCTGTCGTAGTTTTTGTTCCGCTTCTTGTCCTTGTCGGTAACGCGCCACTTTGTCGCGTCGTCTTCGCGGAGTTTTAAGAAGCGGCGTTTTTGTTCGCCCTTTGATATATGAAGGAAGAATTTAACTATAAGGTAGCCGTCGTCGGTAAGCTGACGCTCGAAGGCGTTAACCTTCGCGATACGCTTCTTGTATTCGGATTCGGAGATGTCCTCCTCAAGGCGGGCAATGGCAAGCTCTTGGTACCAACTCCTGTCAAGGACGGTTATCTTGCCCTTTTCGGGAATCTTTTCCCAAAAACGCTTCATGAGAGGGTAACGCTTTTCGGCATCGGTCGCCGGCAGGGTCGAATAGACCGAAAAGAAGCGCGGGTCGAGCATCTTAATCATATCGGCGATAAGCTGCCCCTTGCCGGACGCGCCCCAACCCTCAAGAAGGATTATTACCGGAAGCCCCGCGTCCATAATCTGATGCTGGAGCGTCCCCAAGTCCTGCTGTAGCTGCACCGTCATATCGCGGTAGTCGAAACTTTTGTTGTTATTCTTAACTGCTTTTTCGAGCATGATTAATACCTTTTTTTCTGCAAAATTTCACTCATATTCAGTATACCTTATATTTTAATAAATTGCAAGAGATTTCACAAAATTTTCTTAATAAGTTAACACGCCGCAAAACTTCTGCGGCGTGCTCTATATTATAGATTTTCTGCAATTATCTGTCCGTAATCTTCTTTTATGTCAATAACTTTTCTGTCTCTGACGTCGTCTGATATTAAAAAGCAGAGCTTAATATTCTTTCCGCCGGCGGCTTCGCAAATATTCATCACCCCCGATTTTGAAATGCCTACCGTACCCTTGGGCACATAAACGATCAAAACATTCATCTTTACAATATCGGCGCGCGCACTCGCCGCCTTTACTGCTTTGATTGTCGAAACACTGTCAACCGTCCCCATGAAGTTAACCCCGGCGGTCACGCTCCCGTCTTTATTAACATGAGCGGTTACACCGCTTTCCCAGAACGCCTGTTCGTCATAAAATGCAGCACCTGCCGTCAAGGAGAAAGACATAATAATTATTGCCGCTAATAAAAGACAGTAAAATTTTTTCATGTTAATCCCTCCCATTAATAATATATAACATAAATATGTTCAAATAAACAACATTTTCTTAATAAATTTCGCGGGGGAAGCAAAACCTACTTTATAAACTTTGCGATGAAAAATAATGAAAAAGTCTCTCATAACTATTGACAACACAGTTAATAATATGATATAATGAAACGATTGATGTTTGATAGATTTAATATCATTTAAGATAGAGGATGGATAAAGTGAAAAGAGTAAAAAAACCGGTATTTTTCGTTGTGTTTATTTTAATATTCCTGTTTGCGTATTCCGTAATATTCGGCATAAGTTATTTTTACGGGGATAATAAGACAACGTATATTAAGGGCGTTAACGACATACGCTTCGGTATCGACATTAAGGGCGGCGTTGACGTAACGTTTACGCCGGACATTGCCGGGGCGGTTACGAATTCGCAGCTTGACTCCGCGAAGGAAGTCATTGTCCAGCGTATGGTTAACCAAAACATAACCGATTACGAATGTTATATCGACTACGATAACGCAAGAATTATCGTACGTTTCCCTTGGAAAGAGGGGGAGACGAATTTCGACCCCGAGTCGGCTGTTAAAGAGCTCGGCGAGACCGCTTCCCTGACGTTTCGTGAGGGTATGGAGGTTGACGCGGCGGGGCTGCCGACGGGGGTAACTGAAAACGTTATCCTTGAGGGTAAGGACGTTTCTAAAGCCGAGGCGGCGTATTACCCCGATGAAGCTTCCGGCGGGACTTACATTTGGGTCGTTTCGCTTGAACTTACGCCGGAGGGTGCGACAAAATTTGCGGAGGCAACCGGCAGACTTGCTCCGGTTAAAGAATCAATATCAATCTGGATGGACGAGACACTGATCTCCGCCCCGACGGTTCAGACGGTTATCACCGACGGCAACGCACAGATTTCCGGCAGCTTCGACGCCGACAGCGCGAAAGCTCTTGCCGATAAAATCAACTCCGGCGCACTCCCCTTCAAGCTTGTCACAGCGTCATTCTCGACGATTTCGCCGAGCCTCGGGCAGGGTGCTCTTGACGCAATGGTTCTTGCGGGGATTATTGCCTTTATCTGCATCTGTATAATAGTAATTGCAATTTACCGCATGATGGGCGTCGTTACCGTTATTGCCCTTGTCGGGCAGGTTGCGGGAACGCTTGCGTTTGTGTCGGGGTTCTTCTCGTTCCAAAACAGCTCCGTCTTAACTATCCCGGGTATCGCGGGTATTATCCTTGCCGTGGGGATGGGGGTCGACGCGAACGTTATTACGGGTGAGCGGATTAAGGAGGAACTCTACGCCGGGAAGACACTCGACGGCGCAATCAGTTCCGGCTTCGCAAGAGCCTTCTCCGCAATCCTCGACGGCAACGTTACGATGGTCTTAATCGCTATAATCCTAATGGGCGCGTTCGGAACGCCGGACAGCATCTTCTCGCAAGCCCTCTCCTTCGCATTCTTCATGTTCGGTCCGTCCACCGCCGGAACAATCTATTCCTTCGGCTTCACCCTCCTTGTCGGTACAGCCCTCAACATGGTCTTCGGCGTGTGGTGCTCCCGCCTTATGCTCACATCCCTCTCGAAATTTAAGGCCCTTCGCAACCCTTGGCTGTATTGCAAGAATAAGGGTCAAGACGAAATTAAGACCTTCAACTTCGACTTTATCGCAAAGCGCAAGATATTAATCGGCATCGCAGGCGCAATGATTGTAATTTCAATCGGCTCAACATTCATACTCGGGGCTAACCTCGACATACAGTTTAAAGGAGGAACACTCCTTTCCTACGTCTATGACGGCGAGATCGACCTTAACGAGTTTGAAAACACGGCAAGAGATTCGCTGGGCGGCTATAACTTCACCGCAACAACCGGCACAGACTTCACAACCGGCAAGAATAATATCCAACTGTCATTATTAACAACCGACGGTCTCGGAATAGAGACGCAAACAGCTCTCACAGACTCCCTTGAAGCGAAATTCCCCGGAAGCAACATTGACCTTATTCAGTCCTCCGACATTTCGCCGAGCTCGGGGCAGGAGTTCTTCCTAAAATGCTTAATTGCGGTACTCCTATCCTTTGTCGTCCTTGTAATCTATATCGCATTGCGGTTTAAGAAGATCGGCGGCTGGAAAGCCGGGGTCTGCGCAATTATCGCGCTCTTACACGACTGTATCGCCGTATATGGTGCGTTCATAATCTTCGGAATGAGTATCAACGCGAACTTCATGGCGGTAGTCTTAACAATCCTCGGCTCTTCGATTAACAATACTATAGTAATATATGACAGACTGCGCGAGAACGAAACCCTCTACGACGGCAAGATGGACCTCTCCGCCCTCGGAAACCTTTCGATAAACCAGTCGATAACGCGCTGCATATGGACTTCGCTTACAACATTCGTTTCGATGGTTGTCGTTTCAATCGTTGCGGTTTCGATGGGCGTTGAGTCGATTATAAGCTTCTCGATTCCGATGGCTGTCGGCATTGTATGCGGAACCTATTCGTCAATCTGCCTTACAATTCCCCTCTGGCTCACCCTTCGCGGAACTGTACGCAAGAACAAAACTAAACACGGCAAAACTGTAAAAGCATGAGGTAAAATATGTACGGTGGCGCGGCGGCGGCGAGCCTTTACCCGGATTTGCAGGAAGACTGCTTCTTGTCCCTTGCTTCACGCGGCGTAAGGCATATTGAGATTTTTCTCAATACCCACTCCGAATTCTTCCCGCCGATGCTTACACGAACGCTTGAAATAAAGCGCGAATACGACATTGACGTAACCTCCGTCCACCCCTACACCTGCGGTTTAGAGACGATGATGCTCTTTACCTCCTACGAAAGACGCCTCGACGACTTCTTCGAGTACCAACGCCTCTATTTCGACTACATGAACAAGCTTGGCGCGAAGTATTTTATCCTCCATGGCGTTAAGCCTCCGGAGAAGCTGCCGGAGACGGAGATTTTCGAGCGGTTCGCAATGCTCCAAGACCTTGCGGAGAGCTTCGGGGTTAAAGTGCTTCAAGAAAATGTTGTCCGCAATTCGTCAAGGGACCTTGCGAAGCTTGTCCGAATGAAAGCGTACCTCGGGGATAAGGCGCAGTTTGTCCTTGACACAAAACAGGCGAGGCGTTCGGGCTATAATCCGCTCGACCACGTCCGCGCTTTGGGCAGCAGTATTAAGCACATTCACTTTTCGGACGCAGATAATGACAGCGACTGCAAGATGTTTTCACCCTCCGATGGAAACGACAGGTTCTTTGCCGAACTTGCTCAAAACGGCTTCGATGGTGCGGTTTTACTCGAACTTTACAGGGAAGATTCGCCCGATTTTACAGACAGGCTTGCGGACAACGCTAAGCTGCTTGATGATTACCTTATAAATAGAAGATGGGAAAAGTAATATGGAAAAGACGATGGATAAAATTGTAAACCTCTGCAAAAACCGCGGGTATGTCTTCCCGGGGTCGGAGATTTACGGCGGGCTTTCTAACTCTTGGGACTACGGTCCGCTCGGGGTTGAGCTTAAGGAGAATATCAAGCGCGCTTGGCGGAAGAAGTTTATACAGGAGAGCCCCTACAACGTCGGGCTCGACAGCGCGATTTTAATGAACAACCAAACGTGGATAGCCTCCGGGCATCTCACGAATTTTTCCGACCCGCTTATTGACTGCAAGTCCTGCAAGACCCGTCATCGTGCCGACCAGCTTATCGAAGACCAGACGGGAACGTCGGTTGAAGGCATGAGCAATGAACAGATGGACGAAATTATAGGCGCGGGGAAGGTTAAATGCCCCCATTGCGGCAAGTCTGATTTTACAAAAATAAGGCAATTCAACCTCATGTTCAAGACCTTCCAAGGCACAACCGAGGACACCAAGGCGGAGCTCTACTTACGTCCCGAAACCGCGCAGGGCATTTTCGTTAACTTTAACAACATCGTTCGCACGACAAGAAAGAAACTGCCGTTCGGGGTTGCCCAAATCGGGAAATCGTTCAGAAACGAGATTACCCCCGGCAACTTCACATTCAGAACACGCGAATTTGAACAGATGGAGCTTGAGTTTTTCTGCAAGCCCGGAACCGACCTTGAATGGTTCACATATTGGCGCGGATTCTGCCGGGATTGGCTTCTCTCCCTTGGGATAAAGGAAGAAAATATCCGCCTCCGCGACCACTCGAAGGAGGAACTCTCCTTCTATTCAAACGCGACAACCGACATCGAATACAAGTTCCCGTTCTCGTGGGGGGAACTCTGGGGCATCGCCGACCGCACCGACTACGACCTCACCCAACACATGAGGACAAGCGGAAAGTCCCTCGAATACTTCGACCCGGAGGACAACTCGAAGCTTATCCCATACGTAATTGAGCCGTCACTCGGCTGTGACAGGGTTGCGCTTGCGTTTATATGCGAGGCTTACGACGAGGAAGAACTCCCGGGCGGCGACATCCGCAACGTCATGCACCTTCACCCCGCGCTTGCCCCGTACAAGGCGGCGATTTTGCCGCTTACGAAGAAGCTTGACGAGCCGGCGAAAGAGATATACTTTGATCTTACGAAATACTATAATATAGACTATGACCTCTCCGGGCAGATAGGGAAACGCTACCGCCGTCAGGACGAAATCGGCACGCCGTACTGTATCACATTTGACTTTGAATCACTCGAAGATAAATGCGTAACCGTCCGCGACCGCGACAGCATGGCGCAAGAACGGGTTGCAATTGAAAACCTTAAAACCTACCTTGACGAAAAATTATATTTCTAATGCAGAAGATTTTGGGCTATATGCGCCGCGCTATTACCGAATATGACCTGCTCTCCGACGGTGACAAAATTGCCGTCGGCGTTTCGGGCGGGAAAGACAGTCTCGTTTTACTTCGAGGTCTATTCTTGCTTAAACGTTTCATAGGCTTTGAATATGAGCTTATTGCTTTAACCGCCGATATGCGTTTTGGGGGGCAACCCGGCAATTTTGAGGCGGTTGCGGAATTTTGCCGCGAAATGAGCATACCATATAACATAATCCCTACCGATATTGCCGAAATTGTCTTCGACATTCGGAAGGAAAAGAACCCTTGCAGTCTTTGCGCAAAGATGCGGAGGGGAATCCTCCACGAAGCGGCAAAGTCTGCGGGTTGCAACAAAATCGCCCTCGGGCACAGCTTCGACGACGCGGTAGAAACCTTCGTGATGAACCTCTTTATGGAAGGGCGGCTCGGCTGCTTCTCCCCGAAAAGTTACCTCTCACGCCGCGACTTAACCCTAATCCGCCCCCTCGTCTTCGCCCCCGAAAAAGAGATAAAACGCGCCGCCTATAAAAATAACCTCCCCATAGTTAAGTCCTCCTGCCCCGAAGACGGGCACACAAACCGCGAAGAGATAAAAAAATTCTTGGCGGAACGCGAACGCTTCGACAAAGGCTTTACCGAACGCCTTTTCGGGGCTATGCGGAAGGCTGATATAGACAGGTGGGCGGGAAAAACCTATGATAAAACTGCTGACGAACAAGTTTATTAAGGACGACGACCCTCACCGCCGTATGCGCGTGGGGCTTCTTGGCGGTGTTATCGGGATAGTCTGCAATATCTTGCTGTTCGGGGTTAAATTAACGGCGGGGCTTTTAATGTCTTCCGTTGCGATAATTTCGGACGCTTTCAACAACCTCTCGGATATGGGGAGCTCGATTGTTGTCCTTATTTCTTCAAAGGCAGCCGCCGCGCACCCCGACAAGGAGCACCCCTTCGGGCACGGCAGGGTTGAATATATTGCCTCACTTATTGTCGCAATTATAATTGTCCTCGTCGGATTTGAGCTCGGCAGGACGTCGGTTGACAAGATATTAAACCCTACGCCAACCGAGTTTTCTTGGCTCTTGACAATAATATTGGCTTTAACCGTTCTTGTCAAGCTCTGGATGTATAAAAGCTACAGCTTCCTTGCCGACATGATTGATTCGACGCTCTTTAAGGCAACCGCCCGCGACAGCCTCAATGACGTTATCTCGACCCTTGCGGTAGTCCTTGCGACGGTTGTTAACCACTTTATTACGACGGTTGAACTTGACGGGGTTATCGGGCTTGCGGTTGCTTGTTATATTGTCTTCGGCGGGATTAAGATTGCGAAAGAGACTATTGACCTGCTCCTTGGGAGTCCGCCGTCAGCCGAACTTTGCGAAAAAATCCGCGCGATAATTTCGAGCGGCGAGCATATTGTCGGGGTTCACGACCTTATTATCCACGACTACGGACCGGGGAGGATTTTCGCCTCCGCCCACGCCGAAGTCCCCGCATCAGACGACCCGACCGCCGTCCATGAGTGTATAGACGCCTTGGAGCGCGAGATTTATAAGGAACTCGATATTCGCATCGTCCTTCATACCGACCCGATAAGCGTCGACGACGAGAGGGTTAACAAACTTCGGGAGATGACCGAAAAGATTGTCGGCGCGCTAAATCCCGAATATACAATACACGATTTCAGGATAACGGACGGGGAGAATAACATCAACCTCATTTTCGACGTCGCCGTGCCGGACTGCCCGACAGACAAGGATAAATCATCGCTTGCGCAGACTCTTAAAAATCTTCTTAAGGCTAACGACAGCAAATACAATGCGGTTATAACCGTTGATGATTATTACGGGTAGAAACATGGTTGATATTGATAAAAAATATTTCTATTCAGGGGACGACCTCGGGGCTGTTTGGAGCTTTGAACAGACCGTTTTTAAGGTATGGGCGCCGCTTGCCGACAAGGCAAGGATTCAACTCTATAAAACCTGCACCGAAGAAAAGCCGTTTAGAAAACTCCCGATGACTAAGGACAAAGGCGGCGTCTGGAGCAAGACGGGGTTCGGGAACCTTGACGGGGTTTATTACACCTACGTCTTTACCTACGACGGTATCGAAACCGAGACGATCGACGTTTACGCGAAGTCCTGCGGCGCGAACGGGGCGATGGGGTTTATCTTCAATCCCGCCTCGACCAACCCCAAGGATTGGGAATTTGAAGACTTTGTTAAACTTCCCCACTACACCGACGCTTGTATTTACGAACTCCATGTGCGCGACTTTTCGATAGATAAGGAGAGCAACTTCTGCTACCGCGGGCGTTTTTTGGCGTTTATTGAAAAGCACCTTAAAAACGCCGCCGGGGACAGAATGGGGCTTTCGCACCTTCGCGAGCTCGGTATTACACACGTCCAACTCCAACCGATTTTCGACTACCAGACGGTTGACGAAACAAATCTCGGGAAGCCGCAGTTTAACTGGGGTTACGACCCCCAAAATTTCAACTGCCCGGAAGGCTCCTATTCAACGAACCCCTATGACGGGCGGGTTCGCGTTAACGAAATGAAGCGGATGATTCAAATGCTCCATAAAAACGGCATCGGCGTAATTATGGACGTTGTTTACAACCACACCTACGCGACCGCCGACAGTGCCTTTACGAAGACTTTCCCGCGGTACTACTACCGTATGTGGGGGAACCATTACGCGAACGGCTCGGGTTGCGGCAATGAAGTTGCGACAGAGCGGCTTATGGTTAGAAAATACATTATCGACAGCCTTTGTTATTTCGCAAAAGAATACAAGATAGACGGCTTCCGCTTCGACCTCATGGGGCTTTATGACAAAGAGACGCTTGCGCTTGCCCGTGAAAAACTGCTTGAAATTAACCCTAATGTTATTCTTTACGGCGAGGGTTGGACAGGCGGCGATTCGCCCCTTGAGTATGAACATCGTGCAATGAAATTAAATGCCCGATCCGTCCCGGGTTACGGCTTCTTTTCGGACGACTTCCGCGACACAATCAAGGGTAACAATTTCATCAACAAGGACAAGGGCTATATAAACGGCGCGGTAGGAACGGAGCATTTCGTCCGCGAGGTTATCTCCGGGCGGATTCCGCACCCCCAGCTCCCCGGCATGACGCAGTATTCTTGGACAGACACCCCGTGTCAGACGATTAACTACGTTGAAGCGCACGACAACTTAACCCTTTGGGATAAGCTTTTTTATACAAATCCCACCGATACCATAGAAATTCGCAAAAAGATGGATAAACTTGCGGCGGCGTTTGTGTTCCTGTCGCAAGGCATCCCCTTCATACAGGCGGGGCAGGACTTCCTGCGCTCAAAACCCCTCCCCGGCGGCAATTCTTTCGACCACAACAGCTACAACTCCCCCGACATTATTAATAGTATAAAATGGGGAAGAAAATCGGAGTATCGGGACATTTATAACTACTACAAGGGCTTAATCGAGTTTCGCAAGAACCACTCCGCCCTTCGTATGTATGAGAACGAACAGGTTGCGAATAACCTCAAGTTTTTCGACAACCTCCCCGCCCGCATTATCGGCTTCGGGCTTTATGGGGACGATAACTTGGCGGAGATTTTGGTGTTTTATAACGCAGGGGAATTCCCGGTAAAGCTTTACGCCTTTGAGGAATACGACGTTTATATCGACGGAGAGGCGGCGGGCAACACCCCGCTCCGAAAGGTTTCGGGGGATTATGAAGTCGCGGGAATTTCGGTAATCGTCCTCGGTAAGCGTTATGAATAGTGTTATACGAAAGATAGTCGGAGTGCTGCCTAAACCGCTGCGCGAGTTTTACTATAAGTATGAATCTGCGCTTTTATACATTTTCTACGGCGCGTTAACAACCCTCGTTTCGTTTGTAATGCAGTTTATCCCCGCATATTTGGGCGCGCCGGTATGGGCTTCGACGCTGATTTCGTGGGTCTCGGCGGTAACATTTGCCTTTTTCGTCAACAAGTTCTTCGTCTTCGATAGCAACGAACGCACGGCAAAGGTAATACTCCGCGAGGGTTCGCAGTTTTTCGCGGCAAGGCTTGTTTCCTTCTTTATCGAACTGGGTTATCTTGTCTTGATGGTTGATGTTTTCGGCTTCGGGCTTGTATTAAACAAGATAATAATACAAGTAGTAATACTGATTCTCAACTTCCTCTTTTCAAAATTCATAATCTTCAAGAAAAGCAGATAACCAATTTGCTTTTTTTGTTATCAAACTGTAAAGATAAAACTAAAATTGTTCATATAATGTTTATAGATTAGTCGAAATAATATAGTATAATGTTATATACAGAATTTTTGTCGAAATTAGTACAATGATTATGAAGAAACCATTTTCCAAAATCGTCGGCGTGTTGCTGTCGGTGTTTATGACTGTCGGGCTTTTTCCGGCAATTCCGGCAATTGCCGAAGAGGGATTGCCGGAGGGGTATACCGTTATTGCCCCCCAAGCTCCGATTAACCGCGACGAAGAGCTCCCCGTTTATGTCCCCGAAGAGCCTTCCTATCTGTATTCGTTCCCCGATTACATGAAAGGCGTTTTTGTCACGCCCGGGGTTGATTTTGCGATAAAAAATGATGGCGTGCTGCTGTCAGACGAGGAAATTGCGGCAAATGTTGAAAATCTTCTCGACAGAATCACGGCAAGGGGCTTAAACACCCTTATTGTCGAGACCTCCGCCGACGAAGTTTACTACTCCACCGACATTAACAACACCGTAGAGAAGTCCGTCCTTGAGTATATTATTTCCCCCGCGAAAGCCCGCGGAATGTTTGTCTACCTCAATTTTCAGATTGACACCCTCATGTCGAGTCTTTCGGGGTTAACAATCGACGACCGTATCAATAAATTTGCGATTGATATCCGCCAGTTTACCGTAAAATATCCCTGCGACGGGATAATTTTCGACGGCTATTACGCCTCTAAAGACGGCGTAAGCGTCTCCGACTACCTTGCGGGCGGTTCGGGGATAGGATTTGACAACTATCTTCTTGACAACAATTCTTACATATTCTCCCTCGCGGCAGCGGCTGTCCATAAAACCGACAACACCATCCCTGTGGGGATTGCCCTTGAGGACGTTTGGGAAAATTACGAAAGTGACGAGGAGACCGGCAACGTTGTCAACGGTCCGGCAACCTCCGCCGGTTTTGAGGCACTCTCAAACGGTTACGCCGACACCCTCTCTTACATAAAAAACGGTTACGCCGACTTCATGTTGGTTAAGACGGACGGCGCAATCGGCGACTCGAACGAGCCTTTTAAGGCTGTTACGAGTTGGTGGGGAAACGTTGCGGCAGAATCCGGGCTTCCCATGTATATTGCCCACGCCAACGAGAAGATTTGCACCGACAATGAGGGTTGGTATTCCCCCGACGAGCTTGTTAAACAGGTTATCGCGGCGGAGGAGATTGAAAGCTGTAAGGGCAGCGCGTTCACAAGCCTTTACGCCCTCGAAGACAACGAACTCGAATCGACAACCGTTCTTGAAAAGCACTACTCCGACAGCTTGGATATCGAGGGGCTCAACTCCGAGCTTGAAATGACCCTCCCGACCAGCACAAACTTCAAAACCGAAGAGCCTTACCAGATTTTCGCAGGTTCATTCGACCCGAACTTCCCCATCTACTATCAGGGCAACGAAGTGGTCCTAAACGAGGCGGGACGCTTCTATTTCAGGATTGACCTCGAAGTCGGGCTTAATATTATCAAGCTCCAGAGTAAAGCCAAAACTATTACGTATAATATTACACGAACTGTAACCGTTCTCAAAGGAATGTCGCCCTCCGAAGGACCGCTCTATGTTGACGGGGAGACGACTCTTTCCATCGACACAATCGGTTATAAAGGTTCAAGCATAACGGCGTCCGTTAACGGTAAGATTATCGAGCTTAACGAGACGGACGGACAGACGGAAGGTCTCGACCCGAACTCGTCCTACGCGAAGTTCCAAGGCTATTACACCGTCCCGAAGGGTAAAATCGGCGAAGAAATTAATCTCGGGAACGTCGAAATTTTCGGCTCCTATACCTCCCCGAACGGCACAAAATTCACCGCAGGTCTGACCGGCGCGCAGATTATAATTAACGCCGTCCCCGAAACGGCGCAAGCCTTCGACGGAAGCCTCCTTCGCATCAAGTCCGAAAACACCATGACCTATCGCGCTTCAACAACCTCAACGAACCCGACCCCCGACGCAACCCGCCTCCCGGCAGGCACCCTCGACTATTACGTTAAATCCGTAACACTCGACGGCACGGAATATTACGTAACAAACAGCGGCAGGCGCGTAAAAGCCTCCGCCGTGGACGTCCTCCCGAATGAGCCACTCGGCGCAAATCCAATCGGTATAACATCAGCCGGAACTCGCGGCACAGACACGTTTATAACGTTCAGCCTGTCGAAGGCGATTCCCTATAACGTAAGCTACAACGGCGCAGACTATGTTAACGGCGACAACGGAAGCCATTATGTTAAAAATTTCAAGGCAACCTCCGTCTCAATAATCTTCGACTATGTAACTTCAATCTCCGCCGGTGACATTAACTTCCCGTCAACCTCCGAATTCACAACCGGCAAGTTCGACACCTACGAGCTGTCGGGGCTTAAGAAAACAAGGCTCACACTCTACCTTCGCGAAGACGGCGTGTACTGCGGAATATCGGGAAGTTACGACCAAAACGGCAACCTTACCCTTAACTTTAACGGCTCCGAAAACAGTATAAGCGGCGCAACAATAGTAATCGACCCCGGTCACGGTTACACCGAAGCGGAATCCTTCGACCCGGGCGCAATCGGGCACATCAAGGAGCAGACCGCTAACCTTGCTATAGCGAAGTATCTCGAAGCGTATCTTAAGGACGCCGGCGCGAACGTTATCCGTCTTAAAACGGAATCGGAACGCTATGTAACAAAGGAGCGCGCCTCTATCGCAAGGCAGTACGACCCCGACATCTTCATCTCCGTCCACTGTAACTCCGCCGGGAGCTCCGCATTCGGCACAGAAGCCTACTACTTTACCCCGTTCTCGGAACCGCTGGCAAGATACGTCTCCGCGAGTATTGCAACCGTCCTTGACGACGTAAACGGCAGCGTCAAGAACGATCGCGGCGCGAAATACAACTACTTCTATGTAACCCAACAACAGGAGTTCCCCAGTATCTTAGTCGAAACCGCCTTCGTAACAAACTACAACGAAGCAATGGCTCTCGCCGACGACGGCTACCAAAGACGCTTCGCGAAAGCAATAATGAATGGCGTCGAACAGTATTTTAACAGGACATCTTACAGTTCATACGGAGACGGAACAGCCTCTTTCTAAACAACAAAAAAACCCGCAGAGAAACATTCTTTGCGGGTTTCGTCTTTAATTTTACGCTAACTCTACAATAAGTTCGCCAACCGTCGCATTGAGTGAAACGGAAGCGTCTGCAACTACCTTCATAGATGTCCGGATTTCGTTGGAGTTTGTTACCGTGGTGGTGAAGGACTCGCGGAGTTTCATTAAGGCGTTTTGGAGGGTCGAGAGGGTGTTGACGAGGGTGGGGAGGTCAGCGGCGTCAATCGAAGTCGAGGAGCGGCACATATCAATAATCTTCGCGAGAATTCCGATGATGATGTTGACGTACTTGTCGGACTCGGCGTGGTTTTTATCAATACTCGAGAGAGCCGCATAAACGCTTTCGATATCCGCCATGAGCTTTTCGGCGAAGTTTGAAACGCTCTCGGAGACGTTGTTTATCTGGGCAAGTTTTTCCTCAAGCCCGGCGTTCTCGGAGGACAGCGCGGTCTTCGCGTATTGGATGCAGTTGTTGCGGGTGTTGATACCGCGCATAATTGCGGACGCCATTTCCCGACAGGAGTCGTAACCGCAGGAGTGGCAGTTGAAGTTCTGCTGCTCTTTAGTCGTCTTGTTCATCGAGAGGAAGACCTCTTGAAGCTCAGCGTCGGTTGGGGTTAGGGCTGTGCGGCGTTGTTTTGCGAATGTGCGGATAAATTTCTTCGTATCGACAATTGTTTCGTCGAAGAATTTCTTCTGTTTGTCCTCTTTCTTGCCGGTGATGAAGTTCGGGGGGAACTTGCGGCGTTCTTTTGCCTCATTCTCAACATACTTCATGACGGTCATTACGTCGAATATATCGCCGGAGAAACACGAACCCGGACCGCAGTTACAACCGTTCTGGCAGCTTAAAACGTCGAATATCTCGGGGCGTTTAAATTGCGGCATTGCTCCATATAGGTCAAGTTCGTTAAATATCGAAGAACCGGCAACGGAAACGATATTGCGCTCCGCGTCGTAAATCCAAACATTCTCGCGGAGTCCGCCGTCGCGGGGGAATATTCCGCCCATTATACCTTGCTGGTCGTCGAATTTATAGAGTACGTCGGAGGACGTTGAGGCGCGCATCTTAGCCTTGTGGGCGAGCGCGTATTCGTAAATCCGCTTTATGGTAACGTTATATTCGACTACTTCGGAATTAAGGCACTCGACCTTCGCCGCGATACATGGGGACAGCACGGCGATGTTATAGGGAACATGGAGGAATTCCTTGAGGTAGATTGCCTCACAGATTTCGGGGCTCCAGAAGGGCATGAGGTTATCAACAACCGGGTGGTTGTACTTTTCAATATAGTCAACGAGCGAAGGGCAGACGGAAGCGATTATGCCCTTGTTGTTTTTAATTGACTCAAGGTGCTTAGCATAAGCCCAAGTCATTATGTCCGCCCCGTACGCGCCGTCATAAACAGCGAAAACGCCCTCGGATTTAAGCCAATCGAGAAGCCCTTGCCACATTTCGGGAAGGGAAGTCTTAATAGCGGGGGAAACGATAACGACAATCTTCTCGGCGTTCCCGAGGTCTGTCATAAACCTTTCGGTATCATCTATGTAGTCTCTCGCACCGTGCACGCAGGCCTTTATGCACGCACCGCACATTATACAGCAATCCGGGTCAACTTCCGTAACGTTTCTGCCGTCTTCGGTGACGACGATACGGTTAGCGTCTCTGCAGGGGCAAGCCCTTATACAAACGTTGCAGCCGACACAGCGATCTTTAATCGTTCTAATTAATTCCATAGAGAACTCCTAATTATGTATAGGTTTTTAACACAAAAGGTTATAACTACCCGTAACATTAATTATACAATATAAACCTCCCCGTGTCAATAGTTTTCACGTATTTTTTACAAAGTAAGAATATGGGAAATCAGTCGTTCGGGTTATCGGGTGTAAAATCGGCGGAAAGGAAGTCGGCGGACATATATTCATCAAGGTTCATATCGGAAATCGGGTCGTCACCGAGAGAAGAATTTATCTCTTCCGCTGACGGCAGCTCCAAAAAGTCATTGTCTTCAGGTTTTGCTGACGGCAGAACGGGAATTGACACCGCCTCCATTTCGACGTCGTAAAGGTCGGATATCGTATCGGGCTTTTTAGCCGGGGTTTCCGGTTTTGATGGCTTTTTTTCATTGAAGAAATCGTTGTAATCGGGCTGCTTAATCTTTGTCGGGTCGAATGCGGTTTCATCAACCGGAACATAGCCGCCGGGCGGAACACTCCCCGGAGGCGGGATATAACCGCCGGAATTTGGAGGTACGAAACCATTCGGCGAAACGCTTTGCGGGGGAATATAACCGTTCGGCGGTTCGGAATACCGCTTCCCCTCTTCGTCCTTTTTAAGCGAACGCAAAAGGAGTATTGATATGACAACCATTGCAACAGTTACGCCCATAAGAATGTAAGCGAAGATGTTGCCGAAATCGGTCATCATACCGTCTTCGACGAAAACTGCGTCGAAAATATTTTCATCGTAAAACTGTTCCGCTTCGGAACGCGAAATTCCGCTCGCCGTAAACCCTTCGATAAGCTCTTCTTTATAGCTTTCGGGAACTGCGCCGAGATAACCCTTAACAGTAACGGCAGGCGCGGCGGAATTTGAAGCAAGTGCAGAAAGTCCTCTTATAGTCTGATCGTCGGATACTATCATTTGAAGCATCAAATCCGCATCGGAATAAGCGTCCCCGGCAACCACAACGAAATAATGCCCGTCGTAAACCGGTATATTTCCCCCGTCAGCCACAACCGTCTCGACCGTTACAGATAGATTTTCAACCTCGCCGTATGTCGGGTCGGGCAGGTCATAAATATCAACCACAGAGTAGTCGGCGGTGTATTCAAAATTAAGCAGCGAAGGAATTGTTCTTATATTGTTTATAAGCAAAAATCCTGTAATCCCGACGATTATGTATGTTACCATCTTTTTCATAGTTTAGCCAAGCCTCAACATAACATCAATACACCGCCCGGCGTTCTTAATAAGCTCATCGGACATTTTAATAGTCAAACCGCCGCCCGAAAGGCTGTTCCAAACGTCGGTTAAAGTGGTTATTTTCATGTTCGGGCAGATTAGCTTTTTTGATAAAATGTAAAATTTCTTGTCGGGGCAGGCGTACTGAAGATGCTCCGCGATTGAAATTTCGGTGCCTACGATAAATTCGTCTGCATTCGTTTCCTTACAGTATTTCATAATCCCGGAGGTGCTTCCGATGTAGTCGGCGAGGGCGCATACTTCGGGCTGACATTCGGGGTGAACGGCAATTTTTGCGGCGGGGTGAAGCTTTTTCATGTCAAGAGCGTCGGATTTTGACACCGCCGCGTGAATGGGACAGCCGCCGTGGATAAGGTGAAACTTCTTTTCCGGCACTTCTTTTGCAACGAACGCACCCAAGTTGCAGTCCGGGATAAAGATAATCTCGTCCGCGTCAAGCTTGCGGCAGATTTCAACCGCCGAGGAGCTTGTTACGCAAACATCGGCAATGCATTTTAACTCCGCAGTGGTGTTAATATAAGCGACAACCGCAGCAGCGGGGTGCAGAGCCTTAAGCTGCTCTATCTCAAACGGCTCGAACTGTTCCGCCATAGGGCAGCCTGCCGCCGGGTTCGCAAGGATAACGCTCTTTTCGGGAGAGAGGATTTTAACCGTCTCCGCCATAAATTTTACCCCCGCCATGATGACGGTGTTTTGCGGGAGTTTTCGCGCCGATTCGGAGAGCATAAAACTGTCCCCGACAACGTCCGCGACCTCTTGAATTTCTTCCGCTTCGTAGCTGTGGGCTAAGATTGCAATGCCCTTTTCGCGCTTTGTTTTTAGAATTTTATCTTGAAGTTCTCTGAGCATTATATTAATCCCCTAACAATGAGAATTTTGTTTCCCCCGCCTACGGCGGTGGGAAACAAAGTTAATTTTTCTCTTCTAAGAGAAGTTTATACTTAATACTGTCGATAAGCGCGGAGACGGAGGCGTTTATTATGTTGGTTGACGCGCCTACCGTTGTCCAGACGTTTACGCCGTCGGTGCTCTCAATCAGCACGCGCACAATTGCCGCCGTCGCCTCCTTGCTGTCGATAATACGTACCTTATAGTCGGAGAGGTGGACGGATTCTAAAACGGGATAAAACTGTGCGAGAGCCTTACGGAGTGCCTTGTCGATTGCGTTGACAGGACCGTCGCCTTCGTGAACGCGAAGCCTTGTCCTGTCGTTAACACGCGCCTTTATAATCGCGCTCGTAAGGGCTTCGGCATCGCCCGTTTTTTCGCCGAGAAGCTTGTAGTAATCGAGGGTGAAATATTCGGGCATAATCCCGAAACGCTCGCGCACGAGGATTTCAAACGAAGCTCCCGCGCCCTCATATTGATAACCGGCAGCCTCGCGCTCTTTGATTGTATTAACAAGGTCTGAAATTTCGGGGGAGTCTTTGTTAACCTCCCTGTCGGTTAAAATCCTTGAAACCTTCGCGATAACCGCCGCTCGCCCGGCAACTTCGGAGAGAAGGATATTCCGCTCGTTCCCGACGGAAGCGGGGCTTATGTGTTCAAACGAATTCGGGTTCTTCCTCACCCCGTCGGTGTGCATACCGCCCTTGTGGGCAAAAGCGGACTTCCCGACAAAGGGCAGACCGTCCGGCAGACGGATATTGGCAATTTCGGCAATAATACGCGCCGTCTCGGTTAGCCTCGGGAGGTTTTCGGGCGGAATACAGTTTTGTCCGCGTTTTAGCATCAACGCTGGGATAACGGCAGAAAGGTTTGTGTTCCCGCAGCGTTCGCCGATACCGGTGAATGTGCCTTGAATGTGCGAAGCTCCCGCTTTTACGGCAAGGACAGCGTTCGCGTCCGCGAAGCCGCAGTCGTTGTGGCAGTGTATACCGAGGATTACGCCGGAGTCAAGCACATTTTTGACAACCTTCGTAATTTCAAAAACTTCGTCCGGGAACGAACCGCCGTTGGTGTCGCATAGAACAATTCTGGATGCGCCCGCACTTTCGGCAGCTTTAATTACCTCAATAGAATACACCGGGTCAAGTTTATACCCATCGAAAAAATGCTCCGCATCAAAGAAGACAACCTTCCCGACACTTTTCGCAAACCGCACCGACTCTGAAATCATCGCAAGGTTTTCGTCAAGCGAGACCCCCAAAATCTCCTTAACGTGGAAAACGGAAGCCTTGCCGAAGATGCTTACCGTTTTCGCGGGGGAAGCGATAAGCGACATGAAAAGCATATCCTCTTCACAGCGCATAGATTTGCGCCTCGTCGCGCCGAAGGCAACAAGCCGGTCATAGTATTCCCCTAAAACTTGAAAAAGCTCGGTGTCCTTCGGGTTAGAGCCGGGGTTCCCCGCCTCGATGAAGGGTATGCCGAAATCGGCGAGGGCTTTTATTACCGCCTTTTTGTCGGCGGCAGAGAAGCTTACGTTTTCGGATTGCGCGCCGTCACGAAGTGTTGAGTCGAGTATTTCAATCATTATTTATCTCTCCGGGAAACTTTCCGAAATAATCTTAACGAAGCTGTCCGCGCTGTCGAAGTCCTTGTAGACGGAGGCGAACCTTATATAGGCAACATTATCGAGAGCGGCAAGCTGTTCAAGCACCATATCGCCGATTTGGGAGGTTGTAAATGTTTTCCCGCGGACGCTCGTTAAGCGTTCTTCAATACCGTCCGCAATCCGCTCAATCTGCTCTGCCGTGACAGGGCGTTTTTTAATCGCACCCGAAATTCCGGCAATAATCTTCGCCCTGTTAAACATCTCAACCGTACCGTTCTTCTTTTGGACAAGAAGTGTCTGACTGTCGATTATATCGTAGTTTTCATAGGTTGTAAACCGCTTAAGACAAGCGGTACATTCGCGCCGCCTCTTAATCCGACGGTCAACCGTTCTTGAGTCGATAACCTTCGTCTCCGGCTCGTTACAAAAAGGACAAAACATAGGCTTTTCCTTATTTATAAGGGTATTTGTATTTCTGGGCGGTGAAGCTCGGGGGGGAAGCAGTTCCGATAACGAAATCGTCGAGCGGTTCAAGTGTTGTAACACCGTTAACCTGCCTGAACTGTTCGACAGGGTAAAGAATACTGATGTCTTCGACTACGGCGTCGGTTAAGATTACACTGCCGAGCGACGCATCTCTTACATTGTTAACCTGTAGAGTATGGAGTACGCCGTTTATGTCGCGGTATTTTTGCGGCGCGGAGCGGAACATTTCCGCCGTTATTTCTTCCGAAAAATATCGCTTCATATAACTTTCAAGCTCTGCAAGTGTCGAAAAACGAGGGTCTTTTACAGCGAAGTAGTATTCGTCCATACCGGTTGAGTTGTTGAAAAAAGGCTCATAATCACGTGTTGTGTCGACCTCAAAAGTCCTGTCCGTAAAATAGCTGTAAAGGTCGGAGCAGATTGTTATTGCCGCATAACCGAAATAGAGGGGGTTATCAATCGACGTTTTTTCGGTTGCTTTTGTGAAGGTCATTGAGTTGGGGTCGAAGGTGTAGGTGTTAATCGAGACGATTGAATTTCCGTTGTCGGCGTAAATGAGCTCCGGCTCGGGCATGAACTTGTTAACCTCTGTCGGAATTAAAACGCGCTCCGGCAACACATTCATGTGTGTCATCATCAAAAGCGTGTTGTCGAAAAGCTCGAGCGGCATGAACTCGCCGTCTTTTATACCGTAAATCTTTGAAACGAAGTCGCCCCCGTCGGTTTTACGGAAAAGGACCTGCAAAAGCTCCTTTGCGGGGTCGGAAGGGAACCTCCCGGGGAGAAGAAAACAGGTTTCCTCCGACAGCACAGAACCTACACAGCCGGCAGGAATCGAATCAATACAGGTCGAAACCTCATAGAAGCGGTTTTCGACGGTGAAGATGATATCGCGGTCGGTGCAGACGGCGGTTATGATGTAGTTGTCGCCGCTGTCGGAGAACTCGAAGGTGTAACCTTCGCCCGAATAAACCGCGCTTCTGTAGCCCTCTGATTCTGTAACGGTTGTAACAGATGCCGCCGTCGTTTCGGGACCGGTTTCAATTGGCGGTTCGGAACTACAGGCGGTTAATATTACTAATATTAATACAAACGGTAAAAGTCTATTCATGAAGGTCTTTAATGCTCCAATCAATTTCGGGGAGGTTTTGTTCACGCAGAAAGTTATTAGCCTTTGAAAAATGCCGGCAGCCGAAAAAGCCGTTGTAAGCAGAGAGCGGGGAGGGGTGCGCAGCCTCCAAGACAAGGTGATGCCTTGCAATGAGGGGCTTTTTAGAGCGCGCCGGACTGCCCCAGAGGATAAAAACCATAGGCTTAGAGCGCAGGCTTAACTGCCTGATGATTTCGGAGGTTAAAGTCTCCCAACCTCTGTTTCTATGGGAGTTCGCCTGCCCTGCGCGGACGGTTAGGACTGTATTTAAGAGAAGCACACCGTTTTCCGCCCAAGTTAAAAGATAACCGTGGTTAGGTATTTTTACGCCCAAATCGGAGTGAAGCTCACTGAAAATGTTTTTAAGCGACGGCGGCGGGGCTATCCCGGGTTTAACCGAAAAGCACATTCCGTGCGCCTGTCCTGCGCCGTGGTAGGGGTCCTGCCCCAAGATTACCGCTTTAACGTCACTGTATGAAGTTGTTTTTAAGGCGTTAAAAATATCATACATATCGGGATAGACGGTGAAGTTTTTGTATTCCTCTTTTAAGAATTCCCGAAGGTTTCTGTAGTATTCAGAATTAAACTGCGGGGCTAATATTTCGTCCCAATCGTTGCCCAAATGCACCATAACTATTCCTCAATATTTTCGCGGATATAAGAAAACGCGGAGTCAAGGAGGGACATTGTTTCGAGCCAGCGAATATCGGAGGCTTCCGCACCCATCGTTATACATATTACATCATGCCCGAAACGCGTCGCAAGTGCCGCAACGCAATACCCCGATTCGTCCGTCATACCCGTCTTTAAGCCGCGGGCATACATATAATAACAATCCGCCGAGGATTCCTGTATAAGCAGATTTGAATTCTCCCAAGCGACAGTTTGCCCCGACTCGAAGGTTTCGTTAACGTATTGTTTGTCAACCGATTCCATTAAAAGCGGGTACTCCATTGCGTGGATTGAGATTTTTAACATATCGAGGGCGGTTGTGTAGTGGTTGTCGTCGTGGAAGCCGTCGGGGACGGTAAAATGCGTGTTTGCCGCGCCGATGTTGTGGAGCGTCTCGTTGCAGCGTGTCATGAAAACGTCAACCGCCGCACGAGGGCTTAGGGTTTCATCACCCGCCAAGAACCGCCCGCAGGCGACCGCCGCCGTGTACGCCGCGTCGTTCCCCGAGGGGAGCATCAAGGCGTCAATCATATTCGTCATGTTAAGGACATTCCCTTTTTGAAGCATAGCAAGGCTTGAACCCGGCTGTACAAGCTCCTGTTCGTCCCCGACCGTAAAGAGGAAATCTTCCGGCAACACGTCAAGCAGCACCGCAGCGGTTAGGAGCTTCGTTGTGCTCGCGGGGAAACACTTTTTATCGGCGGATTTTTGAAACAAAACCTTTTTATCGGTAACGTCGTAAACTATCGAATACGCAGTCTTGAGCGTTGTTTCAATCGGGTACTCGCCGTCAAGCGTTATCTCAATGTAGCTCGAATCGTCAGCGAAAACAGCGGCGTGGGGTTCGCCGGTTCCTGTCCCGATAACCATAGGTTCAATCTCAACAGCCGTCTCTTCGGGAGGAATTACGGAATATTCCGCCGCGTCAAGAACAATAGGAATCGGCTCATATTTCTCCGCCGCCTTTACGGCAAAAACGGTTATCCCTCCGAGCATCGCAAGGATAAAGACAATTGAAAATATCCTGTCAATACGAATTTTAGCTTTTCTTTTTTTATGTATGCTTTTATTTTTCATTATTTATCTTTAACACCAAACGGCATAATATCTTCATTAAGGAATAGCTCTTGTATAAGGTCGGCGGTCGGAAGACCCACCGAAAAGGCAGTAGCCGCTCCCGCCGCGTTTGCGTAGCGAATAGCTCCTTCAAGCCCCACATTCCCCATCATTCCCGCAATAAATCCCGCAAGACAGGCATCCCCCGCCGCGACAGTATTAAGAACTTCGCCTTTGTGGGGGTAAATCGCGTAGATATTTTGCCCGACACAAACAAGCACTCCGTTTTCGCCCATCGAAACAACGGTAAACATCGGTCCGTCTTTACCGGTATCGTCGTCGCGGGTAAGCTCTTTCGCACAGGCTATTATTTCATTTGTAGTAAGGCTCTCAAGCCCGAAATATTCCGCAAGCTCGTCAGTATTCGGCTTAATAATCGCGGGGTTAATCTCCATGAAATCGTGAAGTGCCTGTCCGGAAACGTCGCAGATAAGCTGAAAATTTCTGCCTCCGAACATCGCTTTTATGTCTATATTTTCGGGTACTCTCCCCGAAACAACAAGCAGCGCGCCGTCTTCAATGCTGTCAATAACGGCGGTAAGTGCGGCAATTTCATCTTCGGCTAAAAGAGGCACAGGCGCGTTAATTTCGACACCCGGAAGTTTAACATTAATCCGGGAATTCGCCTGTGTCGGAATATTAATCGTATTAATTTCAAGTTCTTCACAAAGCCTTAAAATTTCCGCACCGACAAAGCCGCCGGTTAAGATTATCGCTTTCGACTTCATGCCGAAGGTTTTTAATACACGCGAAACATTGAGTCCCTTTCCGCCGAGTTCATACCGCGCTGACGTTGCTCTTGTAACGCTGTCTATCGAGTCGCAATCTATGTAATAATCAAGGGAGGGAGAAAATGTTAATGTGTATATCATATTAAAAATCCTTTTAAATAATTGCCCTCGCGTGGCGGGTAACATGACAGCCGATATTAACGGCGGCGGGAAGCCCCGCAATGTGTGTGGGATAGGTTTCAATCTGTACCGCAAGAGCGGTTGTAAGCCCGCCGAAGCCTTGCGGACCGATGCCCAGTTCATTTATTCTTGACAAAAGTCTTGCTTCCGACTCCGCATAAAACGGGTCGGGGTTTTTTGTGTCAACGTCTCTGCAAAGTGCCTTCTTTGCAAGAAAAGCGCAGTATTCAAAATCCCCGCCGATACCGACCCCTACAACCATAGGAGGGCATGGGTTCGAGCCGGCTTTTTTAACAGTTTCGACAACGAAATCCTCAACGTCCGAAATAGAATTCGACGGTAACATCATCTTAACGGCGGACATATTTTCCGAGCCGAAGCCTTTCGGGCAGACGTCAACGGTAATCTTATCGCCGGGAACAATGGAAATGTGAACGATAGCAGGGGTGTTGTCGTCGGTGTTAACGCGTCTTAACGGGTCGCGAACGATAGAACAGCGAAGGTAGCCGTCCTTATAACCTCTCGCGACGCCTTTATTAACCGCCGCGGAGGGCGTGTCGCCGACAATGCGGCAGTCTTGTCCGATTTCAAGGAAGACGACAGCCATGCCGGTGTCTTGACAGATCGGGATGTTTTCGGTACGAGCCGCGTCAAGGTTACGTTTTAGGTCGCCCAAAATCTCTTTTGCAAGACCGTCGGTTTCGCGGTCGCAAAAGCCGCAAAGCCTGTTTTCCAGCGAACACGGAAGCACCATGTTCGCTGAAATACAGAGTTCGCTTACCGTTTCTTCAATTAAAGCAGAATTAACTTCTCTAATCATTTTTATAAATTGCCGCCTTTAGCTGCGAGCGTGTATATATTAGCGCAATCTTCCGGCGTAAGGTCCATGAACCCGCCGACTTTGCCTGTTGCGGAGACGGGGTGTTTTTCAACGAGGATGGGGATATCGTCTTCGGACGCACCGATTTCGGCGAAGTTTTGCGGCATACCTATTGATTTGAGGAATGTGCGGAAGGCTTTTATGCCTTTTTTCGCGGTGAGTTCGGGGTGTTCAAAGTCCATTGAAACGCCCCAGATGCGGTTAGCGGCTTGTGCGAAGCGCATTACGTTGTGGTTCATGACATATTCCATCCAAGCGGGCATTACTACCGCAAGCCCTGCCCCGTGCGCAACGTCATAGAGCCCGGAGAGTTCGTGCTCGAGACCGTGGGAGTTCCAGTCTTGGGAGCGTCCTACGCCGCAGATGTCGGTGTGTGCGACTGTGCCTGCCCACATGATGTTTGCGCGAGCGTCGTAGTCGTCGGGCTTTTTAATAACCTTCGGTGCTTCGTTAATCATCGTCATAAGTGTTGCTTCGCAGAGGCGGTCGGTCATTTCAACATTCGCAGTGTTGGTGAAATAACGCTCGAAGACGTGCGCCATTATGTCGGTAACGCCGCAAGCGGTCTGATAAGCGGGGAGAGTTTCGGTCAGGGCGGGATTCAATATCGAGAACTTCGGGCGAACGAGGTCGGTTGTTAACCCCCTCTTTATGCCGCCCTCTTCTTTAGTTATAACGGTTGAGGGGGAACCTTCGGAACCTGCCGCCGCTATTGTAAGGACGGTTGCGACTGGGAGAGCCTTTTGGGGTTTCGCCTTGCCGCACCAAAAATCCCAGAAGTCGCCGTTATAGAGCGAACCGAGGGCGATTGCCTTAGCGGAGTCGATTGCGGAACCGCCGCCGACAGCCAAGATAAAGTCGATATTCTCTTTTGAAACAAGTTCAATACCTTCGTAAACGAGTGTGTCGCGGGGATTAGGCTTAACGCCGCCGAGTGCGAAGAAAGGGATTCCGGCTGCCTTAAGGGAAGCGGAAACGCGCTCTAAGAGCCCCGAGCGGATAACAGAACCGCCCCCGAAATGTAAGAGAACGCGAGAACCTCCGAATTTTTTAACATAAGCACCCGCCTCGCTTTCTCTGCCTTCGCCGAAGACAAAGTAGGTAGGGCTGTAGAAGTCGAAACGATCCATGAATGAAACCTCCGTAAATTTTATATTGCCGCAAGAGCGGATAATGCCAAGACTAATATTATACCGACCCCGGTAAAGATTAAAAGCCCCAAGAGCGGTTTTGCGCCAGCTGTTGTCAAATACTGCCTGTAGGCATAAAGCCCGGCGGCAATAATGGAACTATCGGGGAGCTCTATCCTATCGGTGCGAAGAACGTTCCAAGAGACTACGGTGTAAAGGAAGATTATTACAAGGAGACCGTAATCTATCTTCTTGATGGTGTCGGAATCGAGGATTACTGCCGCCAAGACTACCGAACAGAAGGTTACGATGATGTCGAGTATCCCTAAAGCGGATAGTACGCATAGTATAAACGCAGTGAGGTATATACCGACTGTAATATAGTCAACCGGCTTTTTTTCAATAGCCGCCTCAGCCTTCCCGATTAAAAGCGGCTTCACTGCCGGAACAACTACAAGCACAGCTCCGAGCGGGGTTAAAACCGCGCCTAAGATTAAGCCCCCAAAAACCGTAACAAGAACGGTCAGTCTGTCGGGAAGTTTAAGGAGAAGAGAGGTTAAAAACCTGTCGGCGTTGCCCTTGTGAAGCCCCTCCGTTGAAATTAGGAAGCTGAACACGAGACCGACCTTGGCGATGCTGTCATTAGCAGGGAAGCGAGCAATCGGCGCAAAGAGGGTTGTTAAAATTGCCGCCGCAATTACGATAAAAAGAATGAGATTTTTCCCGACAAAGCCGATAACGCCGTCCCCGCCGTCGGCGTCAAAAAACCGTTTAAATGCCGCACCGCCCGAGAGCTTGCCGCCGTGTATAGCCTTTGCTTTAATCATAGAATAAGATTAACCAATGAGCCGGAGAGAACCGCGATAACGTAAAGCAGCCCGACTATCAGTATGTTTTCCTTAATATCCTTATTTGTGCGAAAGAGGACGAGAATTCCTACCCCCGCGCCGGAGCAGAGCCCTGCGACGGCACTTCCGAAGGTTAGTCCCCCTTCTATGTAGAGCTCGGTAATAAGGACACTCGCCGCGCAGTTCGGGATAAGCCCAACGAGGGCGGCGGCGGCAGGCTGGAACACGCCGAAGCTTTCGAGGAACCGGAAGAACCGTTCCTCCCCAACAGCCCCGACGACAAAGCCGAGAGCAAGGTTAAGGACAAGGATAAAAACGGTTATGCCAAGGGTGTGTTTTAGGGCTGAATATAACACGCCGTGTTCGTGACAGCCGCAGTCGTGACAGAAATCGTCGAAATTCGCGGTTTCTGCTTTGCGTGAAAAACGCTTGACGAGAAGGTCTATGATAATGCCGAAAAATACGGCGATAACAAGCTTTGTGAGGATTAAAACCCAGATGTCGCCGAGATGTTCGGGGTTAGCAAGGAGGATAGGTATAGCCTCATCGGATGTTGCAAGGAAGACTGCAATAAGGGTTCCGACCGAGATTAGTTTTCCGGCGAAGAGGTTAGCCGCCGCAACGGAGAAGCCGCATTGCGGGAGTATTCCGAGAAGCCCCCCTAAGGGAGGACCGGCAGCAGTCAGCTTCCCGGTTTTTGAAAGGGCTGAAATAAACTTCGCACCCGCCTTCTTTTCGATGTATTCCATCAGCAAGAAGGCAAGGAACAAGAAGGGAAGCAGCTTTGCCGTTTCTATAAGCACGCCTGTGATTATCGGGAGCGGCGCAAATTCATGTACGTGACCGGGCATAATTCACCATCTAAGTTTGTGTTGTATCGGAAGTAAAATCAAGTGTAACTCCCTCTTCGGAAAGAACAGGCTCTATCGGCTTTTTCTTTTCGATAATATCGGCGGTTAAAGCCATGAAGTCGGGATAACCCGGTTGTTTTTGAAGGCAGTCAAACGCGTCGCAAACTCTCGAGAGCCTCATGTAAACAATCCCGCCCGCGATTAAAAACGGAATTACAACGAAAAAGTGGAGCCTTATAAGAAAGTATGCCGCCGCAACGAAATATAGAATAATCGTAATTAAAACGGCTTTCGGGCGTACAAACGACGCGATAACGGAGGGGATAATTATAAGCGGAAGGAGTATCTGGACTGTATCGAGCCGCCCGAAGGGGTTCGGAATGTTCCCCAAGACAGCGTTCGCGCCGATTAACCCGTAAACGGTAAGATAGACCAAACAGGCAGCACAAAACACCGCAGAGTATTTAAGCGCAGAGCCGCGTCTGACTTCAATCAGAGCCATACATTCGCGCTTATATTCGTCCGAACCGTCTATAATTGCATCATCGGAAAGGTCAAGCTTTTTTACGAAGCGGGGGTTGTTCTTTATACCTGTAACCGTTTCCGTTACAGGGGTAGCCGCTTCGCGCAGGGCATCTTTTAGTTTTCCCATAGTTACCTTAATTTCTGTGATAATTAGAAGCACCCGGGCTTACTGCATTGCCGTCGATAAAATTACGCCAAAGTTCGTGTGCGTTTTGGTAGTTGGTTTCAAATTTCGCGAAGGTTCCCAAACCCTCTTTCGGGAAGCGGAAACACGCGATTAAATTCGACGGGAGTTCGTAGTTAATATCGTCCGAAAGCCTTGTCTCACTGACAATATAGCCCCACTCGTTAACGTTCCCCGTAAACCATTCGGAGGGGTCGTCAAAGACGTTCTCCCCGATATCGAGGGCGTTTATAGCTTCCTCGTCCGCGAAGATTAAAATCGTATCGGCGTTTTGGAATTCAACAAAGAGCTTCGCTGACATTGCCTGAACATATTCGGGGTCGGCGGATTCGTCAACACGCGCCGGAACGTACGCTACCTCAATATATATCTTCCCGTCCCCGTTAAAGTCCGGGCAATAGGGTACAAGCGCGTTCGCAACATCTTCATACCGCACCGTCATCTCATAGTCGGGCGCGATGTACATTATCTTTACGTCGGGGTTAACCTTAAATATAAGCTCACCGACAAAATAGCTTACGGCAATAACAATTAAAACCGATACTATAACCGTGAATTTGTTGTGATACCAGAAGTTGCTTATCCGTTTACCGAGAGGCAGAACAGGCTTTTCTTCCGGGATTTCTCGCATTTCGTCTTCGGGTGCAATTCCCGCCTTGATTTTAAGCAGCTCGCGGCGTTCGTCTTCAAGGCGGCGAGCGTATTCCTCACGGCGTTTGCGCTCCGCTTCGGCGATTTTTTGTTCCTGCTCGGCTTCCTTTATAAGTTCCGCCCTTTTGCGCTCATCAGCCGCCTTGCGGAATTCGGCAAGCGCGTCTCCGCCGCCGACTTTCTTGTCGTTTTCGTTATCATTCATTTGGTATAACCTTTACAGCGGTCTCATTGTAGGGAACAACAGCACATCTCGAATTGAACCGGAGTTTGTAAGGAGCATTACAAGCCTGTCAACCCCGAACCCCAAGCCACCCGTCGGGGGCATACCGTATTCGAGAGCGGTAATAAAATCGTCGTCAACCGAAGCTGTGCCTTCTTTTCCCGCCGCAACAGCCGCAGCGTTCTTCGCCGCAACCTGTGCCTCAAAGCGGGCGCGCTGGTCGAGGGGGTCGTTTAGCTCGGAGAAGGCGTTGCCCATCTCGCGGCGGTAGATGAAAAACTCGAAACGCTCGGTAAATGCCGAGGGCGACGTAACGCCCGAGGGTTTGCGCTTCGCAAGAGGGGAGTTTTCGACGGGGTAGTCGTAGATGATAGTGGGCTGGATAAGCTTGTCTTCCACAAAGGTTTCAAAGAACGCGATTAGAACGTGCCCCTTTGTAGCATTTTCGCCTTCGGGAACATGAACGTCCCGCGATTTCGCCTCATCTCTCGCCGCCGCATCATCTGCCCATGAATAGTAATCAGCCCCGCTGTAAGTCTTGACAGCTTCCGCCATCGTCATACGCTTCCAAGGCGACGCCATGTTAATTTTTTCGTCCTGATAATCTATTATCTCTGTCCCGCAGATTGTCTTTGTAAGATGTACGAAAAGTTCTTCTATCAAATCCATCATACCGAAGTAGTCGGTGTAAGCCTGATACATCTCGAGGGTGGTGAATTCGGGGTTGTGGGAGGTGTCCATGCCTTCGTTGCGGAAAATCCGCCCGATTTCATATACCTTGTCGAAACCGCCGACAATAAGTCTTTTAAGATAAAGTTCCGTCTCAATCCGAAGAAACATATCGAGCCCGAGGGTATTATGGTAAGTCTTGAAGGGACGCGCCGCCGCACCGATTTCGAGGGAATGGAGAACCGGCGTATCAACCTCAAGGTAACCGCGCGCGTCAAGGAATTTTCTCGTTTCGGAGAGAATTTTGCTTCTCTTTGTGAACGCTTCCTTGACATCGGGGTTAACGATAAGGTCAATATAACGCTGCCTGTAGCGCATATCGGTGTCTTTTAAGCCGTGCCATTTTTCCGGGAGAGGTAAAAGCGACTTCGAGAGAAGTTTTACACTCTTAGCGTGGACGGAAATTTCGCCCTTTTGCGTACGGAAGACGAAGCCTTCTATCCCCAATATGTCGCCTATGTCGAACTTCTTGAATTCCGCATAGGAATCTTCGCCAACATCGTCACGCTTAACGTAAATTTGCATACGGTCGGTGTTATCCCTAATATCGCAAAAGCTCGCCTTCCCCATCGTCCGCTTGAACATCATACGTCCGGCGATGGAGACGGTCTTGCCCTCTAATTCTTCAAAACGTTCATGTATGTCAATGTTTTTCGTATCAACGTCAAACTTGGTTATCTGATACGGGTCGTTGCCCGCCGCTTTAAGCTCCGACAGCTTTTCGAGGCGGATTTTTTTGAGTATATTTATGTCCTGTATTTCGGTTTCGGCTGCAATATTCTCTGCCATTTAATAATCACCGTTTCTAATTCTTACTTATTTCAATAACCTTAAAATTGCGGATTCCTCCGGGTGTCTCAACCTCAAAAGTATCTCCGGCTTTCTTCCCGATACAGCCGCGCCCGACGGGGGAGTCTTCGGAAATCTTGTCGTTTTCGGGGTCGGATTCGGTCGAGCCGACAATCTGAATCTTAAATTCTTCGTGTTCGTCCGTGTCTTCAAGTTTAACATAAACGCCGACGCTTACTTCGGAGTCGGAAATGTCCGTTTCGTCGATTACAACCGCGTTGTCAAGCTTGCTTTTCGTTTCGTTAATCTCGGCTTCGACGATAGCCTGTTCGTTCTTCGCCTCGTCGTATTCGGCGTTCTCGGAAAGGTCGCCATACGAGCGCGCCTCTTTAAGCTTATTCGCAACCTCAACCCGCTTAACCTGTACAAGGTAGTCGTACCGCTTTTGAAGTTCCTCAAGCCCCTGTTTTGAAACCCTTATTTTCTGTTCCATTTTAAGTTTACCTCACAATTTTATTCAAGTATCGGGAGTCCTTCTTGCCCGTCGGTTTTAATAATAATATCCTCTTCGCAGTCTTCCCACACGTCATTGTTCAAGCTGCCGTCGGCAGTAAGCGCAGCGCAAACATCGGTAAGAACAGCACTCGCGGTAGGAAGTTTCCCCGCGCCCCGCCCGTAAAACATCAGCCGCCCCGCCGAGGAAGCGTCAACCATTACGGCATTGAAAACATCGGAGACAACGGAGAGCTGGTGATTATTGCAGACAAGGTGCGGCTCTACGGTAATGAAGATTTTTTCGGAATCCGGTTCCTTTGACGCGACGGCGACAAGCTTTATCTTCGCACCAATGCTTTCGGCATAAGCCATGTCCTCTTTCGTTACCCGGTCGATACCGACAGTCCTCACCCATTCGGGCTTGATATGCTTACCGAAGGCAAGCGACGCAAGTATACAGATTTTCCGTGCCGAATCCGCGCCGGAAATGTCGTCGGTCGGGTCTTTTTCGGCGTAGCCTAAGTCCTGCGCAAGTTTTAACGCGTCGCTAAACGTCATCTGTTCTTCGAGCATCTTCGTCAAGATGAAATTTGTCGTACCGTTTAGTATGCCCTGTATTTTATAGATTACGTTGGCGGAAAGGCTGTCCCCAAGGGTTCTTATTATCGGTATTGCGCCGCCTGTTGAGGCTTCAAAAAGGTAGGAGCAACCGTTCGCTTTAGCAAGTGAAATAAGCTCCGCGCCGTGACGGGCAACAAGCTCTTTGTTTGAAGTTACAACGCTGATTCCCTTTTTGAGCAGCCTTTTTGTAAAATCAAGCGCAGGGTTTGTTCCTCCCATGAGTTCCGCCGCTACGGCTATTTCGGGGTCGTTTTCGATTAGGCTAAAATCGTGTATAACCTTGTCCTTATAGGGGCTTTCGGGGAAATCGCGTATGTCTAAGATGTATTTTATGTCTGTTTCGCCTGCGCGCTTTTCTATTAAGTCTTTGTGGTAATAAAAGGACTCGACGGCGCCCGTTCCGACAGTTCCGAATCCTAATATCGCAATCTTTCGCATATGAATTTATCCTTCGTAATTATTTACCGACAACAAGTCTTTCGTTAAGTTCAATGTGGCTTTGGAAAGGGAGCGGTGCTGTTATAACGAGGCGCATCTTCCCGTCCGCATCAATCTCAAGCTTTAGGGTCTTAATATATTTTTCAAAAAACTTCTGCTTTTCAATATCGGTCGCGGTTATGTGGCAGTTCCAGTATAGATCCTCAAGGAGCTTTTTCGCGTTTTGTTCAATTAAATTTTCCGTGCAAAGTCTAAGCTCTCCGATAAGGGCGGCGGTCTTAAGTTCGCCGATGTTGCCGGAATAGAATTCATCAATGGAGCAATACGGCACGGAGTATTCCTGCATATGCTCTTTTATCGCCCGTGAACACTTGTCCTCCTCAATCATAACGAGGAAATGCGCGTCTTGCAGGCTTTGAATTAAAACCCAATAATCCGAATCACTCGATACAAGGATAAACGAGTCGGTGTGCGAAGCGTAATGTTCTTTTGAAACGCCGGCTATAATCGCCGCATCGACTATTGATTTGTGGTTTAGGACGCGGACTATTTCATTATATTCAACCGGAATGTCTAAGAAGTCCTCTAATATGTGCCAAGCGTCAATTGTATTCGGGTCGTCATAAAGCAGTATCTTTTCAATCCTTGCAATTTCATTCGGATTCAAATTTTTAAGCACAGCATAGAGTTTATATAAATCGGCATTTTCACAGTCAACAACAACAACACATTTTTTCGCGGATTCGATAAAATCATAAATTGAAGTTTTAACATCGGTAGCGGCATCGGAAACTTGACTTGTTTGATAAAACTGCATACCGTTTTGACGATAAATAATCTGGAGGAACTTTGCGTCGTTAGCAAGGAGATTCCCGCAATCCTCCGCGTGCCAGTTAATATACATTTTATAGGGGTATTGTTCTTTATTGCAGGCGAATTTGTGGTATTGGCTCTTGAAGGTTTCGGGCTTGTCGCCGGAAGGCATTATAAAGAGGTTGCGGATAAGCCTCCATTCAACAAAATCCGGGAAATATCCTTTAACATCGTCAATCTTTGTGCTTATAAGGTAATTGAATTCTTTAATATATTCCGCCGCACGATAATTGTATTTTACAATGTCAACGCCCATTTTTTCGAGTCCTTCGACGTCTTCTTGGGAAATAAAATCGAGGTCTTTTAAGTTTTTAAGGTCATAAGTCAGCATCGCATCAAGGGTTTTATAACGCAGTATGAACATATTCCGCAGTTTACACAGGCTTCGTATTATCCGCGTCGCAGGCGTTTCGTCGAATTCTGCAAGGAACGGAAGCGGCACACCGTCAATCCGAAAATCCTGTTCGAGAAAGAATTTTTTAACGCCGATAAGGTAGCCGACTTTTCCGACAATATCTTTAGTAAGCACTCTGTTCAATAATAACACCCCTTTCACATAATAAAGTATACCACTTTTAAGTTTAACACAAAGTATAGGTTTTGTCAAGCGTTTTTATAGAAGTTAGAATTTTTATTCAACCTTTGTTAAATGTATTGACAAATTATAAATGCGGCGATATAATTTGAAAGTAAACCAATATAAATAAGGAGACAATTATGGAGAATATAGAAAACCTTGCGGAAGAGGTTGTAGGCGGGTTTGGACTTAAGGTCGAAGAATTCGGAATTGAACAAAGATACATACTGTGTAACAACTGTAAACAAACCGTTTTGGTCGAGCCGGGGAAAGATTACTGCCCTAACTGCGGTACGAGGTATTAAGATGAATAAGATTATAAGCACAATTTTAGCGGCGTTGCTTTCCTTTTCGTTTCTCGGTGCGGCGGCTAAAAGTGATGAAACTGTTATGAAAAACGTCGGCTACGGTTCGGTTGACGTTGACGAAAAAGAGATTGTTCTTGAATTTGAACTTGACTATAAAGACGAATTCGCAAACACTATTTCCGCGAAGGATTTTGAACTTGATTACGGCTTTAACGCAATGACAATCGGCAGCATCGAGTGGGAAGACGACATGAGTTTTAACATAACCCTTGACGGTAAGCTTGACCGGGCTTATGAAACCGCACAGGTCAGGATTTTGAGCTCCGCCTTCACCGACGGCAGACCGTATGTTGACGTTACATTCGACATAGTAAAGCCGCAGATGTTTATTGACTACGGTAATATTTCCTTTGAGGGTGGAATTTTAAGCCTCCCGATATCCCTATATCAGTGTAAATTCGAGAAGGACGCGGATGTTTCCGGTATTTCCCTTACCGGCGATCTTCCGGTGACTGTTAAGGGGTTTAAGCGGGTAAGTGAAAAGACAGCAGTTGTAGCCCTTGCGGCAGAGGGTTTTAACAATATTGACGAGGTATTAAAGGCTATAGATACAGCCGCATTAGACGGTGCTGCTCTTTCGTTATCGGGCGATATTTTAACAACCATAAACGGCACGGCAATGAATCTTGATATGCCGTTTGAAGAAGCTATACCGATAATCGAAGAAACCGTTATTAACGAAGACGGTACTATTCAGGTTCTTTGCAGACTCTATGGTTATAGCGGCAAGATTGACAATTCCCTTATAACATTAGGCGGCGACTTCGGAGAAGGTTTCGCGCTTTACAAAGATAACGAGACGTTTTTAAGCTTCAAGGTTAATCCGGGTAAAGAACTCATCACGGGGACAATAACCCTTGCGCCCGGCGCGCTTACTAACCCTTGGGGTACGCCGTCTTCGACGCTTGTCTATACGCGGAGTATCTCTTCTGACGATGTTTCGCAGAAAGCAACTGCAATGGGCTTTGTACCATTTGAAGAAATCGGCGAGTATTCCTATATGCCGTATCAGGATATATCGGAGATGGAAGTTTCCCAAACGTCGGTTTTAGGCGTCTTAGGCGTAATAGGAACGGTAGGTTCTGTATTCGGAGCAGTAAACTCCGCTAAAACTTTCGGCGAAACGATTGCAGGACTCTTTGGGTTTTCCGCCGGACCCGACCCGCTGGCGCCTGTAATGGAAGAACTGAATGCGATTAGGCAGGATATAGCAGGTCTCAATTCAATGATAGCCGGCTTAACGGTTGATGTGGCAGTTGAAGGCGCAAAAACCCGCATTAACAGCTTCAACGAAAAAATCGTATCTATGAATGAATATGTGAAGACATTTTATGTTGAAACAGAGATTGAAATAAAGACAATTCTTCGTATGAGCGATGCCGAGGGCGTTACGCCGCCCTCAGCACTGGCGGGTGAATACTATGATTCGCTTACGCCCGAGCAAAAGCAGCAAGCGATAAAAGATTTTGAAAGAGCCTCTGTATCATTTAAAGCGGATCCCGGCATGAGTAAGGCAACTATTCTTGCAAATCTCGGCGGCGAAGATTCTGACGCGGCAACAATTGTCTTTACAAAGGCGGCGCAGAAAATAGGGCTGAAAAAGTATGAGGGAAGCCCTTTCTCAGGTGTTTTTGTTGATGATTACAAATCGTTATGCAATTTTGTAAGCGGCGGAACGTCGCAAAGCATATTAACCGATTACGACGTTGTAATTAACGGCACCTACAACTGGGAAACCGAAGCTTATGAAAAACGCGCCGGGTATCGGGTAATGGTTCTTTCAACGCTTATAGATGCCGGGAAAGCTTTAGACGTCTGCCTTAGCGCATACAGTATTGACTACCCCAAGACGGACGTGCAAAACGCTTACAATTCTGCCGTAAGGTATGCAACGTCAGGAGCAGGTTCTACAAAAGACCGCAATGAAGGCAATTTTTCAAACCGAGAATTATGTTTAACGGTTAACAAAACCGTACAATACTATAAGCCGCTCGATTACGGCAGTCCCTTATTATCACCGTTACTAAATAACAGGAAAGAAACCAACGTAATTTCCGAAGGCGAATTAAAACTGATAAAATTGCGCGCAAACAGGCTTGGTCGCTCGATTAGGACGGATATGACAAACTCGGGCTTTTCCCTACTGCCGAATAAAGACAGCAACGGGGCATATATAGTCGCCGGTATACCTGTTGAAAACGGAAAAGCTCGTGATTATAAATACGATACTTCAGCAGTTAGGTATGGTGCACCGGGATATTATCTTGACGATAGAAAGAGTTTAGAACCTGTTTCGTGGTTAATAGTTTGCTTACGCAGCAAAGGACGCATAATAAGTCCCTACGACAGTTACTCCTTCTTAGCGTATGACTGAGAAAAAGCCGGCAGCGAAAAGCTGTCGGCTTTCCTCTTTCAAAAGTAAAATATATAAAATATTTGTAAAATGTATTGACAAATTGTAGACAATGATATATAATAGTAATCGTACAAGCGAAAACCAACAACTCGAAGCTTCTGTGAGGTTACATATGAAGATAAACAAAATTATAGGTACAATCTTAGCGGCGATGCTTTGCCTGTCCCTTGCCGGCGCGGCGGCGGTAAGCGAAGAGCGTGACGTCACGCCCGTTATGCAAAACGTCAGCTACGGTACGGTTGACGTTGACGATCGCGAGATTGTCCTTGAGTTCGACCTTGACTATAAAGACGAAATCGCGAAAACGCTTTCGGCGAAGGATATTGAACTTGATTACGGCTTTCACGCAATGACAATTAAGAGCATCAATTGGAACAACGACTTGACGTTTAACATTACCCTTGACGGAAAAATTGACAGGAACTTTGAAACCGCGCAGGTTAGGCTCTTAACCTCTGCCTTTACCGGCGACAGGGACCCCGCCGATATAACCTTCGATATAGTAAAGCCGCAGATGTTTATCGACTATGACGACATTTCGTTTACGGACGGCGTTTTAAGCCTGCCCGTGACGCTCTATCAGTGTGAATTTGTCAAGACGTGGGACATTTCGCACATAACCCTTACCGGTGATGTTCCTTTTACAGTTTCGGGGCTTAAGATAACCAACGCCGAAAATGCGGTTGTAGAACTGCTGACGGAGGGCTTTGATGATATTGATTCGGCTCTTAAAGCCGTTTCTAATGCTTCGCTTGTTATTTCCGGCAAGGCATTAACAACCATAAACGGGACGACAATGAGTCTTGATATGCCCTTTAACGAGGTTATCCCGACAATTGAAGAAACCGCCCCTAACGAAGACGGGACGGTTCAGGTTTTATGCAGATTGATTGGCAGTGAAAAAACACTCGATAGCTCGCTCATTAGCTTAGGCGGCGGCTTTGCCGACAAAGAAGCGGCTTTCACCATTTCCGAAACGGGCGAAACGCTCATAAGCTTTAAGGTTAAACCCGACGGCGTTAACTTAACATCGGGGACTATTACCTTAGCGGCGGGCGCGCTCACTAACCCTTGGGGTACGCCGTCCGAAAAGTTTGTATATACACGCAGTATTTCATATGACGATATATACGGTGAGGAAACCGCAGAGCCCGAAGACGGCGACGCGGTCGCAACCGCTGCATTGGGCTTTGTGCCTTTTGATGAAATCGGCGAGTATTCCTTTATGCCGTATGAAGAGACTGCCGACCTGACTTACAGCGAGATGGGGCTTATCGACATAGTGGGGAGTCTCGGTCCTGCCGCGAATGTGTTTATGATCGCATATTACTCTCTTGGTATAGGCTTAAAGATTGCATCTGTTGCGGGATATCTTCCCGACGGGAACGCACAAACTGCGAAAGCCCTTAACGGAATTGAGGGTGAAATTTCAAGCCTTACCGCGCTGATAAACAACCTGTCGGTTGACGTATCTGTTGAGAACGCGAAAACCCGTGTCCAGAATTTTAACAGAGACCTTACCGCTATGAACGAAACCCGAAAACAGTTTTATAACGAATTTGACAGTGAAGTAAGGAAACTGATTCTTGAACCGAGTGCCGAGAAGGCTTTAGCGGGCGAAATTTTTGATAACTATTCGCAAACAGAAAAAGATCATGCGATAAGAGAGTATGAAAGAGCGTACCCCATCTTCAAGGCTAACAAACGTTTGACTAAAGTACAGATTCTCGAATATTTCGGAGGACAATATGCATACCCGATAATCTTCGCAAAGGCGGCAGAAAAAATAGGTCCGAAATACTATAACACTACGGTTAACGGAAACCGCCTTACCGTTGCTTATATCACATTATGCAAACAGGTAAGCGGAGGCTCGTATTCGCAAAGTATCCTTACCGACGTCGATTGTGTTATTAACGGAACGTACAACTGGGAAGGCGAAGCGTATCCGAAACGCGCCGACTACAGAGCAATGATTCAGGCAAGGCTTTATGAATTAGGCAATTTTGTTGACATCTGCATGAGTACGTACGACTATGATCTTGATAAATCCGACGCTGCGAATGCTTATACCGAAGCAATAAACTATATCACGACAGGAGCAGGACTAACCAGAGACCGCAAATTCCCTTCTACAAACCCAAGTTTAGATTTCTGTGTAACGCTTAACAGAAAATTCCGGATTGTCGGCGCGTTGAATCACGATAGAGAATTTGCTGACAAAGATCAACTGATGCTCCTAAAGATGCGTACAAACAGACTTGGGCGGACACTCGCGGAGGATTTTAAAGCCGCAGGACTAATCTTGAACGGTGAGCCGGTAACCTATCTTGCCGCAGGTCCGATACGCGATAGAACAAAAGGATTTCAACCTTTTGGTTACACTCATTGGAAGAACGTTGATGCATACAGAATGGACGATAGAGGCGGCATTGATTTAATTGACTTAGAGTTTTATTACTATAATCTTGCTATGCACAACAGACTTACAATGTCTGAGAATTACGATTTTGCAATGTTAGTGCGCCTGTAGATATGACCCGCCCCCGAAGGTTTTTCGGGGGCGTAGTTTTTATTTCTTCGCAAAGAGGGATTTTTTCTTGTTCTCCGTGTCACCGAAAGTAGTCGTAAACAATTTATCCGACATAAACATTCGTACCGCCGCATAGAGCGTCCCGGCAAGGAAGAGAGCCTGATAAGCCGCCCCGACCCAGAAGATAAGGAAGTTCCCCGACATGAGGTTCGGCATCGCCATGTAAGCGTTCGTGAAGGGGATAGCGTACATGATAATCTTGAACATCACAGGCATGGTGTTTACGTCCGCCATGAGGGTTACAAAGAAGGGGAGCATAGAAGCCATTACTACCGGAAGCATGAGGGAAGCCTGTGACTTCGCGTCGGTTGCCATTGCACCGAGAAGCAGTGCCGCGGCAAGACCGATTGCAAGGGACAGTATAAGCTGTAAGCCGAAAAGGAGATATTCCCCGACAGAAAGGGTTATACCGAGGGCAGAAAGAGCCTGCGGAACCGACATAACCTGTTCTGTTAACGCGGAAAGGTCTGCACTCGAAACCTGTTCAGGACTGATGCTCGAAGAACTCATCGCCGCGTTCATCGCCCCTCCGGCAATCCCGCCGATATAGAATACCATTCCGATACCCATTGTTATCGCGTTAAGAATCGCCGCAACAACCGCCGCCGCCATCTTCGACATAAGCACCGAAAGCCTTGAAACAGGGGTCGAAAGAAGCGTTTCAAGCGTCTTGTCAATCTTCTCTGTTGAAATTGCAGTCATAATCATCTGCGAAGCCATTGTAAGAAGGAAGAACACCGCAATCGGCGCAATCATATTCTGCATCATCATTACCGCCGAAAGCGAGGCGGTGTTGATTTTCGCAACCTTCCCGTCAAGTGTCGTGTAGTTAACAGTAGAAGCTCCAGCGTCAAGTTTTTTTAAAACCTCTTCCGAAACGCCGTACGACTTAAGCAAAATCTCGTCCTTTGAAGCAGCGTTAATTGTATTAACGGCGTCGGCGGTAGATAACGAATCAAGGCTTGTGAAAACCCCGCCTATCGACATTTCGGTTATGACGGTGATTTCACCGCTTTTTCCGTCATTGATTACGCTGTTCCCGAACCCTTCCGGAATAATTATTAGCGATTTTATACCAAGCTTTTCAAGCTCGGCGGGGTAACTTTCGGGGGTTATACTTTCGGGAAGTTTAACCATGTTGAGCGTGCTTCCGCCTTCGGTCATTCTTGCCAAGATATCGGCGGTAAACGCACTGTCATCAAGGTTCGCAATGGAAAGTTTAGAGCTTGCAATAGAATCGGTAACGCCGTTCATAGCCTGCCCGACAATCTGCCCGAGGAAGATAAAAAGCACCATCGTCATTATCATCGAAACGATAACCTGTCGGGTTAAGAGCCCCGAGAGCTCTTTCTTAAAAAGGTTAGAGAACTTCATTTTCATTCACCGCCTTAACAAATACTTCTTCGAGGTTGTCGGAATTATACTTTGCCTTAAGCTCCGCAACGGTCCCCTGCGCGGTAATCTTCCCGGCGGTTATAAGCCCGACCCTGTCCGCAAGGTATTCAATCTCAAGCATATTATGACTTGAAAGCAGAAACGACATCTTGTTATTAACCGAAAGCTCTTTAATCATCTTGCGGATTTCAAGCGCGTTAATAACGTCAAGACCGCTCGTCGCTTCGTCCATTATCGCAAGCTTGGGGTTTGTCATAACCGCTCTTGCAAGAAGCAGCTTGCGAATCATTCCGCGTGAATAGCCGCCGATTTTATCGCGAAGTTTCTCCCCGAGCCCGGATATAGCCTCGCCCCGCTGCACAAACGATTCAAGCTCCGCCCTGTCCTTCGCAAATAAGCTCCCCATAAACTCAAGGTAACCTATCCCGGTAAGGGTCTTATACGCCCCCGCCTCGTCGGGCAGATATGTAACCCGCTTCCTGAATTCCTCGGGAGCTTTAGTCAGCGCGAAGCCGTCCATAAAAGCCTCCCCCGAAGTCGGTGAAATAAGGGTTGAGAGCATACGGATAGTTGTCGTTTTCCCCGCGCCGTTCGGACCTATAAGCGCGTAAATCTCGCCCTCGCCCACGTCAAAACTAACGTTATCCGCGGCGAACACGTCCTTTTTCGGGTATTTTTTTGAAAGCCCTTTAACTTCTAAAACATTCAAAACTTGCGTCCTCCACTGTATAATACTATTTGACTGTCTCCCCCGCCTCCGGCGGGGGAGACAGCCGTATAACTTCAAGGATTAGTATAAGTTTTCCTAAATAATATTATAATATATGCAAACGCAAGTGTCAATATCTTTTACCGAATTATTTATTAAGTTTTTATTAATTTCATAAATCTACTTGACATCTCGCTAATTTTATAGTAGAATATAATAGCTGTGGAAGCGTATCGAAGTGGTCATAACGGGACTGACTCGAAATCAGTTTGCCTTAACCGGCACGTGGGTTCGAATCCCACCGCTTCCGTCCGGTGCAATATTAAAAAAACTCGTCCAAAATTTGGGCGAGTTTTTTGTACTAAATAATAGTTTGTCCGCATAAGAATTATTAAAGTTAATTTTAGACGAATAGTGCGAAGGAGCATCTTCATATGGCGAGAGCAAAAAAGAGCAAGAAAGTCCTTATAATCCTTATCGTAGTTTTAGTCTGCATAGGTCTGACGGTATTTTTCGTTATCAAGGCAAAGCAGGAAAAAGCCCTTGACGAAGTGTTCGCAATGGCTTCAAATTCCGAGCGAATCGGCTTCCTTAACAGTCAAGGCTGGATAGTCAAGCCCGACCCCGTCCGCGAGGAAATCGTAACCCTCCCGACAGAATTTAACGATACCTTCTCCGAATATTTAAAGCTCCAAGAATCACAGGGCTTCGACCTTGTAAAATACGCAGGCGAAGACGTTACAATCTACGTCTATGACATATTAAATTACCCCGACTACCCCGAGGGAATTCAGGCGAACATGATTGTCAACAACGACAGGCTTATCGGCGGCGAAATAAGGCAAGACGCGGAAAACGGCTTCATTATCCCGCTAATTACAGTAAGCTACATAAACCCCTATGACGCGGTAGAGGAAGCCGAAGTTACCGACCCTGCCGTAACAACGGTATCAGCCGTACAACCGACAATTACAATCGAAACAACAACCGCAACCGCTCTGCCTCAAGTAATCCTTGAAGATGCAATGTATTCAGGTTACGATTTTACGCCGTAAAGGCAAATCCCGCGCAAAGAACCGCCCGGTCAATAGACAGGGCGGTTCGCCTTTTATTTATCCTTATTATCCTGTTCTTCCTTCTCGTCAACCGAGTAGTTAACCCGGCTTAAATCGTCGTCGAATGTTACGGAATCGGGGTCGAAGTCGGTTAGCGTTCCCGCCATTAATTGCTCAAATTCGGGACCGTCTATCTTTTCGTTAGCCATGAGGTATTTAACTAAGAGGTCCATTTCGGAGCGGTATTCGGTAAGGATGGTTTTTGCCGCATCGAATGCGCGGTCGATTACGCCGCGGATTTCGGAGTCAATCTCTGCCGCTGTTTCGTCCGAATAGTTCTTGGTATGCCCGTAGTCGCGCCCGATGAAAATTTCCTCATCATCGCCGCCGTAGACAACGTTCCCGAGGTTTTCGGAGAAGCCGTAACGGGTTACCATGTAGGTTGCGTATTTTGTAGCCTGTTTCAAGTCGCTTGAAGCACCGGTTGTTATATCATCGAAGACGATTGATTCGGCGGCGCGCCCCCCGAGCATACTTACAATCTCTTCAAACATATTCGTTTTCGTTGCGAAACTGTCGTCGGTCATGCGGTGGTAGGTGAAACCGCCTGCCTGACCGCGCGGGATTATTGTTACGTGGTGAACCTTCTCGAGTGTTTTAAGGTTGAAGCGGGCGATTGCGTGACCGGCTTCGTGGAAGGCGGTAATCTTCATATCGCGCTTGTTGACAACCTTCGATTTCTTTTCGGGACCCATTGAAACCTTGAAAGTCGCCTCAACAATATCAGCTTCGGTTATTGCCTTCCTGTCGGCACGTGCGGCAAGGAGGGCAGCCTCATTCAAGAGGTTTTCAAGGTCCGCGCCGGTGAAGCCGGGGGTAGTCTTCGCGATAACCTTTAAGTCAACGTCGGGACCGAGTTTCTTATTCTTCGCGTGAACGGCAAGGATTGCCTCTCTCCCCTTAATGTCGGGGTAGTTAACGATAATCGAGCGGTCGAAACGCCCGGGACGAAGGAGCGCAGGGTCTAAGATGTCCTTGCGGTTCGTAGCTGCAATAACAATTACGCCTTCGTTGCCTTCAAAGCCGTCCATCTCAACAAGGAGCTGGTTGAGGGTCTGTTCGCGCTCGTCATGTCCGCCGCCCAAACCCGCGCCGCGGTGTCTGCCGACAGCATCAATCTCGTCAATAAATATAATAGCGGGAGCATTTTTCTTAGCCGTTTCAAAGAGGTCTCTTACACGCGACGCACCCACGCCGACGTACATTTCAACGAAGTCAGAGCCGGAAATAGAGAAGAACGGAACACCCGCTTCCCCGGCAACAGCCTTCGCAAGGAGGGTTTTACCCGTACCCGGAGGACCCATAAGGAGCACGCCTTTCGGGATTCTCGCGCCGATTTCGCGGTATTTTTTCGGGTTTTTAAGGAAGTCAACAACCTCAACAAGCTCTGCCTTCTCCTCATCAGCTCCGGCAACGTCCGCGAAGGTGTACTTTTTATTGACGGTATTTTTAACGTTAGCCTTCCCGAAACTCATAATCCGTCCGCCGCCGCCGGTCTGGCGGAGGGTAAATACGAACAGCCCTATCATAAGCCCGATAATGATAAGGGAAGGGATAATCGTTATAATCCAAGAGGTGTCTTGAATCTTGATATAGTCGAGTTTAAGCGGGGCATCGGGGTGCGCGGCATCGTACCGTCTGCGGTAGTTGTCCTCGTTGTATTGCGTTTCTTCAAGGAAGATGGTGAGGTTCGGGATTTCGTACTTTATGGAGTCGGTCTGCCCCCTAACCTTCATCTCCATTATAGAGGTACCGAGGTCAACCGTCATTTCGGTAACTTCGAGCCGGTCGAAATAACCCATTATCTCGGAATAGCTTTGTTGTTTCGGGGCGGCGGCGGACTCATGCAGTAATGTAAACGCCAGCGCAATTAAGGCAACAATGACGAGTGCATAAAGTATCGCGCCCCTGTTTTTCTTGTTCATCGGGATTCTCCTGTAGTATAACTTTTAATTAGCGGACTGCGCCGATAAAGGGGAGATTCCTCCCGAATTCGTCCATATCAAGCCCGTATCCGACGACAAATTCGTCCCCGACCTCGAATAAACATTCATCGGGGGTGTATTCGATTTCTCGCCCGGAGGGCTTGTTAACAAGCGCAATGACGTAAAGCGACCGGGGGGATTTTTTCGCAATAAGCTTTGTCACAGCCGCCAGTGTATGCCCTGTATCAACAATATCTTCGACAATTACTACGTTATAATCCGAAAAGTTAATCGACTCGTCGATGTTTATTTCAAGCTCGCCGCGAATTTTTCCGCTTCGATAACTGCTCGTTTTTATAAACTCAATCCTTGCGGGAATTGTTATCGCTCTCGAAAGGTCTGCTAAAAATATAAAAGAGCCTTTTAGCATACCGATTAAGAGTAGCGGTTTTCCGTCGTATTTTTCCGAAATCCGCTTCCCGCACTGCGAAACTTTCTCCCTTATGTCTGCTTCGGAGATAAGCACTTCGATTTTTGTATCAGTTATCATAAAACTTCCTAATCCGCCTTAATTTGGACGGCAACAAAATTACCGGTATCGTCGCTAACCGCAGCACGCGCCGCCGCGCCGAAATTTTCAACCCATATTATCCCCAAATCGTCGCAAAGCACAAGATTGTTTTCACGTTTTTCGGGCGGCAGATTTTCATTATAGAGCGTTTTAAGCTTACTATGGAAAGTATTACCGCTTTTTATGAATTTATCGCCGTTTTTCCGATGGCGTAAAATTATTTCGCCTTCTATTTTATCACAATCAAGCAGATTGTTTGTTAATAATTTATGAAATTTATCGGTTTTTATAGAATTTTTATGGAGTTTTCTCGTTAATTTAATTTGTTTATCACCGTAGGTAATATTTTCGTCATATTTTATGATAATTTCGGGGTTTGAAGAAAGGCTTTCCTTCTTTTCTTTAACAGTTAAATTTTCCCCGTTATAGCAGACATAGAGGTTTTTGGAAAATTCAACCTTCGCTTTTTTATTCTTCTCAATCCCCGCTTCAAGCAGGGAAATTTTTGTGAAATCCGGCTCGATATTATTCTTCCGCAAAAACAGAAGCAGGGCTTCGCGCCGTATTACAGCAGGCGCGGCGGCAATATCGGCATTGCCGGCGGTTTCTTTAATGTAATTATCAACCGAACTGATTATCCCCGCTGTCTTTGAAATAGAGTCGATTACCGACGGGTTTATATTTTTTAAGAGCGGTATAATATTATTACGAATATAATTTCGGGTATATGCATCGTCGGAATTCGAGGAGTCGCTGACAAAATCTTGGCTATTTTCCGCGAGATATTCGAGGATTTCCGAGCGTTTAACCGACAAAAACGGGCGGAAGATATTGCCGCGAACGGGCGGAATTCCGCAAAGCCCGGTTATGCCGCTTCCGCGAATAAGGTTATAAAGCACGGTTTCGGCGTTGTCGTCGGCGTTGTGGGCGGTGAAGACGGGATAAACGCCGCCGGTTATGTTTTCGATCGCCTTGTAGCGCAGTATCCGCGCCGATTCTTCGATAGATTTGCCGATTTCATCAGCATATGCACGAACATTCACCGAGATAACTTTAAGCTTAATCCCGAGCCGTTCGCAAAGGCTCTTGCAAAAAATCTCGTCCCGCAAAGATTCCTCGCCGCGAAGATTATGGTTAACATGAATGGCGGTAACGTCAGGGCAAAAAGACCGCATAAACAGAAGCAAGGCTGTACTGTCCGCGCCGCCCGAAAGCGCAACAAAAGCGCAGTCAAGAGCATCAATGCCGCAGCGTTCGCGAAGATATTCAGTTACCTTACCACAAAACCCCAACAAATTCGCCCCAATCCGTATTCTGTCCGCTGTCCTCTCGCCTCTGTCCTCTGTCTTCTCGCCTCTGTCATCTGTCCTCTCGCCTCTGTCCTCTGTAATGTTATCTGTCAACGCCCAAGAACAATGTATAATGTCCGTTCCAGAAGAGGTTAACCATTCCTGTTTCGCCGTGGCGGTTTTTCGCGACGAGTATTTCGGTCATATTCGGGTTTTCGGTCTGTTTGTTATAGTACCCTTCGCGGTAGATAAACATAACGATGTCGGCATCCTGCTCGATTGAACCGGACTCGCGCAGGTCGGAGAGAATAGGGCGTTTATCCTGACGGGATTCAACACCTCTTGAAAGCTGTGAAAGTGTTATTACGGGGACATTAAGTTCTTTTGCCATAACCTTAAGCTGACGGGTAATTTCAGAAATTTCGACTACTCTGTTTTCATTCTTTTTGCCGGAACTCATAAGCTGTAAATAGTCGATTAAAACGAGTCCCACATTCGGGAGACGGCGAAGTTTCGCCTTCATCTGCGGAACGGTTATTCCGGCGTTGTCGTCAAAATACATATTAAGGGAGGCGAGGGTGTTAACGCCGTCCGCAAGATTTACGACGTCCGTTCCGTCAAGATCGCCGGTCATGAGCTTTTGTGATTCAACATGACTTTCGGAAGAAAGCATACGAAGCGCAAGCTGTTCGTTCGACATTTCGAGGGAGAAGTAAACGACTTCCTTGTCGGTGTTGTGCCTTGCGTAATTAACCGCGACATTAAGCGCGAGTGCGGATTTACCCATGCCCGGACGTGCCGCAAGGATTAACAGGTCGGAGCGGTTAAGCCCGGTTATAACCCTGTCGAGGTCGCCATACCCTGTCGAGCCGGCGCGATATTTTTCACGCTCTGTCCCGACCTTTTGGCTGATTGTATTATATGCATCAACGAGAATGTCGCTTATCTTCGTAAGCCCTGTGGCGTTTCTGCCGCCTCTTATGTCATAGATGAGCTTTTCGGCTGTGTCTATAACGTCGTCGGCGGAGTCTATGCCGGAATATGCGGCTTCGCTTATCGTTTTTGCCGCCGCGATAAGCTGTCTGAAATAGTATTTGTCTAAGACGATTTTGCAGTAACTTTCGATAGAAGTCCCGGGGGTAATCATCTCGCGTATGCGGAGAAGATATTCACGCCCGGCGGTGTCGTTCTCGAAAACCTTATTCGCAACCGCCTCGTTAAGAACGGTAACAACGTCGGTGTCGCTCCCGACGGTGAATTGCCGTATGCAGATTTCAAAAAGCTCCTTGTGGCGGGAAACATAAAAACATTCCGCTTTAAGGAGGGTTAAAGCGAGGTTTATGTTATCCCTGTCGGCAAGGATACTGCCGATGACTGCCTGTTCGGCTTCGACACTGTGCGGAAGCTCCGCGAAGGTTAAATCTTGTGGTTCCATATAATCCCTTTTTGCAACTTACCCTTCCGCATCAACAACGGCAACGGTAATCTTCGCGGTTATGCCTTGGAAGAATTTTATCTCTGCGGGATATTCGCCGAAAGTCTTAATGTCGGCGGTTAAGCTTATCTTTTTCTTGTCGGGTTTATAGCCGTATTCAGCTTCGACAGCATCTGCAATATGCCCCGGCGTAACCGCGCCGAAAAGCTTTCCGCCCGCGCCAGCCTTGCTCTTTATGATAATCGTTTTGCCGGCAATTTTAGCGGCAATCTCGCGTGCTTCGTCCTTTTGAGTTTCAAGCTTGTGTTCGTCCGAAGCCTTCTTGTTCTCAAGTTCGGTAATTGCCTTAGCCGTTGCCTCGGAGGCAAGCTTTTTCGGGAGTAGGAAGTTTCTTGCGTATCCGTCCGAAACCTCCTTCATCTCGCCCTTTTTCGCAGTTCCTTTAACGTCCTGTAAGAATATTACTTTCATGATTTTTCCCTTTCGTTTATGTGCTGTTTTCAATATATTCATCAATCGCGGCGGTGAGTTTGGTTTTTGCCTCAGACGGCGTAACCCCGGTTAACTGGGTAGCCGCCATGGTGTGGTGACCGCCGCCGCCGAGTTTTTCCATGATAATCTGAACGTTTATCGCCCCGAATGAACGTGCCGAAATACTGCAACCCGCATTCGTCTTAAACACCACGAAGCTTGCGTCTGCGCCGTTAATCCCGAGCATCTCATCTGCTGCCTGTGAAGATGCAATACGCGAATCCTTCCCCGGGTTATTATCAACCGATATTGCGCAGCGTTTATAAATTTCCGCCGAAGCGACAAGCTTTGAGCGTTTTTTTATCGACTCGAAATCGTCCGCGAAAAGTTTTTTAACAGCAACGGTATCTGCACCGAGCTTTTTTAGGAACGCCGCCGCTTCAAAAGTTCTTGCGCCGGTTTTCATGATAAAATTTTTCGTATCAAGCATTATACCGGCAAGGAGTGCGTCCGCATAGTAACTTGAAATCTTTTTGATGTCGTTAATATAGGCGATAATTTCGGTAACAATTTCGGAAGCGGAGGAAGCGTAGGTTTCAATATGAAAAAGAAGCGCGTTGTCTACATAATGGGTTGTCTGACGGTGGTGGTCGATAACGATAACTTTTTTCGCAAGCGCGTAACTCTCGGGGCTTTCTAAGATGTCTTTGTTGTTTGTGTCAACGATTATAAGGAGGGAAGCGTCGGTCACAAGAGCCTCCGCTTCATCGGGCGGAATAAAGAGGCTTTCCGCCTCGGGGATATTCTCGATAAGGCGGTTTACAATCGGCATCGCAAGGCTTTGTGAAAGGTCGGCGCAGATCTTTATTTCGGTTTCGGGATAGGCTATGCGCAAAGCCCCTGCAAGCCCCGCCGCCGCGCCGATACAGTCCATGTCGGAATATTTATGCCCCATGATAATTATCGAGTCTGACGTTCCGGCGATGGATATGAGGGAATTCGCAATCATTCTCGTGCGGACCTTGTTGTTCTTCTCTGTCCCGCCCGAAAGCCCGCCGAAGAATTCGTAGTCGGTGCCGGATTTTATGACGACCTGATCACCGCCGCGACCCTGCGCCATGTCGAGAGCTTGCCTTGCATCTGCCTCAGAATCGGCAATCGAAATCCCGTTTTTTCCGACACCGACAGAGATGCTTGCGTAATATTTTTCGCCCGAAAAGAGGTTTCGGATGTTGTCGAGCAGCCCGAATTTATCGGACTTCATGTCGGACAAGTCATGTTCGGAGACGACGATAATATATCTGTCAGCGGAAGTTTTCCGCATTACGCCGCCGTATTTTTCAAAATATTCTTCGAGGACTTGATCAATTTTTATGAGGAGATTTTGTTTTTCGGACTCCCTCTCATGCCCCAAAAGCTCGTCTGAGTTGTCGATTGCGATAAGCATAATGTTTGTGCGGAGGAGGTCGTTTTCCGCCTTAAGCTCGAGTTCTTCGCTCATGTCTTCAAAATAAAGCATGGTTAGTTTTGATGTAACTTCGTTGTTGCTGTCGGTTTTTTCGGAGGTTACGGCGCGAATCCGAAGGTTCGAGGAATTATATTCGATAACCGTGTTAAGCGCGTTTCGCGAGCGTTCAAGGTCAATGTCGAAAAAGCGCGAGACCGGGAAGCCAAAGGCATCGTCGGATAAAACTTTTTCAGAAAAGGCAATGTTATACCATATAATTATTCCGTCCGCATCTGCAACAAGCGCCGGCGCGGGGAAGCGATAGAGCGAGTCCCGTTCAATAAGCCCCCATTTCACGTCCGAATCGGCAACGAAGCGGTGGAAATCCTGCCTGATAAGGATATAGACCGCCATGAAGACAATACAGGCGACCGAAGTAATTATAATGAGGATCCAGAAGAATCTCTCGTCGGTTTTTCTGACCGCGAAGGCAGAGACCATCGCCGCCGCCACAAGAAGAAGTGCCGACAGCCCGAATACAACCCGCTTTTTACCTTTTATCGTTAATCACCTCGTCAGAAGACAGAAGCCGGAGGACAGAAGACAGACTTCTATATTTCCATAATTATCGGGAGAATCATCGGGCGGCGTTTTGTACGCATGAAGATGTAATCGCCCAAGTCATCCTTCATCTGCATCTTAAATGTGTTCCAGTCATAAACTCCGCCGCGAAGGCATTTGTCGAGGGAATCGGTTAAAATTTTCCTTGCCGCACTCATCAGCTCTTCCGACTCTCTTACATAGACAAAGCCGCGCGATACTATGTCAGGTCCGGCAATAACCGTCATTGTGTCGGTTTCAATTGTAACAACCGCAATAATAAGTCCGTCTTGCGAGAGATGCCGCCTGTCGCGAAGGACAATCGACCCGACGTCGCCGACTCCGAGCCCGTCAACGAACACACGCCCGCTCTGAACTTCGCCCGTTATGCCCCAGTTAACCCCGTCAATCTCGATAACGTCCCCGGTCTTCCCGATTATAATATCGGCAGGGTTCATGCCCAGATCGTGGGCAAGCTTTGCATGATGCCTGAGGTGTTTGTATTCGCCGTGGATAGGCATGAAAAAGCGCGGTTTTGTTAAGGATAACATTAGTTTTAAGTCTTCTTGGCAGGCGTGACCCGAAACGTGGACTTCATACATCGACTGATATATAACGTCCGCGCCGCGCTTCATAAGCTCGTTAACAACGCGTGTTACGAACTTTTCGTTGCCGGGGATCGGGGTTGCGCTTATTATAATGAAATCGTCGGGGGTAATTGTAACGTTTTTATGCTCGTTCATAGCCATTCGAGTTAGGGCAGACATAGGCTCGCCCTGACTTCCCGTGGTTATTAAAACAATCTTTTCGGACGGGAAGCGGTTCATCTCGTCAATGTCAATGATAAGCCCCTCGGGTATGCGAAGATAACCCAAGCTGCTCGCAACGTCAATTACATTAAGCATACTCCGCCCGAAGACAGCAATCTTCCGCCCGGACTTCCCTGCGCTGTCGATAATCTGCTGAACACGATGGATATTTGTCGAAAACGTCGCGATAATAATCCGCTTGTTTTCGGCGCGGGCAAAGAGCCGCTCGAAGGATTTGCCGACCGTCCGTTCGCTGTTTGTATGTCCGGGGCGTTCGGCGTTTGTGGAATCGGACATAAGGAGCAAGACGCCCTTTGTGCCGAGTTCGGCAAGGCGCGGCAGGTCGATTATATCGCCCTCAATCGGTGTATAGTCAACCTTAAAATCCCCGGTGTGGACTATAACCCCGACAGGTGTCGTTATCGCCAATGCACAGGCATCGGGTATCGAATGGTTAACGCGGATAAACTCCACGCTCATTGTCCCGACCTTGACAGGCTGACGTGTTGTCATTTCGATAAGCTTTGTCGAGCGGTCAAGCCCGTGTTCGACAAGCTTATTCTTAATAAGCCCGAGGGTAAGGCGGGTACTGTAGACAGGGAGCGTAATCTTTTTAAGAAGGTAAGCAAGGCTTCCGATATGGTCTTCATGCCCGTGGGTAATGAAGACGCCGCGGATACGGTCTTTGTTCTGTTCAAGGAAGGTAAAATCGGGTATAACTATATCAACCCCGGGCATATCGGCGTCCGGGAACGCAAGCCCGCAGTCAACGATAATCATATCGTTCCCATACCAGAAAACAGTAAGGTTCTTTCCGATCTCATTAAGCCCGCCCAGCGGAATAATCTTAAGCGGCGCGTGCTTAATCGGCTTGTGGTTTGAGATAAAGCCGTTATAACCTGCCGGAGGGGGCGTCTGGGTTGTGGTTGCCTTCTGCCGCGGCTTTTTAAGCCGCTTCCCCTGCGAAGCTGACGATCCGGCGGCGAGGGCAGCAGCTGCCTTTTCGAGGGTCGGTATCTGCGGTTCTTTATTGTTTTGTTTAGTGCGGGAAGCGGGGCGTAAACCGGGCTTTCCGCCTACTAAGAGGGCGGTTTTTTTACCGTCTGTTTGAATTCTGCGGCTGTCGGGGGTTGTTTGGTTTTTGTTTCGGTTGTCGGTTGCTTGATTTTTGTTGCGGTTGTCTGTCGGGGCTTGGTTCTTGCTGCGGTTGTCGGCTTGATTTCTGCCTCTGCTGTAGTCGGGGTCACCGGGATTTTTGGTTTTCGGCATCGGGAAAAGACCTCAATTCGTTAAAACGATTTTAGCACTCAAAACAAACCTTCGTTTATTCTGAAGGTAATTATGTAATAATGATTTTTACCGCTTTCCTGTTTTCTATGGTTTTACATCAAACGTCCGATGCAAGCCATTAACGGAAAAAACAGGGAATTACGGTTGTCCGTACAAAATTAATTGTTACTATTATATCACAATGAAATTCCTTTGTCAAGCAAAATTTGAAATAAATATTGTCCGCCCCATAATTTTTAGAGGCGGACAAGGTTAAATCATATTAACTTGCGAAAAAATACAGCATATAGGTAAGTGATTCGTCGAGGTCTATTTTGTATGCGCTTACATCGCGGTATTTTTTCATCGCCGGGGTTTTTGTAGCCGCGTCGAAATATGCCTTCCCGAATTTGTTATATTCAGCCTTCGTCGTAAATGCAACGACAACGTGTACAGGCAGGTCTTTTTGAAGCTTGGTTTCCATGTATTTTATCGCTTCTTCGCTTGTCTTAAAGGTCTGATTTGTCATTTCATAGTAGGCGTGTTCTGTGTCGGTAGCAAGTGGTTCTTCAAGCTCGTCGAAAAATGTTTCCGTTACAACGGTTTTGTATTCCGAATCCGCAAGGAAGAAATAGTTTTTCGAGATATATCCGAAAAAGTCTCCGTCGGTATCGTCGTTAGTTACGTCGATATTATACCAGTTTTTCCCGACTTTAACCTTATTCCAAGCGTGACCGATTTTTGACTCATTCGACTCGCCGATAGAGATAACGCAGGGTATGCCCATCTCTTCGCAGATATACTGAAACGCCTTCGCATAGCCCTCACAGAGAGCCCTCCCGTAAACGATCGCGGAATATGCGCTGTAACCGTGTTCGTATTCAAGGTCGTATTCGCAAGACTCTATAATAAAGTCATGAGCGGCAAGGAGCTTGTTTGTGGTACTCATATCCTCAGGAATCCCCTCAAGGAATTTCTGCACCTTTTTGTCAGTATAAGAAATCGCCCTCATGTAGTTTTCTTTACTCATCTTATAGTTAAACTTAAGTTCAAAATCGGTGGGGCGATAGACGCCGTTTCGCTTGAAGCCGGAAGACGATCCGCCTACATTCTCCAAATCAAAGGTGTAGGAATCGTATTTATAAAGTATCAGCTGTGCTTTTTCGATAAATTCCTGCGACATATCCGCCGCTTTGACCCGTAATACCTTGTCGTGGTTAATAACAGCCTTTCTTATCGTAAGATAATCCTCTTTTTCCGCCTTCGTCATTAGCGTGTAATAATACGGCAGATGCTTAGTATAATCCGGCAGGGTGAGCTTTTCTTCCGCCTTTTCGTCGGCAAAGACGGCAACAGGGAGAGCGAGGGCAAGGAGCAGGGCGAAAATGATGCTGATAAGTTTTTTCATGTTCTTCCTCACAAAACGTTAATTTATTCCAAGAGACTTAAGGTACAAAATCTGTTCTTCCGAAAAATATGAGGTATCGCTGTAGTAGGCGGAAAGGACTGTGTCGGGATAATAGACAACGACGGTTACAACGCGGGTTTTAGCGTTAAAGCTGACGTCCGCCGCTTTTGTAATAACCGGCACAGTCCTCAAAGCAATATCGAGGGTATCGGTTATAAAATCCGTTTCGGTAACGGTTTTTACGAAGTTACTAAAGGCGGCATTGTCCGTAAAAGAGAAGCGGAAGGTGTTCTTTTTCGGGTTTTCGGTAATAAGCTTGACAAGGAGGTTTTGCGCTTCAATATCATTCGCCGCTTCAAGTTTTAACGCCTTATAGTAATAATTGTTAATCGCATTCGCCGTCGGCTGGATAAAGTAAGCCGAATAGGGTGAAGAATCGGAATAACAGCTGTCGGGGACCATGAAATAGGTGTAGCTTTCGTTAGCGGCAAGGCGCGAATTATCGTCCTTCGCGCAGTCGATGTTATACCAGAAAGAATCGCTGTAAACTGTGCTGCGGGCGAAACTTGCGCCACCCTTCGTGTAGATATTGACAAAGGAGCGTATGCCGGCTTTCCCCGCGATAAGGCAGAACGCCTCCGCATAGCCGAAAGAATCCGCCCGCCCGTCAACGAGTGCCCCGTAGACCGAGCTTTTCTCGGTCGCCGTCTCGTCAAGGCGGCAGTTTTTTATTATCTCGTCATGGATAGTAATAAGCTTGTTGTAGACGGAGCGTTGCTTCCCTGCGGTGGCTAAAATTTCATTCGCCCGCTTGTCAACCGCCGCTTTCATGACAGCGTACTTCTCTTTGTCGTAGCGATACGCTATGGTAAACGTTTGCGAAGCGGCGTCGGGGGTTATGCCGCTCATGTTAAAATGTTCGGGGTCGTAATAGAGAAGCACGCCGATAATGCGGTTCATGCTCTCAAGTGTAAGCGGCGTTTCCGCCGTTATTGTAACAGCCGCTTCCGAATTAAGGGCGGCAGTCCGTAAGCTTTCATAAGCCGCCTTTTCGGAATCGGTAAACCCCGAGTAAAAATAAGGCAGCTCTGTATTTTCCGCACCATAAACATTAACAGGCGCAAAGGCAAAGGTCCCGAACGCCAAAATAACAGATAAAATTATCGCTTTAATCTTCATATTTTTCTAATCGGTGATGATGATATGTACAACCTGCCGTTCGGGGTTAACATACGCTTCATATTCTTCCCCGCCGAGCCCGAAAGCCTTTACGCCGTCCGCCTTGACGAGTCTTATAAAATCTTCCATAACGCTTATATCCGGAATCTCAACCGCCGCCGAAAGCATATCGGAATCGAAAATCTGCTGTTTTATAACGTTGACTGCGGCAGTAACCGACCCAGCCGTCTGCTTCTTTATTTCGTAAAAACCGTTCCGGTAATTTGTTGCGGCGGGTTCGCGGAAGAAAGGATCGTCATATTCCCGGTGAATACTTCCCATCTCACCGTCCGAAAGCATATACCAGTCGTAACAGTACGCGTCGCCCGGGAGGGTTGTGTCGTCGAGGCAGCAGTCTATATTATACCAATTATTGCTTATTTTAACCTTATTCCAAGCGTGACCGATGTTGTATTCGGCGGTGTTCTCCTCGTCGGAATAAGAAATCGCCGTAACGCAGGGTATACCGGCATTCTGGCAGAGCATCTGGAACGCCAAGGCGTAGCCGTCGCACTTCGCAGAGCCGCCGACAAGCGAATAATAAGGTATGCCGGACATTGCCCCGTCAGACTCGTATTCCGTGTTTGAAACAACAAAATCGTGTATATACTCAAGCTTGCCGAGAACGCTGTACCCCGCGATTTCTTCCAAAACCCCGGTAATAGCGTTGTCCATCTCGTCCTGCATTATAATATAGTCGTCATATTCGTTAAGGTATGTAAACTCAATCGTAACCGTATTCCCCGCCGAAGAATAGCGCAGATCGCGGAGGTTCCACGCATATGGGTCGTAAAAAAGCAGGGCATTTCCAATCTTCCCGATTAAGTCTGTTCGATTGTCAGAAACGCCGGTTATCTTTACGGCGGGTTCGCATTTTAAGACTGCCTCTCTGACACGCTCAAAAACAGCCTTTTCGCCTGCGGAAAAGCCGTCTGTGTAATAATTCGGGCTGCGCTTATCCGCCGAAACGGGAAGTGATAACGACAGCATTAACGCCAAAGAAAGGAAAACCATCAACATTCTTTTATACATATAAACATTGTAACACATAAAAACCGTAAAATCAAGACTAATCTGCAAAAAAATATAAATATTAATTTTTACTCAATTAATCATGAAAGTTATGTTAAATCGGTTGACATATATTTACGAATGTGCTATAATGAAGTTTACTTGAAAAGTAAGGATAAAAAATATGTACAGTACAAACCTAACAGGGCATTTTGATGCGGCGCATTTCCTTTCGGGTTATGACGGAAAATGCAAAAATATCCACGGACACAGGTTTGATGTCTCGGTGTCCCTTTCGGGGAAGCTTATAATGTCTGGGGAAAAGAGCGGTATGGTTATCGACTTTTCCGACGCAAAAGCCGTGTTGAACACCCTCTGCGACAGGTTCGACCACACGCTTATATATGAAAAAGGGACGCTTTCGGAGGCACTTTTCGCCGCGCTTAATGCCGACGGGTTCGCCCTTTCGGAAGTGGAATTTCGCCCCACGGCAGAACACTTCGCGGGATATTTTTACAGAGGGCTTGGGAAAATTCTCCCCAAACATATCCGGGTTTTAGCAGTTACCGTATATGAATCCCCGGAAAATTCAGCAACATATTCCGAAGATTAGAGGAATTTTATATGAAAGTCGTACCCGTCAGGGGAAAAATCCCGGACAGAGCGGAACGTATGGCGGTTGCAGAGATGTTTACCGGCATAAACGGCGAAGGCTTAAAGCAAGGTGCGCCCGCAACCTTCATACGCTTTTCGGGCTGTAACCTTGCCTGCAATTGGTGTGATACAAGATGGGCAAATGAAGAGGACTGCTCCGCCATATACCTTACCCCCGATGAGATTTACAGCTACGCACTCGATAAGGGGCTTTCAAACGTTACGTTAACGGGCGGCGAGCCGCTTATTGCGCCGCATTTTTCGGAGCTTTTGCGGAAATTCGCCGACGACACCTTCTTCTTCACCGAGATTGAAACGAACGGTTCTATCCCCCTCGATTACATACGCCGGTCCGGCGAGAAAATATCCTTTACCGTTGACTGTAAGCTTCCGTCAAGCGGTATGCAGGATCGGATTGTATATAAAAACTTCGGGCTTTTAGGCAAGCGCGACTGCGTTAAGTTCGTCATAGGCTCTACCGAGGATTTGGAACAAGCGGCGTTAATAATGCGGGACTATTCGCTTTCAAAGCGTACTAATATTTTCCTTTCCCCCGTCTATAACGAAATGAATCCCGAAGAAATTGCCGATTATATCGTGAGGAACGCCTTAGACGCAAGGCTCTGCTTACAACTCCATAAGATTATCTGGGGCGACAGGAGAGGCAAATAAATAATTTTTATTTTGGAAGATTAATGGATAAAGAGCGGATAAAATATCATATAAAGGGACTCCTCGAAGCAATCGGCGAGGACGTAACCCGCGAGGGGCTTCTTGAAACGCCGGAGCGTGTCGCGAACGCCCTTGAAGAACAGCTTGCGGGGATAGCCTTAACGAACGCCGAAATTGCCGCAATGTTCGGGAAGACTTTCGAGTCCCCGATTAATATCGAAACCGCCGATGATATTGTAATCGTCCGCGATATTGACGCTTTTTCTTATTGCGAACATCATCTTGCGCTTATGTATGACATGAGGATAACGGTTGCATATATTCCGCGCGGAAAGATTTTGGGGCTTTCAAAAATCGCCCGTATTGCAGAAACTGCCGCGAAACGCCTTACAATTCAAGAACGCCTCGGGCGGGATATAAGCGAGATTATGCAGATTGCCTCCGACTCGGAAGACGTCGCGGTGTTCATATCCGCAAAGCACAGCTGCATAACCGCAAGAGGGATAAAAAACGTTGGCTCTGTCACGACAACATCAACCCTCTCGGGCAGATTTTTATCCGACGAAACCTTACGAAATAAACTTTATCTTGAACTGAAAGTTATATGAAAAAATGCCTTGTTCTTTTATCCGGCGGCGTAGACAGCAGTACCGCCCTTGCCCTTGCAATCCGCGACTTTGACGAAGTAATCGCCCTCTCAGTCTCTTATGGGCAAAAGCACGAAAGGGAGCTTAAATCTGCGGCGGATATTGCAAAACATTACGGCGTAACGCTAAAGACAATCGACCTTAACGCCGTCTTTAGCGACTCCGACTGCTCTCTCCTCGCGAATTCCGAAGCGGAAATCCCGAAGGAGAGCTACGCAGAGCAGATTAAGAAAACCGGCGGGCTTACCCCTGTTTCAACCTACATTCCGTTCAGGAACGGATTGTTTATATCGACGGCGGCGGCGGTTGCACTCTCAAACGGCTGTGAAGCGGTACTGTACGGTGCCCACGCCGACGACAGTGCCGGGAACGCTTATCCCGACTGTTCCCCCGAATTTTTTGACGCGATGAACTCTGCGCTTGTAACCGGGAGCGGCGGCGGTATAGTGCTTCTTGCGCCGTTTGTGAAGATGAACAAAGCGGATATTGTGAAGCTCGGGTTAACGCTTAAAGTCCCGTATGAACTCACTTGGAGCTGTTATGTCGGCGGTATAAAGCCCTGCGGCGTCTGCGGAACCTGCATAGACAGGGCAGGTGCATTTGCGGCGGCTGGGATAGAAGATCCGGCGATGTAACCCGCTGTAATGCCCCCACGCAAAGCAAATTCTCCCCTCGCAACGCAACTTATATAAGAAGGTACAGATAATGATTAAGACTTTGGCAAAAAGCATCAGGCAGTATAAGAAAAGCTCGATTTTAACGCCTGTGTTTATGTTCTTTGAGGTGCTTTTAGAGGTTTCAATTCCTACGCTGATGGCGAAGCTAATCGACACCGGGATTTCCGCGGGGAACATGACCGAAATATTAAAGCTCGGCGCGATACTCCTTGCCGCCGCGCTTTTGTCCCTTGCGGCTGGTTATATGGCGGGGAAGTTCGCCGCCCACGCCTCTACAGGCTTCGCCTCGAATCTGCGGAGTGATATTTACGGCAATATCCAAAAATTCTCCTTCCATAATATAGATAAATTCTCGACAGCCTCCCTTATTACAAGGCTTACGACCGACGTTACAAACGTTCAAAACGCCTATCAGATGATAATAAGGCTTGCTTTCCGCGCCCCCCTAATGCTAATCTTCGCCTTTATCGCTTCGATGCTTATTGACAATCAGCTTTCGCTTATCTTCGTTGCATTTATACCGATTTTGGCGATATTTTTATATGTTATCCAGAGCAAAGCCCACGTCCTTTTCGAGCGGGTTTTTAACACCTACGACCACCTTAACAACGTCGTCGGCGAGAATCTTTCCGGCATGAGGGCTGTTAAGGCTTATAACCGGGAAGAATACGAAGACTCAAAGTTCAAGAAGATTTCATTGTCAATCTTCTCCGACTTCTCCAAGGCAGAGACGATAATTGCCTTAAACGGACCTGTAATGCAGTTTTGCGTGTTTTGCAGCATGATACTCCTTGCGTGGTTCGGGGCACACGCAATCGTAAATTCCGGCGACAACGAAGCAATCGGTCTCTCGACAGGCGAGCTTACAAGTCTTATCGCCTACACAATGCAAATTCTGATGAGCCTTATGATGCTCTCGTTCGTCTTCGTAATGATAGTTATTTCGAGGGCTTCCGCAGAGCGTATCACGCAGGTTTTGAACGAGCGTTCCGACCTTATCGACGGCGCAGAACACATAACCGAAATCCCCGACGGCTCTGTTGAATTTTCCGGCGTTAATTTCCGTTATTCTGAAAATGCCGAGAAGAATGTGCTTGATAATATCAGCTTTAAGATTAATTCCGGCGAGACTGTCGGGATTTTGGGCGGAACGGGGTCTTCAAAATCGAGCCTTGTTTCCCTCATTCCGCGCCTTTATGACGCCGTTGACGGTAACGTCAAAGTCGGCGGAATTGACGTTCGCGACTATAATATAAGGGAACTTCGGGACGCCGTATCGGTTGTGCTTCAAAAGAACGTTCTCTTTTCCGGCACGATTAAGGATAATATCCGCTGGGGCGATGAAAACGCCTCAGACGAAGAAATCGAGCGGGTTTGCAAGCTTGCCTGTGCGGACAGCTTTATAAAGCAGTTCCCGGACGGTTACGACACCTATATCGAACAGGGCGGGACAAACGTTTCCGGCGGGCAGAAGCAACGCCTTTGTATCGCAAGAGCCTTGATGAAAAAGCCGAAAGTCTTAATCCTTGACGACAGCACATCGGCGGTTGACACAAAGACGGACGCGCAGATTAGAAAAGCCCTAAAGGACGAAATCCCGAACACGACAAAGATTATAATCGCACAGCGTGTCGCCTCGGTCGAAGATGCCGACAAGATAATTATCCTCGACGACGGACACATCTCCGCGATGGGAACGCATAAAGAGCTGATGGAAAAGAGCGAAATCTATCGCGAAGTCTACGAATCCCAAAATCGGGTAGCACAGGATTAAGCGGCAACAGCGGCGGGGACAGCGGCGGTAAGTGCGGCAGGGATAACGGCAACACGGCGGTTTCATATCACGATAAATTCACAGGCAACACGAGGTTAATATGGCGAACAAGAAAGACGATAAATTATATGCTCCGAAAGGGGCGGCAAGGCGCGGAATGGGGAGAGTCCCGGGAATGAAATTCTCGTGGACAGCCCTCAGACGAATTTTCGGCTACCTTAAAAATTATAAGCCGCAGGTTGCGGTTGTGCTTGTCTGTATCCTGCTTTCTTCCGTGATTATGGCGGGGGCGGCACTCTTCTTACAGGTGCTTATTGACGATTATATTACCCCGCTTGTAAAACTTAAACTTGCAAATCAGCCGGTTGACTACACGCCGCTGCTTACGACCTGTATTAAAATCGGGGTATTTTTCATTGTCGGGATAATCGCATCTTATGTCTTCCAGCGCGTTATGGTTGTGGTTGCGCAAGGGGTTTTAAAGCGTATCAGAGACGAGATGTTCGAGCATATGCAAACCCTCCCGCTCCGTTATTTTGACACCCACACGCACGGCGACGTTATGAGTTTTTACACGAACGACACCGACGCGTTAAGACAATGCCTCGCCCAATCCGCACCGCAGGTTATAGCCTCGCTTGTGTCGGTTGTGGCTGTCTTTGTTTCGATGTTAACGGTCAGCATATGGTTAACGCTTTTCGTTATAATTTTCGTGCTGTTTTCTTTCACAATTGCGGGGAAGATTGCTTCAAAATCCGGCAAATATTTCGTCGCTCAACAACAGAGCTTAGGCGACTTGAACGGCTATATTGAAGAGATGGTTAACGGGCAAAAAGTGATTAAAGTCTTTAACCACGAAGATAAAGTCATGGAGGAATTCACCGAAAAGAACGAACACCTCCGCGACAAGATGAACCAAGCGAACAAATACGCGAACGTCCTCATGCCTGTTATGGGGAACCTCGGGAACGCCCTCTATGTACTCTTGGGGGTTATCGGCGGGGCGCTCGCGATTAACGGCGTAATGAACCTTTCTATAACGGGGACGGACGCCTTAACCCTCGGTGCAATTGTCTCGTTTATGCAGTTATCACGTGGGTTTATGAACCCGCTTTCGCAGGTTTCAAACCAGCTTAACTTCGTTGTAATGGCACTTGCAGGTGCTGAGCGGATTTTTACCCTTATCGACGAAAAGTCCGAGACGGACGACGGTTATGTCGGGCTTACCCTCGCAATGCGCGACAACAAGAACGGCGGTTTAAAAAAATCCGACAAGCGTGCGGGCTTATGGGCGTGGGAACACCCGCATAAAGAGGACGGAACCGTTACCTACACGGAACTCAAGGGCGATATCGTCTTTGATGACGTTGATTTTGGTTATAACGAGAATAAAATCGTACTGCATAATATTTCGCTTGAGGCAGAACCCGGGAAGAAGATTGCCTTCGTCGGCGCGACAGGCGCGGGGAAGACAACGATTACAAACCTCATAAACCGCTTTTACGACATTGCGGACGGAAAAATCCGCTATGACGGGATTAACATTAACAAGATTAAGAAGGCAGATTTGCGGCGTTCCCTCGGGATTGTGCTGCAAGACGTTAACCTCTTTACCGGCACGGTTATGGAGAATATCCGTTACGGGCGGCTTGAAGCGACCGACGCGGACTGCATTAAGGCGGCGAAGACCGCGAATGCGGACGGCTTTATACGTATGCTCCCGAACGGTTACGAAACCGTCTTGACAGGCGGCGGCGCAGGGCTTTCACAGGGGCAGAGACAGCTTATTTCAATCGCACGTGCGGCGGTTGCCGACCCGCCGGTTATGATACTCGACGAGGCGACAAGTTCAATCGACACCCGAACCGAAGCCCTCGTTACAAAAGGCATGGACGCCCTCATGAAGGGCAGAACGGTTTTTGTTATCGCACACCGCCTCTCGACGGTCCGCAACTCCGATTTAATAATGGTACTCGAAAACGGCTCTATAATCGAAAAGGGAAGCCACGACGAGCTTATCGGACAGCACGGCAAGTATTATCAGCTGTATACAGGCGCGTTTGAGTTAGAATAAGCCGGAATAAACGGAGTAACGATGAAAAAATGGGTTGTTAAGAAGCCGTCGGCGGAGGTTATTAAGGCACTCACGGCTGACGGTATAGCACCGATTGCCGCAGAGGTTTTCGCGGCGAACGGCATTACCGATACCGAATCGGCGAAGGAATTTTTCGGGAACGGTAAGCTTTCCGATCCGTTTTTGATATACGACATGGAAGCCGCCGTTACGGCGATTAATGAAATTGTTTTTGAAAACGGCGACAGGGTTTGTGTCTACGGCGATTATGACTGTGACGGCGTTTGCGCGGCTGTTTTGCTTTATACATTCCTTGAATCGAACGGCGCGGACGTGACCTTTCATATTAATTCGCGCGAAGAGGGCTTCGGCTTAAATTCCGACGTTATAAAAAAGCTTTTTGACGACGGCGTAAGGCTTATCATAACGGTTGATAACGGCATCTCGGCAGTCCCCGAAGCAGAGCTGATAAAATCCCTCGGCATGAGCCTTATTATCACCGACCATCACGAACCGGGCGAAACGCTCCCGGAAGCAATTGCGATAGTTGACCCGCACAGGGCGGAGAACGAGTCCCCGTTTAGGGAATATTGCGGCTGCGGGGTTGCGCTGATGCTTGCCGCCGCATTAATGGGCGATACGGAAGCCGCGCTTGAGCAGTATGCGGACATTGCCGCCCTTGCGACGGTTGCCGATATGGTGAAACTCACGGGGGAAAACCGCACAATCGTTAACCACGGTCTGCATTATTATGAACACACCGAAAATTTGGGCTTAAAAGAACTCGTCAAGGTTTCCGGCATAACGCCCCCGATAACCGCAACCCATTTCGGTTTCTACCTCGGTCCGCGGATTAACGCCGCCGGAAGAATCGCCCACGCAGACACGGCGTTTTCGCTTCTTACCTGCGAAGATGCGGAAACTGTCGGCAAAGCGGCAAAGGATTTAAGCGAACTTAACGCCCGCAGAAAACAGATTGAAGCAGACCTCCTTTCGAGCATAAAAGAAGCAATTGCAGCCGACCCAACGCCCCTCTATAAACGTATCCTCGTCCTTCGCGTGAGGGATGGAAATCACGGTGTAATCGGGCTTGCGGCGGGGAGAATCCTTGAAACCGCCGGTAAGCCGGTTTTCCTCATGACCGACGACGAGGGAGGGATGCTTCGCGGCTCTGTCCGCTCTCTGCCCGGCTTTTCGGTCGTTGACGCGCTGACGAGTGCTTCGGAATATCTGACGAAATTCGGCGGACACGCTCTTGCGGGCGGGTTTTCACTTAAATCGGAGAACTTTGAAAAATTCGCGGAAGCGATTGAAAATTACGCTGTCGAATGTAATTTCAACGACGAAAACCCGGTTTACGCCGTAAAAATCCTGACGGCGGCGGACATAACCCTTGATAACGCGAAGGAAATTTCCGCCCTTGAGCCGTTCGGACAAGGTTTTGAAAAACCGCTCTTTATCCTTTCCGGCGCAGGTTTAACAAATTTGACAAAAACCGAAAAAAACGTCCGAGTTACCGTCAATATCGAGAATAAAAGCGTTAGCTTTAACGTTTATAAAACCCCGCCCGAAAATTTTACATTTACAGTCGGAGACAGAATAGATGTTCTGACATATTTTGGTATTAGACAGTATGAGGGACGCGAATATATTAACTTTGATGTCGTTGAAATAAGGCTTTCGGGAATCTCGCAGGTTAAAATTGCAAACGGCATTAACGCTTATGAGGCTTTTAGGCGCGGGGAATATCCCGACCGCGAAACAATTTCGCGTGTAATTCCGTCAAGAGAAGATTTCGCGCTTGTTTACAGGCAGCTTCAAAATTTACGTGATTGCAAGTGTATCTTTGCGAAGACGCTTATTGAACGAAACCACGCGGTTATTAACAGCTTCAAATTATGGCTTATATTGGATATATTTGAAGAAGCAGGACTCACAAAAAACAGCTATTTTGACGGCACAGTTACCCTTATTAAAAACCCGAAAAAAGCTTCACTTGAAGAAACAGCGACGATGAAGCTTTTGTTAAAACTATTACATATAGTATAAAAAGAGGTGAATTCTCTTGGAAGCGGAAGTCAGCTACACAATCGACCTGTTAATTAACAAAATCCTCACCGACTCGAAGTCATACGACCTTTCAAAGATCGTGGACGCTTATGAGCTTGCGAACACGAAGCACGCCGGACAGACCCGCTCCTCGGGAGAAGCCTATATAAGCCACCCAATTGCCGTCGCGTATATCCTCCTTGACATGGGGATGGACACCGACACAATCTGCGCCGCGCTGCTCCATGACGTTGTCGAAGACACCGACACAAGCCTTGACGACATAAGGCGGCAGTTCGGGCAGGACGTTGCCGTGCTGGTTGACGGAGTTACGAAAATCGGGAAAATTCCGCTCTTTACTAAGGAAGAACAGCTTGCGAAGAACGTTGAAAAAATCCTCTTCGCAATGTCGGACGATATCCGCGTAATAATTATAAAGCTTGCCGACAGGCTTCATAATATGCGTACCCTTAAATATCGGAAGCAGTATAAACAACGCAACACCTCTCGCGAGACGATGGACGTTTATGTTCCGATAGCCCACCGCCTCGGTATGTCGAACGTCAAGGAAGAGCTTCAGGAAATCGCCTTTTCTTACCTCGACCCCTTCGCCTACAAGGAGATTGAGGATAAGCTTCAGAAAACGAAACCCGAGCGTGAGGGCTTTATAAACAACATCAAGGAGCAAATCTGCACCCGTTTTATCAAGGAAACCGGCAAAGCCCCCTTCGTCGAGGGGCGTGTTAAGTCGGTCTACAGCCTCTATACCAAATCTTTCCTGCAAGGGAAAGGTTTTGAGGAAATTTACGACAAATACGCCGTGCGGATTATTGTTGACAATAAGATTGAGTGTTATAACGCGATGGGGATAATTCACGATATGTATACCCCAATCCCGAACCGTTTCAAGGACTACATTTCCGGTCCGAAATCGAATATGTATCAGTCCCTCCACACAACCGTTATCGGGCGTGACGGCATACCTTTCGAGGTACAGATCCGCACATGGGAGATGCACCACAACGCTGAGTACGGTATCGCTGCGCATTGGAAATATAAGGAGGGCATCTCCGGCAAGGACAGGTTTGAAGAACGCCTTGCGTGGATCCGCCAGCTCCTTGAGCAACAGCGCGAAACCGACGACGTTGAAGAACTCGTCCGCACAATAAAAACAGAGGTTGCCGCCGCCGAAGTCCATGTTTTCACGCCGAAAGGCGACATGATTTCGCTCCCCCTCGGCTCGACCGTTATTGACTTCGCCTATTCAATCCACCCCGACGTCGGGAACCGCATGATGGGGGCAAGAGTCGGCGGGCGGATTGTTTCGCTCGACTATGAAATGGCGACGAGCGATATTGTCGAAATTGTAACTTCACACGACCAGAATCGCGGTCCGAACAGGGCTTGGCTCGACATCTGCAAAACGAAGCACGCCAAGGCGGTTATCCGCAAGTGGTTTAGGACAAACGAACGCCCCCAAAACGTCGAGATGGGCAGGAAGGCTTTTATAGCCGAGCTTGAACGCTTCCGCATAAAGCTCCCCGAAGAGAAATTCCCGCTCCTCATGGCGGACACAATGAAGAAGCACAACTGTAACACCATAGAGGATTTTTACGCCGCAGTAGGTTATGGCGGAATAATCCTGCAAAACCTTTCTCAGACTATCCGCGATAAATACAAAACCGATTTTACGGAATTTAACCCGCCGGAAACTTCCGACAGTGAGGCGATAAAAACCCTCGCGAGCGAGCTTACAAAGCCTGCCGAGACTTCTCAAACCGCCCTTATTGTTGACGGAACGGACGGCGTTGCCTACAAATTCGCGAAGTGCTGCAACCCGCTCCCCGGTGACGAAATTATCGGCTTTATCACAAAAGGGCACGGCATCTCCGTCCACCGCAAAGACTGCGAACACTATATAAGAACAGCGCGTGACGAAAACTTCGCCGAACGCTGGGTCAGCGTAATGTGGCCGGCGAATATGAACAAAGAGAGCTTAACGAATTTCCGCGTAACCCTCGACATAATCGCCTCCCCCGACGACGACCTTATCTACCAGATTTTCCAAGCCTTCAAAACAAACCACATAACCTTAAACAACACGGTAAACAAAACCCTCCCGAACGCCAACAAAAACTACATCATAAACATCAACACCACCGGCACAAAGCAGTTAGACGGCATAATCCGCGAACTAACCAAGATGCCCAAAGTCATTAGTATCGAGCGAAAACAGGAATAATTTAACAAACACTCGTCAAAATATTAGATATTTTGCACAAAAACCAAATTGAAAATATAACCTTTACTACAATTTTTTTCACGAAACGAACATTTTTGAAAAAAAGTCTTGACAAATGCATAATATCCTGTTAAAATACTATTAAGGTATTTTCAATCGTTATGTTAAACGTATCAGATGAACAAATAATCGCCGACGGCGGCAATGCGGCGGAAATTATCTGCGGACGTTACCTTAAATATGTAACTTCCATCTGCAAAAAATTTTCATCACCGCTTTCACCGCAATTCGACGATCTGTTGCAAGAAGCCTTAGTCACGCTCTTTTCGGCTGTTCATTCATATGACCCGTCAAAAGGCGCGAAGTTTAAGACCTATGCGTATTCATGCATAAGAAACCGATTGGTTAATGTTGTAAAATCAACGCAAACTGCCGTTGATATAGAAGCCATTGAGCCGATAGACCACGTTTCGCCCGAGACCCTGTTTATTCAAAATGAGTCCGACAAATCCCTGTTAACTGCTTTAGACGAAATCCTCTCCGACCTTGAGTTTGCTGTCCTCTCCCTCCGCCTTGACGGCTATTCATTCGCAGACATTGCAAAAAAACTAAGCATAACCGACAAGTCCGTTGACAACGCCATGTCCCGCATCCGTGCCAAGACCGCCCGCCCCGACCCGACCGCCTGACACCCCCGCCCGACCTGACAACCAAGACCGCCCGCCCGACTGCCGCGCCGTAACATTTCCCCAAAACTTCCATATTATAGAGACAAAGGTTTTCTTATTACTCATGACCGAGTAGCTTAACTAAGAGCGTTGTTTTTTCCAAGGCAAAGGTGTCGGTGCAAGTCCGTCCAAGGTCACAAATAAATTTAGCGAGGGAAACCAAATGTATCAAGACAAAACACTCATATGTAAAGACTGCGGACAAGAATTCACCTTCACAGCCGGCGAACAAGAATTCTATGCTGAAAAAGGCTTTCAGAACGAACCCCAACGCTGCAAATCTTGCCGCGACATAAGAAAATCCGGCGGCGGTCAGCGCGAAATGTTCGAAGCTACCTGCGACAGCTGCGGCGGCGTTGCAAGAATCCCCTTCAGACCCAAGGAAGGCCGTCCTGTTTATTGCAGCGATTGCTTCGCAAGAATGAACCCCGGCAGAAACTAAA
>JAISGY010000026.1 GCA_031262835.1 Ruminococcus sp.
CGCTTTTTCTTGCGGGCTTATTAAGGTTTGCCTTTTTTCTATTTTCAGCTCGTCTTTTCCGCTTTTGTTTACAAATTGTTTTCTTTTACACTATTGACTTTTTACCGATAGTCTCTTACGGATGAATCAAAAGCATTAGCTGAATTAGTTATCGCAAGGAAAATATTGCCTAACAACTGCACAAACGACAGCAGACACATTATTGCTGCCCTACAAGCCGAATGTGACTTTTTACTGTCGTGGAATTTGAAACACCTTGCTAACTACAAAACGAACCAAAACATACGATTAATAGCAATGGAAGAATTCAATCGGGAATTGTCTATTGTGCAACCATCTTTTCTATTAGAAGGAGCTTTATAGTTATGAAGAAAAATTTACCTCCGTTTCCGAAGCTTAGCCCTGACTTCACCCTTGAAGACATCAGAAAAATCCGTGATTATGATGCGGAGCTTTTCAAGACAATGACATGGGAAGAGCAGAAAGAGTATTACCATGACGCTTACCAAAGGGCGTTAAAAGAAATGGCAGAGCTAAAAGCATCAGGAAAAAAATTCCCATACCCCAAGCGAATTGAAGTATAAACCCGCGCCGCCCGAAATAAATACCGGGCGGCGTAAATTTTATAGTATAACCCTCTCAATATCATGCTTAAGCCGCTTAATAATCCGCTTCTCAAGGCGCGAAATATAGGATTGCGAAATCCCGATAATGTCGGCGACCTCTTTTTGCGTCTTTTCCGCCCCGCCCGCAAGCCCGAACCGCATAATCATAATCTCGCGCTCGCGTTCGGGGAGGCGGTTAACTGCCTCTAAAAGCACACTCCGCTCCGCCTGCGACTCGCAGTTCCCGGTAACTTCCTCGCCGTCAGAGCCCAAAATGTCCGAGAGGAGAAGCTCGTTCCCGTCCCAGTCAATGTTAAGAGGCTCGTCCAGCGAAATGTCGTTTTTGTGTTGGGTCGATTTTCGGAGGAACATTAAAATTTCGTTTTCAATACACCTTGACGCGTATGTCGCAAGCTTAATGTTGCGCTCCGGCGAGAAGGTATTAACCGCCTTAATAAGCCCGATTGTCCCGATTGAAACAAGGTCTTCGATGTTGATGCCGGTTGACTCGAACTTCTTTGATATGTAAACTACAAGGCGAAGGTTATGCGCAATTAAGAGCTTACGGAGTTTTTGCAGTTCTGCACTGCTTTCCCCCGTCATCATAAGCCTGTCAATCTTCGCGAAAACTTCGTCCTCGTATTCCTTCGCAAGCGGCGGCGGCAGCGTTTCCGCACCGTTGACATAGAAAACCCCGCTCGCAAAACCGAGTTTCCGCCAAAGCTTGCGGAGCTTTTCGTTAACAATTGAAGAGATTAAGCTTTTTATATCGTTTACGGTTACCATCATATCACCTTTTTATACGGCTATAACTTTCGGATTGAAGACGGCGTATTCAATATCGTTTTCGGAAACGCCGATGTAAGCGTCAACAAGATGAATTTTCTTGTCGTCCTTTATGTAAACCTTCGCGGGGGCGAACGCCGGAATAAGCCCGTTCGAGTTAATTGTCGAAAACGGTATGAGCCGCCAACCCTTCGGCGGAACAACCGAATCGTGGATATAGTCGCAAGAAAGCATTGCTTCAACCGCCTTGCTGTCGGTAATTTTTGCAAGGCTTGACTTCGGGCAGATTATCACAGGCTTCCCGGAAAGGCAGTCGGTGAGGTTGTTGCCGGTGTCGCCGATTGCTTGAATCTGGACGATTTCGCCGCTCTGTTCGACCGTTATGGTGTACTTCGCGTCGGTAGTGTTTGCCCTGTCGAAATGCCGGCGCAAGAGCCACAGGATAGCGTAGGCGATTGTGGTTGAGATAACGAGGGTTAGGAGCGAAATGTTGACGTAGAAGACGGAGTTGTGCCAAATCGCGGTGTTGCCCCCGAGGAGCATTGCCACGCCGTATTCAATCCCCGCGAAGATAAAGCTCACGAAGAAAAATAGCAGCGAACATCGGTAAAGCTCCTTAATCCCGTCAACATTATACGATACCGCAACCATTATTGCCGCCGATACAACACGAACAATAAGCACTGTCAAGTTGCTCATCTCCGGCAGGAAAATAATCAGCGCGGAAAGACTCCCGAGCAGAGCACCCGCGATAACTCGGCCTCGCTTAACGGGCTTATGAACAATAACCGCCGCCGCCCGAAGCAGCAGATAATTTATGTAAAAACTAACTACAATTAACACATCGACGTAAACTATCATAAAAAGTTCCATTCCGCCTCGAACGCGGCACATAGAATAACGATTTTCTTTACTTTGTTTCCCCCGCCTTCGGCGGGGGAAACAAAATTTGCTTTAATTGGTAATTATTATTATAAAACTTTCATAGTAGGAAATCTGTCGAAATCGTGGGCTTAAAAAATAAATTATTTGGGTATATTTTTTGCAAAATATTCATATTATTAAACTTGAAATGCGGTTAAAAATGGTGTATAATTAAAGCCTACTTTCGGTTTTTACCTCCCCCGCCGTAGGCGGGGGAGGTAAACAAAATAACTAAACTAATGAAAGATATTATATATGTGCGGATTTGTAGGATTTACCAATAAAATTAACGATGCGAACCGCGTTATTCGCGACTGCGCGGAGAAGATTAAGCACCGCGGACCCGATTCTGACGGGTTTTATGTTGACGGAGGCGTAGCAATGGGGTTTCGCCGCCTGTCAATTATTGACATAACCGATTCGGGCGACCAGCCGATACTAAACGAGGACGGCTCGAAAGTCCTTATGTTCAACGGCGAGATTTACAATTACATGGAAATTCGCGAAAAATTAATCGAAGCCGGGCATATTTTTAAGACGAAAACCGACTCGGAAGTGCTTCTCCACGGTTACGAAGAGTACGGAACAGACCTTTTAAATATGCTTCGCGGAATGTTTGCGTTTATAATTTGGGACAAAAACACGTGCGAACTCTTCGGTGCAAGGGACTTTTTCGGGATTAAGCCGCTTTATTTCGCTAAAATGGCTGACACATTCATGGTCGGTTCGGAGATTAAAGCGTTCCTCCCGCACCCGCATTTTAAACGCGAATTAAACACCGCTGCCCTTGAAAATTATTTAACTTTCCAGTATAGCCCGACAAATGAGACGTTTTTTAAGAACGTTTACAAACTCCCGCCCGCGCATTTTTTCAAATATAAGGACGGCAAGCTCACGACCGAGCGGTATTGGGACGTGCATTTTAACCCCGACGAGGGCATGAACCTTGAGACGGCGGTCGGAAACATTTCCGCGATCTTCAAGGATTCGGTAAAGGCGCATAAAATCGCGGACGTTGAAGTCGGGAGCTTTCTATCAAGCGGCGTTGATTCGAGTTACGCGGCGGCGGAGTCGAATGTTGACAAGACCTTTACCGTCGGTTTCGGGGAAGATGAGAAATACAACGAAATCGGCTGGGCGAAGGAGTTTTCAAAGTATATCGGGAAGAAAAACTACTCGAAGGTTATCACGCCCGAGGAATATTGGGACAGTATCCCGAAAATCCAGTACCACATGGACGAACCGCTCGCCGACCCGTCCTGTATCGCGCTGTATTTTGTCTGCAATACCGCCGCGAAGCACCTGAAAGTTGTGCTTTCGGGCGAGGGCGCGGACGAGATTTTCGGCGGATATAACATCTACAAAGAGCCGTCAAGCGTTCCCGCGTATAATATTATACCAAGACCGCTACGGCGCGGTATCGGGAAGCTTGCGGAAAAATTGCCGAAAAAGCACGGAGTTAACTTCTTAATCCGCCGCGGGAAGGACCTTGAAGAACGCTTTATCGGCAACGCGTTTATCTTCACCGAAGCGGAAAGAAAACGGTTGCTTAAAATCAAAACCGCAGCCCCCTCATTTGTTAATATTACAAAGCCTTTTTACGACAGGGTTGCGGGGGCGGACCCGGTAACAAAAATGCAGTATATCGACCTGCACCTTTGGATGGTGGGGGATATACTGCTTAAGGCGGATAAGATGTCGATGGCGAATTCGCTTGAACTGCGCGTGCCGTTCCTTGACAAGGAGGTTATGGCGGTTGCGGAGCGGGTTCCGGCGCGACTTCGGGTAACGAAGGAGAACACGAAATTCGCGATGCGCAAGGCAGCCGAAGCAGCAACACCGCCGCAGGTTGCACAAAAAAAGAAGCTCGGCTTCCCGGTTCCTATTCGCGTTTGGCTTAAGTCCGACAAGTATCAAGCGGTGTTACGAGCAGCGTTCACGTCGGATGCGGCGAAGGAGTTTTTCGACACTGATAAACTTTTGGAGCTCTTGGAAATTCATAAATCCGGGGAGTACGACTACTCGCGGAAGATTTGGACGGTTTATATCTTCTTGGTTTGGTATGGGGAGTATTTTGGGTAGAAATCACCTCTGATACCTTATCATCTGTATCAAATCGCCGTCGTCGCCCTCACCGGGAGCGCGCCTGCCGAATGATACAAAACCGTTGTCTATGTAAAAGTTGGTGAGTTTCGGGACATCCTCACACTCAAGGAAGACAGCCCGCCCGCCGATTATGTCCTGCGCCTCTTTAACTTTTTTGCAAGCTATCTCCAATAATTCTTTACCGGTGATGAGCTTATCGTAACCGCCGGCGAAATTTTTCCCGAGCTGAGCAATAAGCGGCGCACTCATTGTAACCGAATCAGAAGCCGCGTCAACGCTTCCGAATTTAACAATTTTCTTGTAGAATGTGCCTGAAACATTGCTCCGCGAGACAGTAATAACTTTATTGGATAACGCGAAAAAACCGACGGTTTTTATGGTGTTTCCGTCAAGCGCAAGAACAATATGCGTTTGTGAAATGCCTTGCAGACTGAAATTGTATGCTTTATTGCGGATAAAATTTTCAACGCTGTGATTTTTCGGACATTCAAAACGCCTTAATGCATTTTCTGTTTCCGGGTCGTAAATATCGGCAAGAGGAAGTGTTTCAATCTTTACCATTTTATCTTCTTCCACACTTCATTCGCTTCTTCACCCTTAACTGTCCGATAGTTAACCTTATAAGGTTCATGTTCCTCAAACCACTTCTTCGACTTCTCAAGAGCCTCGACAAAAGCTTTGGCTTTTTCGGGCGTGTCAATCTGCGGCGTGGTATAGATACTGCTTGTAGCCATAAAAATTCTCCTTTCCTCCATTATACTATATAATAAACAATCTGTCAAGAATAAATAACCTCATGCGGCAATTTACACAAATTTGCCGCAATATTTTATAACATTCTCCAAAAATGAAAAAAACGCTTGACAATCGCAAACGCCTGTGATAAAATATATAAGCTGTCTTCGTGGCATCAAGAGAAAAGTTAACAGAAAGTTTACAATTAAAACTCTTGACATCGTCCGCGAAGTGTGATATAATAGCAAAGCACCCTGTCCGACAAGAGAAAAACTTGGCGAATTAAGTGCAAGAATCTTGAAAACCGAATAAAAAACGAAACCAAAGAACAAACCCTTGAAATTCTTTTGGGGTGTTTTGTAGAGTATATGCAAAAATGCGTGTATAATATGAAAGTGCTTCAAAAA
>JAISGY010000016.1 GCA_031262835.1 Ruminococcus sp.
CCGCTTTTTCTTGCGGGCTTATTAAGGTTTGCCTTTTTTCTATTTTCAGCTCGTCTTTTCCGCTTTTGTTTACAAATTGTTTTCTTTTACACTATTGACTTTTTACCGATAGTCTCCTATTTTATACATTATACCACAACAGTTGCTGCGAAAATTGAAATTGAAGATAAATTCAATTTAGGGAAAGCCGCAAAAAAGTATGTTAATATATAATAACGAATTTATTAAAAAGAGTGGTAATTATGAAGATTCTGCGAAAAGTTTTGGCGGTCTTTACAGCTCTTGTTTTAACGGCTTGCGGTGCGGAAATTACGGAAGAAGCGGTGAGCACTGACAATGAGCGGGGCGAACGCCCTCAAACGGCAACGACAGCAGTAGAGACGGCGGCAGTAACGACAACGGCGGAAGCAGAAGAGGCGATTGCTGCTGAACTTGAAGTCAAGGAAATTACAGATGAAAAGCCCTCACAGCGCGATTATTACATAACACCAAATGGCGGCGGCGATGACACCGTTACGCTTATGTTTTACCTTTGCGGCTCCGATCTTGAAAGCTACAGTGGTGCCGCGACGGCGGACCTAATCGAGATATCGGAAGCTTATGCCGATAACCCGAACTTCAACATTATTGTCGAAACAGGCGGTTCGACTGCTTGGGCTTATGACGTTATCCCCGCCGACACAAACACGTATTGGAAACTCGAAGACGGAGACCTTACCTTCCTCGAAGACGCCGGTCTCAAAGATATGACAGACCCCGAAACGGTTACGGATTTCATTGAATTTTCGACGGAAAATTATCCCGCAGACCGCTATTTCTTCATAATGTGGGACCACGGCGGCGGAACTACCGGCGGGGTTATGTATGACGAAAATTTTTATGACAGCAAGTGCATGATGATAACCGAGCTTGACGACGCTCTTGAAAACGCCGGCGTAAAATTCGACTTTTTCGGGTTCGACTGCTGTCTTATGGGGACTGTCGAAACGGCTTTTATGGTTGAAAAACACGCCGACTATATGGCTGCTTCCCAACGCACCGAGCCGGGGACAGGCTGGTATTACACCGATTTTATTGCGGCAATTGACGAAAACACTTCTATACCAACGGCAGATTTGGGGGCAATATTGGTTGACACTTATTTTAAAAAGACTCCTTATATTAACGAGCTTGAAGGCAGCTTAACTCTCTCCTTCCTCGACCTTTCCTATCTTGACGCGATGTTTTGGGAGATGGACAACTTTTTTGCCGCTGCCGACGAAACGCTTTTAACCGATTCCGGTTTCATAAACGTTGCGCAAACTCTCTCGGCGAACAAATCAATAAACGACGACAGCCAAGCAGACCTCCTAACCCTTATCGACAGCATGGGCGGAAGCGAAGCTCTGCAAGCCGAACTGGACAACGTTATCGTTCACAGCGACGCTCTGATCCCCGGTTACACCGGACTGAGTCTGTTCTTCCCTTACAGCGACCTCTCGCTCGTTTCGGACGCACTCTACATATATGAGAAAATCGGAATTTCCGACACATATCAAGGGTTTATAAAAACCGCCGCCAATATTATGGCGGGCGGGCGGGTTTACAGCGGCGGCGGTACTGAAACTCCTCACGGTGAAGAAACAGAAGACTACAGCGAATACGACTGGTATGACAACAGCTATTCGGAAGAATATGACGAGTTTTATAGCGAAACGAATTTCGATTACGAGGAAATCCCGCTTGAAGAGTTTGACGGTTATTACTACGTCTCTCTTACGGAAGAGGACCGCGAGCTTATTACCGACTACCTGCTTTGGGCTTATTATGACGACGGCGAGGGGTATGTTGAACTCGGCGCGGACGCTCTCTATGAATTTGACGAATACGGCGACTTAATTGTCGGTTACGATTATTCTTGGGTTGCACTTGACGGTGAGATTGTTCCGTTTTATTCGATAGAAAATGTAACGAGTGACGGCGGAAGTTTCCTTTATAATTACGGTTATGTACCCTGCGAAGTTAACGGGGAGGATGCGGAACTCATACTGCTTTGGAACGAGGAACACCCTTCCGGAACCGTTGCCGGCTGGCGTTATGACACCTATGGCGAAGCGTCAATGAAGGGGCTCTTCGCGCTTGAAGACGGGCTCGAAATCGACTTTTATTACTACTACTATCCGTACGATTCTTACGACTATGAACTATATTACTTGGGCGACACGGTTGTCGTCGACGGCGAAATGACGGTTTCTTACGAATACATCAACGAAATCCTCGACGGTGAAATTGAGATTTATTATTCACTTACAGACATCTATCAAAACACATACTTCACCGAATCACTCTACTTTTAACGCTGTTCGTTCTGGTAAACGGCGTTGCCCGAAAAGTCTTTGTCGGAAGTCTTCGTTCGCGAGGCTTCCGATTTTAGATTCCGAAACTTCAGGCGTTCTAAAAGCCCGATAATAAAGTCAAGGTCTTTGTCAATCTGCTTTCTTGACTCTGAAATCGGCTTTGTAATGTCGTGGGCAATCTCTAAAAGGTCTCTGCCCGGTTCAACCCTAAAGTAAATTTTATCGTCAAAAAATGCAAGGTATATCGGCTTTTTGCAGTAATTTTTAATCTCAAGAATATCATTCATCATCTGCGGAGTTAAAATCCGCAAGGCGTCCACAGCACTGTCACACTCAACAGAAAAATCGCGGTTAAAGACTTCGGATTCGGTTGTAACATTGCCCTTTCCGCCGCCCGATACGATGCGCAGCGGCGTATCCACAAAGTGGTCGAATTCGACTATGAGAAAAAGCCCCATATACACAGTCACAATAGATGTATGTGTGTCTCCGTCTGAGTCCGTGCTTGTATGCTCCTCTTGAAGCTGCATATCGCAGTATTCAAAATTAACGCCATTATGGGAAGCCCGAAGGTAGTCGTTCGTAGCTATAAAATCGAAACTCGGGAAGATATCCGACCTTACTACAATCTCTTTAGAAAGCCCGTTTTGCGGCTCAAAGGCGAATATCTTTTCAAAACGGCTGTGTATTATTGCCGGGAGGAATTCTGTTTTATACATTGTGTTATAAGGGTTAAGAAACTTCATGTATTTTTTATCTTCAACCCCGGCAAGTATTGCGAACCCGAAAATCCCGGCAACGAGAAAACCGAATATGACCCAAGGCACCGCACCGGCATCGCTTAGAGTATCAGAACCTTGAAGAGCCATCATCGGTATAATACCGACACAACAAATAATGCATAAAATTAAGAAAACTCTGCCGAGTGTACGATGTATTCCGCCGTTTTTCAAGACGTCCTGTCTTGCCGCTTCAAGCTCCTCTGCCGTTACAAATTTTTTATCGCTCATATTAAACCTCAGTTATCGTATATTTAGTTTATTGTACCATAAAATCGTAAAAAAAGCTTAATCTTGAATTTTTCTTCAAACGAAAATTTACGCTTCTGTTTGCGCAAAAACATCGGGAGCAGTAGGACCGGTAGGACCGGTTTCGCCTGTAGCACCGGTTGCGCCGGCTTCACCCGTTGCACCTGTTGCACCTGCTGCGCCGGCTTCACCCGTTGCGCCCGTTGCGCCTGCTGCGCCTGTTGCACCGGCTTCGCCTGTAGGACCTGTAGGACCAGTAGGACCGGTTGCACCTGTGCCTGCCGGGCCTGTTGCACCGGCTTCGCCTGTAGGTCCTGTAGGACCTGTAGGACCGGTTGCGCCTGTGCCTGCCGGGCCTGTTGCACCTGCCGGGCCTGTTGCACCTGCCGGACCGGCTGCGCCTGTTGCACCTGCAGGACCGGCTGCGCCTGTTAAGCCGCGGTCGCCTTGAGGACCTTGGATACCTTGTGAGCCCCCTTTTTACCCGAAACAAACGGCAAAAAAGAGGCTGCAACCATATCGTCGCAGCCTCTTTTTTTCTATCAGCCTTTTGTAAGCTTTCCGTCGCTCACTACAATGATACCGCCGTTTGCTGTGACAAAGTGGAGATAACCGTTTTTGTCCACGCGATAATTTGGCTTAAACTGCCTGTACTTGTTCGTTTTGTCGTCGTAATAGTAGAAGAACAAATTGTCGGTTTTTTCTATTTTGTTTAGGTTTACCGCAACTTGAATTTCCGCTTTAAGACTGCCTTTTTGGGTGAGTGAAAATGCTTCTATGTCGTTTGCAAACCACTTCCCAAACTTCTCTTCTATTGTCTTTTCCGCTTTTGTTAACAGACTGAGGCTCTTGTTTGTCTTTTCATACACCGTTACGTCGATATAAAGCCTTGAATAAAGAATGTTATCAACATAGTTGTCGGCGTTGATTATTACTTCAACATCGTTTTCTTTTGCAAAAGCCGCTATTTTGTCGAAGGTTGAAGCACTGATTAATGACGCATTTTTAACGATTATCGTTATCGGTGCAATTTCATCAGCTGCCTTTTTGTGAACCTCCTCAAGGTTTTTAAGCGTTTCGTTCGAGTTTAGCGAGCCGGTGGAATTAAGGATATTCGCGCTCTTAACCGTCTTACCGCCGATAACAAATTTTGCATCGTATTCCTTGGCTTCCGGCGTTTCTGTAACGGTGATAGGAGTTACCGTGACTGTCGGGTACATAACAGTACCGCTGCTGCTGCTTCCGCTTCCGCTGTTGCCGCCGCCTCCGCTGTTTCCGCCGCCGCCGCTGTTTCCGCTGCCGCCGTTGTTGCCGCCGCCTCCACTGTTTCCGCCGCCGCCTTCGTTGCCGCCGCCGCCGTTGTTGCCGCCGCCGTTATCCGTTCCTGTAAACGATGACTCTACATAAGGAATATCTAACGAGCGTGCCGCCATGTTGCCCGCTTCATCTGTTGCGGTTAGCATTACCGACGTAACAGCCGCTTTTGTTTTTTCGTTTATCTCGAACAGACCGCCTATCGTATAGATAGGTTCGCCGTCGAGCTTAACCGTCGCGCCGATCTCTGTGAAGCCGTTTATCTTTACTGCGCCGGCAACCGCAAAGAAGCTGTTTTCGTCCACATTTAGGATAGGAACTTCGGTGTCTAAAGATATGATTTTACCCGCTTGCGCTCTGTCTCCGTTATCCGCCGTTGCCGTTACGAGCACATTATAGATGCCGTCCCCATAAAGCTCAAGCTCTGTTTCTGCGGTTAAGACTTTCCCGCTTGATCTGTAAACGACCTCGCCTCCTACCGAAATTTCGATAACAGCGGCTTCCGAAACGCTTACGGAAAGCTTCGGGTTGTTGTTATTCGTTGCAATATAATTTGCGCCGTTTTCCTCATCGGTTATGTCGTTGCCGCCCTCGACGGAGACGGAAATCTCAGGGGTTTTCGGAACAGGAAGGTTATAGACAGTTGACGTTTCATTTCCGAGAATCGGAATAACATACGAATCGGTTCCGTTCCCGCTGTATTCCTTGTTCTTAATCGCCTTTACACTGATAAGATAGTCTTCGCCATACGCCAGTCCTACCGGCGCGCCTGCTTCGGAAATAACGTTGCCGCCAGCGTCCGTAATATTATCGAGGGTTACGAGTCCGCCTTGAATAAAGCTTTCGGTTTCGGTTGTTTCAAGAGCCGAAATTCCGTCTATCTCGGAACCGTCAGGATAAAGTACGTTAACTCTGTAACCGTCCGCGCCCGCTACAGCAGACCACGATGCTTTTATTGCTCCGTTCCCGGCGTATTCAATCGAAAGGTTTCCGGGTGCCGGTAAAGCTTCGGGATTAGTGAAACTAAATATGTCCGTATTTACAATGTCAACTGCCGAGTACCCTGTTACGGTAGTATTTTCCGCCTCAGAAGTACCTTCATTAATCGTTACCGTTTCGGTATACTTGTTATCGAGTTCCGCGCTGACATAGTATTCCCCGGTTGTGAGCGTATCGGGTAAGGTTGCGGAGAATCTCCCGGCGGATGCGAGGGGACGATTGCCGTTTTCTGTTTCGGGAGCGGTGAGCTCGAGAACAATGTCGCCTGTCTTCGCGTCAATAAGCATAAGGCGGGTGTAAAGGTCTGACGCTGCCTGTGCGGTTTCATTAAGTGTCCATGCCGCCTCAACTCTGTTTCCGCCGGTAAAATCAGCGGTCACGGTTTCAAATCCCGGCAGAGGGTCTATTGCGGTTAGGGTATAAGCAAACTCTGCTTCCGGGGCGAATGTTTCTGTCTTGAAGGTGTAGCTGCCGCTTTCGGGGATAAGATAGTTTACGGAATATACGCCCTTCTCTGTATCGGAAACCTGCGCGGTATCGAACCAATACAGATCCTCGCCGCTTATAACGTCGTAGAGTTCCCCGTTTTTATATACGTCGATTGAAGCGTACTTAACATTTGAGAACAGAGTCGCAATCGCGTCTTTCTGTGCAGGAGGAGGTGCTACTGCCGCTAACGGAGCTGCATCAAGTTCCCTTAACGCGGCTGATCTTAGAAGTAACCCCGAATTCCCGTTCGGCGTATAGTTACCGGCACTTCGCAGATTCGTAATGTATATGTTGTCGGTGTCAACGGTATTTTGCGTCCCCTTAACCAAGCCAAAGTCAAGGTCGTTGTCCTTAAATGTGTAGGTAATACCTACGGTCTTCTTAATTCCGGGCCAAATCTTGCCCGTAACCTTACCCGAAACCTTTGTCTTCGAGAGCCCTAATTCCCCTCTTGCACCGGCAAGAGTACCGAGAGGACCGAGCTTAATTTCGGCACTTGCCCAAATCTTACCGTCAACGTCAATAGCGTTATAGAGGTCTTTTCTAACCTGTTTGTTCGGTGCAACAAAGCCGCCTTTTTCCATGCTGTCGATTGTCCAGCCGACGAGTGCATCGTTGAGATAGTTGCCGCGAAGCATTGCATTTGCTTCAAGACCGCCTTCGATTTCGAGTATCGAAACGTCGAAGGAAACACTTCCGCCGAATCCGAAGTATACGTCAACCGACGGCATACCGTATCTTGAAGGAACCGCGCTGTCTATAATGCCGAATTTATATCCGACATCTTCAAGCTTTAGGAAGTTAATAATCTTCGCTTCGTTCGCGTATGCCGAAAAGCTTCCGACACCGAATTCAAAGGTCGCTTTTTCAATTTCAAAGAGTTCCCCGGTAGCATCGACAACCGCCCCCATAGCCTTAAGCTTCACAGGGGGAACATACTCGAAGTTGCCGAATACCGTCTGTGCAAGTCCGCTTACTCCGCCGCCGAAGCCGTTTATGTACGCAACGATTGTCGGCGGGACAAGCGGTACGCCGCCTGAACCTATTCGAGCGAAGAGGTTAATTTTATCGGGCATTATAACCATAACACCGCCGAGTTCGCCCCAACCCATAACGAGTTCGCCCTCAACATAGAGCATATCAACAATGTCGAGCGTACCCGCCGCGCCGATGGTATGCGGATTCGTTTCGGGGAGGGTGTCGATATTGAGCGCGAAGGTTGCTTCGCCTAAAACCGCGCCGAGGCTTTCGCCGAACATACCGCCGGGCTTGAAGGCGAATTCCGAAGATGCCTTCATCGGAGGGATAGTCTTGTCGGTTAAAAGCAGTTCTTCAACGTCTATCCCTGCATCAATCGCTCCCGCCAACGCCTTCGGCATGGATATAAACGCGCTGCCCGAAAGGCTGCAAACGCCGTCGAAGAGTTTGTAGGTTGCAAGCTCTGCTCCGCCGATAACAAAATTGACGGAGAAGTCATTTACGCCTGTTCTGATTTCAACGGGGTCGCCCGAACCTCCGAGCCTTTCTGTCCTGTATCTTGTGCCGCTCGAAAGACTCATATCGAAGGATTTACCGCTTATAAATGTCGGTTCGTTCGGTGTAATCGGAATGTTTTTCCAGCGAAGGTCGCCATAGGGCGCGTAAATCTCAACGCCGCCGCCTGAAGGCTTAACGATAAGGGTGTCGTTGCCCTCCTTGTCGTAGTAGGTTAAGGCGTTATTGATAACCGTTCCGGACTGTACTTGATAGAAGTCGTCTTGTTTTAATATACCGCCTCTGAAAATTACAATCGGTTTTACGCTGCCGAGTGCGTTTTTCATATCGGTTTCATTGTCGAAGCCTTTTACGTCGAAGCTGCCGCCGCTTTGGGTTATTGCAAGTATGCCATACCCGTCCATTGAGTACACGGGGTCGTCATACACGCTTACAGGCCGCCACTCCGAGAAGAAGTTATCGGCGGATTCAAAGCAGACTTCATAGTCCCCGAGTGTGTTAAACATTGAGGTGTATTCAACGTCAACTTTCAGTGCGCCGAGGGAAGGCATATCCTCAAAGGGAAGTTCTATCCAATTTGCGGTATTTGTATCCCCTTCTGCCCTTGCGTAAACGGTCTTAAGCTCGCTCACATCGGTAGCGAATTCGCCCGAAAGAGCAATCCATTTTTTCTTCGAGTGTACAAATATTCCGCGCGGGGAGACGCTCGAAAGCGTTCTGCCGTCGGGAGGCGGCGGGTCGTCGTAAAGAGTTACCGTTACATCGGATTCCACTGCCTTATAGTCGCTTGTAGGTTCGCCGTTGTCAACTGCGGTTACTCTGAACACAGTTGTCCCGGTGTATTCTTTCATGGCGAGCTTCAGGTAAACTTGGTCTTTTCTGCCCTCTACCGGTTCTACCTCGTAGCTGACGCGATTTTCTCGGTCAAGCCCCCTTATCGACAGGTTAAAATACGGGCGAAAATCCATTGTTGAGAAACCGCCGAATTGTTTTCCGCCGCTTTGTTCGGGTTCATAGAATTCCTCGTTGAAGGTTATTAAAACCCCTTCCGTTTCCTTTTCGCCCATTATTCCGCCGACCTGTTCGGCTTCCGTAACCCATACCGGCGTACGGAAATCGTTAGAAAGCGCACGTGTCCCGGCTCTCGTATTGTCAACGGAATATTTCCCGAACGGCAGTATCGAAATCTCGAACGGAATATAACCCGCGCCGTCAAGCGAAACAATTTTAATACTCCAAGTATTTTTTCCTTCGTTATATACCAACGCGTCGGATGCAGAACTCTTTGTAATGGTTGTCCCGGGGTCGATCGGGGTTAAGACAACCTTGTCGGCGGTTAACCCTTCAAGCTTCCGTCCGTCAGACAGCATAAACTCAACCTCGGTATCGGTCCAGCGTCCGTATTCGGCATAGAGTTTTGTAGGACCGTTAACAACCGCTGAGGTTATTTCAAGGTGAATTTGAGTATCTTTATAGATGGGGGTTGACGCCTGTTCGGTAACAACTTCGTATGTGTTGCCGAACTTGTCCGTCCAACCGTCCATGGAGACGCTTATTACGTCGCCGTTTTCATAGGACAGCAGCCGCATACCCTTGTTATCCCAAAAGAAGGTAGCGGTCAAGCCGTCGGCGGAAAATGTAGGGAGCGCGTTCCCCCAGCCGTAATCGGTGTACTCGAACCTGTTTTCAAGAGCACCGGTGGTTTTTATCCTGCCGAGGCGAAGGTCCCCGTCGAGCCTTAAATCCAAGGTTGACGTTACGGTGAGATAGAGCCCTTCGGAAGGCACTCTGCCGTCTTCGCCGTTAACCTGCTCTAAGGTGTATGTAACCTCCCCGGAGTGTCGGGTGGTGCTTATGTAGATTCTTGTCGACTGTTCGTAATTTCTGACGTACTTTTCGCCGACCATTGCGTAGGTATTGCTGAACATTTGTACTGTCGAGCTTCCGACGGTAACGGTTATTTCCTCACCGTCAGCTACGGTAAAATCGGTAAGAGCTAAAAACCATGTTCTGTCGTCACTATCACCGTCGTCGGTAACACTTCCGACAGTCGCGCCGGAAACTGCAACGTCCGCAGCAGTAAGTGTTAAGGGCTTATCGAAGAACAGCTTGACACCCGTTGTTGATTCGTAAGAGCCGTATTCGTCAGTCATACCGCCAACCTGAATTACGCTCGAAAGTGTAATAATACTGTCGGTGAATTCGGAAGACTCGTATTTGAAGATCGCAGTTGCGGTGCTTCCTTCATAGATAAGCCAATCATCAACCGTAATCGTTATAACATCGTCATACTCGGCAACTATGCCTGTGAGCGTTACTGCATAGCGGTCGGTCGGCGCGCCTGTTGTATAGCTGTTAGAGCCTGTCGGGAAAGAGGCGGTAACGGAATAAATCTCGCCGCCTGTAATGCTTACGGAGTCCTTCGTCAAGCCTGTTACGGGCGTGTCAAATTCAATATCGAAGGAGATTATGTCGGTTTCGCTGTTGTTTTGAATTATGCCGGTATTGCCGTACGATTTTATTATAAAGGTCGGTGTTCTTGTTTCACGATAAATCGTAACGTATTGCGTTGACTTATAGACGACGCTGTAGTCGTCGGGGCTTGTCAGATAGAAATTAAGCTCTGTACCGTCGGTGAAATAATCCGAAAATGTTAACGGAACGAACCATGTTAAAGGATTCGAGTCGCCGTTATCGGTAACCGTTCCTACAGTTACGGGGCGGCTGTCGCGCTCGTCGGCTAATATATTTTGGTAGATTTGGGAGCTCGCAAGCGTGTGGGTGAACCCTTCATCGAAGGTTACAAGAATTCCTGTTGTGTCCGAAACGCCGCTTACGCCGCCTACCTGTGAAACGGTGTAGTCAAACGACGGTGCGGTACCGCTGTAAACTCTGACAGTCTGTGTGTTTGTCACATGGAAGATGTTATCCGCACCCGTAAAATCGTCGATTGTAATTGTAATATCGGAGGTCGCGTCGGGCGAATAGCTTAATTCGAGGTACCACAGCAAGTCGTCGTCATCATCCTGTGTGAGTGATAACGCACCATGCTCGGTATCGTCCCCCGCGAATGTGTAACTTACAGCAGCCGCCGTAAGCCCGTCAATATCATCACTAAAAAGCAGTTCGATATAGTCGGTTGTCGTAACTCCTTCTTCGCCGCCGTGTTCGGTAGCGGTAAAGGTTCGGTTAACCGTCAGAGCTTTGTATAAATCAACCTCAACGCTCGACGGGGAAATGGAATCGTAACCCGAAACGCCTGTTATAGACAGCGTTGCCGTTATAGTATTATCGTCGGTATCGTCGTCATCATCGACAGCAATAGCCGATATCGGTATTTCCCATATTGTATTGTCGTCGCCCATTACGGGTGTTCCCGCCGTCGCGCCGGTAAGGGTTACATTGGTTGAAGTTAAGGAGGTAACCGATTGATTGAATTCAACCTCTATGGATTCGGAATTTGCCATTCCCGGGGTACCGCCGACCTGCTCTGCACTATAGGTTAAAACGTCCGGCTCTGTTGTCGAAAGGGTAAGACGCCCGGCGGTTGCCGCAGCAGCGGTTGTTGAACCCGGCGCAACCGTTAACGACGACTGCAAAGCCGATATACAAGCGGCAAGATAAGCGTCCGCATCGTCGGTGTCAAGGTTCGCCCCCGCAAGGTAGTTGCCGGCGGGCTTGTACACTGTTACGGAGCTGTCGGGTGTGGTATATGGGCTTGTATAGGTTTCAACCAAGCTGCCCGTACCCATAAGCTGTCCTGTTGTCGTGTCAAGTTCAACCTCGCCCGTAGTATATTTTGTACCGTTTTGCAGTACGAGCGTGGAGGTTTCTGTATCAACCGCCTCAAAATATATATCAACGTCCCCGTCAACCGCCGGTCCGCCGTATATATTTGTCATCGGGTAGTTGTCTTCCCCTAAAACATATGTTGCGGTAGGGCTTCGGAGGTTTGCCCCGTAAACGGCAAGACTTGCGCCCGTCCCGATCTGTACGGTCGCGCTGCCCGCCTTAATCCCCGCGCCGCCGAAAAGCGGCTGCATACCCGAATATACGTTTTCGGTGCTGAAATGTGTTTTGTAGCGCAAGACGCCGTTGGGCATACCCTTTAAAGTTAAACTGCTCCCGTCTGCAATTGTAAGCGAACCGGTGCCTGTAAGGGTTAAAGCGTTTCGTCCGTCTATCGGAGAGCCGAAAGTGCCGTATTCAAAATCAAAGAAGGTTTCATATTTCCAATCTGATACGCTTAAATCAATCGCGTGTGTACCGCCCTGTATACTAAGTGAATTGGTTGCAAGGCTGTCTAAGACGGTAATGCCGTTTGTACCGGAACCGATTAAGGTTACGCTTTGCGCAGGGGTTGTGTTGTATGACAGGCTCGAAGAACCGTCGCCCTCGGGATAGTTAAAGGTAAACACTGTTGACTCGGTGGTAATGCTTGCTAAGGTAATCGCCGATGCGGTCGATTCAAGCGTGATATTTTTTCCCGCGGCATAAATCGGGAAATAGAGCGTGCTGCCGGCATTCACACGGTTATCATTGAGAACAAGACGTGCGTTGTTGCCTATTATAACGGTGCCGTAACCCACATTATCTTTCTCGAGCGTTTGCAGGAAGTTTATTGTTACTCTCGCGCCTTCTGCTATTATTATAGTTGAAGAAAGTTCGGTGGTATTTATATTTAACACGTCGCCGTTTATAAGATAAAAACTTGCACTGCCGTCGTAAGTAAATTCGCTCGGCGTAGTACGGTTAGGGTCGTAAAGATTAACCATAACATAGGGCAGTTGTACGCCGCTCGACATAGTGTATGTATTAGTATCTGCCAGGTAGGCGCGGAAATAATATACACCCGCAACGGCAGGATTAAATTCTGTTGTACAGCTCCAAGTTATGTCTACTGGATGATCCCCGTTTCTCTGAGAAAGTCTCGCAGTTATCGATTGCGAAAGCAGCGTTACGGTAATATCTTCTACACTCGTTACTTCTGTCATAGGAATGGTATATGAAGTTTGCGAAAGAGGGTCATAATCCGTGACATAATAATCAACGTTCGCCGCCTCTCTGATAAGGACAGTAAATGTAGGCATAGCGGCGTCTAACACATAGTCGCCGAGAGAAGTTGGAGTTATTGAAGCGGTGTATACAAACTGAGTGTAGTCATCTGCATTCGGGTTAAATGGAACAAGACAGCTCCATGTTACCTCAAACTCCGCTGTAGAAGGAGTTCCGCCGATTAATAAAACCTCTGCAACAAGCGTCGACGGAAGGTAGCCGCCTTCAAGAAATTCTGCTTCGCTGTCTAATTCACCCTGTGCAAATTCGATATCATCGTAAGGGAGCGACGAAAAGCCTATAATAGTATTATTGTCTACGGCATTAATTGTGATTGTGACTGTCGGTGGGTCTATTCCATCAAAGCGATATGATTTTGATCCGTAGTACGTTGCGGGGGTGAAAACATAGGTATCCGGTGTGTTTGGATCATACGAAGGTACGGAAGCCCAAGTTTCTATTTCAACATCTTGGTTTATCACTCCGTCAACCGTTGCGGATAAATATTTGCGCGAATATACATAATTGTCATTCCAAACCGGAAGTATACTTTCTGTATAAAGCTCTGCTATAGTAGGTGCTGCGCCGACATAATATGTATATGAAGTCGGATAAAGTGCGAAGTCAATAGCCGTGACTACAGATTCGCCCTCGGCAAAAACCGCCGCCGGCACACTCATAATACCCATCGCGAAAGACAGAATCATCGACAAGATTCTTTTATATATTCTTTTCATACGGACTTCTCCTTGATATAACCGAGATTTATAACTATTATAATTATATCATACTACAGAAACGTTATCAAATCCTTCTGCGACAACCGCAATTACGCTTCACACTGTGTTTGCGGTTAATTTCGTGCGTTTCGCGACAGCATTTAAAAATTCCTTAAAAAAGCAGTTGTAAAAATACGCGAAAAATGCTATAATGGGGTAACAACCACAGAGAGGTATTAGTCTTGGAACAGAAACTGCGTATTGCTGTCTGCGAAGACCAAAAAAAAGACCGCGACAGGCTTCTGCTCGTTATAAAAGAGTCGAAACTGCCCGCAAAATGCGATACCTTCCCTTCCGGCGAAGCACTGCTTAATAAGTTTCGCAAGGGTATGTACCACCTCATCTATCTTGACATTTATATGGAAAATATAAGCGGAATGGAGACCGCCCGCATAATACGCGAGCGGGACGAAGGCGTTTTGCTTGCGTTTACGACAACGAGCCGCGAACACGCTTTTGAAGCGAATAAATACCGCTCCCTTCTTTATATCGAAAAGCCTGTTACGCCCGAGATGATACACCATACGCTAACCCTCGCCGCCGCTCTCCGCGATAAGCAAAAAAGTGAGGTTTTAACAATCTTTTCCGACTCCGCAGAGGTCGATATTCCGCACGACGAGATTTCCTTTATTGAGGTTATCGATCAACGCTGCGTTATCCACACAGACGGCAAAGGGACGGTTGCCGCTTCTACCACGCTTAATATTAACGACATTGAAGCGAGATTGCCGAAGCCGCAATTTTGCCGCTCTCATCGCTCCTTTATCGTCAACTTAGACAAGGTGCGAAGGATAAACGGGAAGGATTTTGAAATGAAGGACGGGGGCACCGCTTACATAACGCAGCGTGACAGGCGTCGGATTATGAACCTTTATGACGAATGGCTTTTCGGTTCTTGTATGGAGGAAAGCATATGACCTTTATTAATATCGTGATTGTCGTTATTGCATACGTTAATTTTTCGATTTTAATATATTTCTTGCGGAGAGAAAAGGCAATCTTTTCGCGGAAAAGAACGCTCATTTTAGCTGTGATTACAGGGGCAGTATTTGCGGGAATTTATCCGCTCTGGGAGAGAAGTTTCGGGAATTCTATTCAGTCGGTTGACCTATACGTACTGCTTGTATTTATCTTAACTTCATTGCCCGCCTTTTTTATCTATCCCGGGAATCCGAACAAGAACCTCTTTTTTATAAGTACAACAACACCGCTGATGGTTGTCGGGCACGGGCTCGGAAACCTTGCCGAAATTTCACTTGCGCCCGGCAGTATTATCGGCAGAACAGTTAATCTCGTTGTTATGACAGCCGTCTTTGCCGTCATTATTGCAGGTCTTTATTTTATAACTCGAAAGAAATTCCCCGGGCTTTATGAAAATGAGAACCCGAAACTTTGGCGCAGGCTCTGGATTATTACGCTCCTGATGGGGTTTACGCAGATTGCCGCCGGAAACGTCTTTACCCCGAACACATTCACCCCGACGGCAATTATTCCGTCAAGGTTAATCTGCCTCGCGGGAATGGCGGCTATTCTCTTTATTGCGGGGCTCGCGAAGCGTCAGGCGGAGGAATCCGCCGGGGTTGCCTCTCGTGCAAAAGCGGCGGAAGAGGCGGTTAAGGCAAAAGAAAAAGCATACGCCGAAATCGTTGCGCAAACGGAGGAGACAAGCCGCCTAAGACACGACACCCGCCAGATTTTCGCGGCGGTAGGGGGACTGAACGAACCGGGCAAGGAGGCGGAACTCGAAAGCTATTGCCTTGAAGTTTTGGCAGAGCTTAGGGTCGGCGAGGAGCTGAAAGTATGAATATTAGCGAGCCGCTCGATTTTTTTCTCTCGGGAATTAATATCCTTCTTAATACTTCTTTTTGTCTGCTTCTTGAGTATATCCCGCTTAAGAGGTTTTTGCGCGTAAAGTCTGTTACGGCAATTCTTCTTAATCTCGGGCTTCTCGCTGTTAATGCCGGTATTTTGCTTCTTTTCCACGAAATCGTAAATGATTACGGCAAGGGGCAGATGTTCGGGCTTGTTATTTATTTTATAATGTTTATGCCGCTTGCGGTATTTCTCTTGAAGGGCTGCTTTTTGCAGAATGTCTTTATAATCGCGTTTTCGCAATGCGCAATGCAGTTTATACTCGGTATGGGGAACTACCTTGAATTCCGTTTCGGGGATATGTTTTTGCCGGAAGTGCATTACGAAGTCGCCCTCCTTTCAAAGATTATTATCTTTACCTTCGTCTTCCTTTTTTCAAACAGAATCCTTCGCAGGTTATTCAAGGCTTGGAATAACGATTTTGATACGAAACCGTTTTGGAAAGCGGTTTGGCTTATCCCCTTCACACTCGTTGCGCTCACCGCTATTTCGGGCACCGTTGACAGGCTTTCCGATGAAATAACCTTGTCTTTCTTGCTCTCGCGCATTTTTTCCATTACCGCGCTCTTTGTCTGTATAATTATGATGACGGATATCATGAATATCGAACGTGAAAAAACGCTTTCAAAGCTCCTTGCGGAAACAATGAATACGACCGGGACAGCTTTTGAAAAATCCCGCGCAGAAAGAGAAAAATCGCTTGAAGAGATGAATAACTCGAAGGCGGAAACCATAAGCGCGGTAAAGCAGATTTTGGAGTTTTTACGGGAGGGGAAACACGACGAAATTTCGAGGCTGCTCTTTAACAAAACCGCGCTTTTAGACACTTTTTTTGCGGAGCGTTTTTGCGAGAACGAAGCCGTAAACGCGCTCGTTTCGTATTACAAGGGGATTGCCGAAAGCGCGGGGATAAACGTCGTTTGCCGGCTTGAAATTCCATACCGCCCCGGAAAAATCGCGAACGTTGACCTTTCGAGGATTATCGGTAATATGTTTGAAAACGCGATAGAAGCTTGCCGCCTTATGGAGTACGGCGCGATGCAAATCCGCCTTCAATCGAAGATTTCGGGTGATATGCTCGTCTTCGGTATGAACAACAGTTTCGACGGCGAGGTTAAACTGCTGCAAGACGGCGACTATTTCTCCCGAAAGCGCGAAAGCGGCGTTGCAACAGGCTTGAAATCCATTCGCTCCGTTGCCGAAAAATACAACGGTTCGGTGAAATTTGAGGCGACTGACAGGATTTTTAAAACGTCTGTACGGCTTGATATGGCGGCACAAAATTAGAATTGTTTCGGATAAAAGGGATTCGCTTGAGGACCCTGTGCCCCTTGGATACCCTGAGGACCTTGCGCGCCTTGGTCGCCCTTTTCGCCCTTAAGCGATGCGATAAAATCAGCCTTAGAGCCTGTATTCCCGCACTCTAACCAGATTTCATACGCAGACGCACCCCTGCAACCGGGAGGGCAGCAAGGAGGTTTCGGGGGACAACCGCCGCAACCTACAGACTGAGCAGCAGCAACAGCAGAACCGCAAGAATTGTTGTAGTAGAAAGCCATTCTCTCTTCCTCACTTTCTTCTTTTGCCGTTTCACCTTTAATATATATATATTCATTTATGTCAGATTATGTTACAATTTACGATATAAAAACGGCGTATCCTTTGCGGACACGCCGTTTAGAGTTTTATCTTCCTGCGTTCTCAAGCGAAGCTCTTATAAAATCCGAGAAAAGTTTTTGCGGCTTGTTGGGGCGGGATTTGAACTCGGGGTGGAACTGGACGCCGACGAACCATGAACAGGACTTGTTTTCAATAATTTCGACAAGGCGTTCGTCGGGGGAGATTCCGGCGATTGTTAAGCCGTGTTCGACGAGGGTGTTCTTGAAGGTGTTGTTGAACTCGAAGCGATGGCGGTGACGTTCGTAGATTAGGGGTTCGGCGTAAACGCGCTCGACTATTGTTCCCGGCTGGATTTTACAGGGGTAGAGACCGAGGCGCATTGTTCCGCCCTTTGCGGTGATGGTTTTTTGGTCCTCCATGATGTCGATAACCGGGAATTCGGTTTCGGGGTTACATTCGGTTGTGTCCGCGTTTTCCATTCCGGCAACATTTCGTGCGAACTCAATTACCGCAATCTGCATACCGAGGCAGACGCCGAAATAGGGGATATTCCTCTCGCGGGCGAACTTCGCCGCCTCAATCATTCCGCCTATCCCCCGCTCGCCGAAACCGCCCGGAACAATTATTCCATCGCATTTCGAGAGCATCGACGAAACATTTTCGGGGGTAATTTCTTCCGAGTTGACCCATTCGATATTGACGTTAGCATCGTTGTCAATCCCGCCGTGGCGAAGGGCTTCGGCAACGGACAGATACGCGTCATGCAGATTAACATATTTCCCGACAAGCCCGATTGTAACGGAATTTTGCGCTGCCCGAGCGCGCTTTGTCATTGATATCCAATCCGCCAAGTCCGGGTCGCGCTCCTCTAAGCCGAGGTGACGGCAGGCGGCTTTCGCCAACCCCTCCGCCTCAAGCCATAGCGGAACATCATAGAGAGAGGGTGCGGTTAGGTTTTGGATAACATCGTCGGGGCGGACGTTGCAGAAGAGACTGATTTTGTTCTTCATCTCCTCCGGAATCTCCTTTTCGGAGCGGCAGACGATAACATCCGGCTGAATTCCGACAGAGAGGAGCTCCTTCGCGGAGTGCTGGGTAGGTTTCGATTTAAGCTCGTCCGAGCCGCAGATATAGGGCACAAGTGTTACATGGATATACATGGCATTGCCGCGCCCGACGTCGGTTGCGACTTGGCGGATTGCCTCTAAAAACGGCGTTGACTCGATATCGCCGACGGTTCCGCCGATTTCAGTTATAACAATATCGGTGCCGGATTCCTTCCCGACGCGATAAATCCGCTCTTTAATCTCGTTGGTAATATGTGGGATAACTTGAACCGTTCCGCCGAGGTAGTCGCCCTTGCGCTCTTTATTAAGGACTGTCCAGTATATTTTCCCGGTTGTAACATTGGAGTTAACCGAAAGATTTTCGTCAACAAAGCGTTCGTAGTGCCCGAGGTCGAGGTCGGTTTCCGCACCGTCGTCGGTTACGAAAACTTCGCCGTGCTGATACGGCGACATTGTCCCCGGGTCAAGATTTATATACGGGTCAAATTTTTGGAGCGTAACCCTAAAGCCCCTCGCTTTTAAGAGCCGCCCGAGAGACGCGGCGGTTATGCCCTTCCCGAGTCCCGAAACCACACCGCCGGTTACGAAAATATACTTCACTCCCATATTAACTCCATTCAAAAACAAATATACTATAATTATAAATTATTCGCCGTACTTTTTCAATAGATATAATGTTAATTCTATTAAAATATACAAAAAAGATTTTCATTCTATTAAAAAGTTGTCGTTATTTACGCTTGCAATTCATAATTAAAAGGTGTATAATATATCGCAGGTGACTTTTATGAACAAGGATTTAACTAACGGCAAGCCGTTTTCGCTGCTCTGGCGGTTCGTGCTGCCGATGCTGTTTTCAATAATATTCCAACAAATGTACAACCTCTCGGACAGCATAATCGCCGGAAAATTTATCGGCGAGAACGCGCTGTCCGCTATCGGCGCGTCCTTTCCCGTAACGATGCTGTTTTTACAGGTTGCGAACGGGCTTAATTCAGGTACGGCGGTTATAGTCTCCCAACTTTTCGGCGCGAAAAAGATGGTTCGCCTAAAAAATGCAATGAGCACTGCCCTCATTACCGCAACAGTCCTTTCGGCGGTCCTTACATTAACAGGCGTAATAGCCTGCCGCCCGATTCTTTCCGCCCTCGAAACCCCCGCGTCAATTATGCCCGACTCCGCGCTTTATCTTAACATCTACTTCTACGGAATGTTCTTCGTCTTTATCTACAATATCTGCAACGGTATCTTCACCGCCCTCGGAGACTCGAAAACGCCGCTTTATTTCCTTATCTTCTCAAGTCTGCTTAATATCGGCTTGTCGGTGCTCTTTGTAACCGTAATCGACTTCGGGCTTGCCGGAATCGCTTGGGCAACCTTTGTCGCACAGGGCGTTGCAATGGTCTTGGCATTTTCGGTACTGATGCGCCGTATCCACAAAATGCGTATCGGTGTTACAAGTTATGGCGTAAAGCACAAAATCCCCTTCTTTTCACCGAAAACTTTCCGCAAGTTAATGTTCATCTCAATCCCCGCGATTTTACAGCTGAGTTTCGTCTCGGTCGGCAACATCTTCGTCCAATCCGTTATCAACCGGATGGGCGAATCCGCTATCGCCGGTTTCTCGGTGGGCTTCCGCCTCTCAACCTTCGCCGTCGTCTCAATGGGTACCGCCGGGAACGGTCTCGCTTCATTCACCGCGCAAAACATCGGCGCGGGCAAGCCGGAACGCGTCCCACAAGGCTTCAAAGCCGGTTCGCTCCTGTCCCTCATATTCGTCGTCCCCTTTATCTTAATCTTCCAAATTATCCCCGGCACAATGGTAAACATCTTCATGGATAACCCCGAAGAAAGTGCCGGCGCAATAGCAATCGCGACAACCTTCCTCCGAACCTGCGCCTGCTTCTACCCCGTCCTCGCGTTCAAGCTCGTCTGCGACGCAATACTCCGCGGTGCGGGCGCAATGAAAACCTTCATGATTGCAACCTTCGCCGACCTTCTCCTCCGCGTCCTCTTCGTCTATATCCTAACCCCTTTCATAGGCTACTACGGTCTCGGCATCGCCTTCTGTATAGGCTGGACAATTGCGACAATAATTTCATTGATATTTTATAAACAGGGCAGATGGAAAAGACACGCCCTATAGTAAAAAACCGTCGAGTCATTACGATTCGACGGCTTTTTGATTATCTTTTAATAGCCTTTACCCTGTACACGCGGCGTTTTGAACTGCTTCTTATTGTCGGGGTGGGTTTGGTGAACATTGCTGTGAAGCCCAAGAGCCCGCCGAAGTTGAAGGTGTCCGCGCCTGCTGCTGCAAGGTCAGCGAAGGTGCCGCTTGAGGCGTCGGTAATTTGGTCTTTGTAGATAACGAAGGCGTAGGGCGAGAAGCTTGTACCGATGAACGAAATTGTCCATGCGCCGTCGATTTCGGTGAGGGTAGAGGGAAGGATTTCCATCTGGTTCGCGTCGTTGATGTGGAGGACGTTGATGTAGTCGCGGTATTTGGCGAGTTGGTCGGGGATCGGGAGGGTAAATGTTACGCCGAAACCGGGAGCGGGAACTGCTTCAACGCGGCTTTCGTCATAGTAGACCTTAATGTCGAAGGGGTAGGCGATAAAGCTTTCGATGCCGTTTGCGTAGCCTGAGAGGGTGTTGCGGACGGCGTTTGTTGACTCACTGCCGGAGCTGATGTAGATGTCAACGTCCTTGTCGTACGCGCCGTGATTGGCGAAGGCGGAGGCAAGCTCGGAGTGATCCATGCCGTACGGAAGCGCGCCCTTGATTTCGATAATGCGGTCGAGGTCGGTGGGGGAGCCTGTTGTGGGAACGCCGACGACTGTCATTGAGTAGGGCGAGAGGGTTTGCTTGTTGTTGATGTACTTATAGGCGGCAACCATGTAGGTGTAACGGGTGCCGTTTACGAGGTTGGTGTGGATATAGAGGGGCTCGGAGGTTACGGCGAGGGGTTCAAACTGAATCTCTGCGTTATTGTAGAGATAGATTATGTAGCCTTCCGCGCCGTCAACCTCTAACCACGACACGTCAACTTGGCGGTTGCCGTTTGTTGCGGCGAGGTCCTGCGGTTGGGCGAGGGTCATACCGATTGTTACGGTAATCGACTCGGAGCTGCGCCCGGCGGAGGTTGCCCCGTTCTGCCCGAGGCGGTTCGCGTTAACGGTATAGGTCCAAACTTCGCCGTTTAGGAGGTTGTTGTGGGTGAATGAACCGGTTGAGGTGTTGAATTCGAGGTTTTGGTTACGGCTTGTTGCGCGGACAGTGTAGCTGTACGCGTCTGCAACCGTTTTCCATGTAAGTGTTGCAATTCCGTCCGTCGTCACAACCTTAAAGTCGAGAGGTGCGGGGAGGGTTGAGGTTGTGTCTTTGGTTGTGGCGGTGGTGGTTGTGGTTGCGGCGGTTGTCTCGGCGGCTAAAATTGTTGTACGAACGGTATCGGAGGGCGCGGAATATTTAGTAACGCCGGCGGCATTTACCGCATAGGCAACGACATAGTAACTCCAAACGTCTCCGCCGCCGAGGTAATCGTGTTTGAAGCCCGGCGAGGTTACATTCCGTTCGATCTGCCCCGAAGGACCGCTTGCATAGACAATATAGCCCTGTGCGCCTGTAACCGCCGACCAGTTAACCTGTGCGGAGTTTACAGCGGGAACGACGGCGATATCGCGGGGTTTCATGAGGAATAACGGGTTGCCGTTTTCGTCGGTGGTGTCGGAGCCGGTGGCTGCGGGTGTGTACCTCATAACCGCCGATTTTACGGCACTGTAAACGCCGTTTCTGTCAACCGCTTCAATGTAGTAATAAAGTGTTTCGCCGTTCGGAGCATATTGCTTCAAGTTTATTTCCGTAACAGGCGAAATAGTTTCCTTAGCCTTTTCATATGAACCGGGGGCGTTGGTTGTTGAAACGTAAACATTATAGATTGTATTAGCGTCCGAAGCTCCGGCGTTTGCGGGTTCTTTCCATTCAACGACAATTTTGCCGTTATTGACAGTAGATACAGGGTCGGGTATCCTCGTCTCTGTCCCTCCGAGAGAAGGCTGCGCGGAGGTTGGCGGGGTTGCCGTCGGGCTAAAGAACATAATCTTGGATTTTACCGAACTATAGTTATTGTTCATATCTTCCGCAACAACATAGAAACACCAATTATTTCCGTCAGTAGGGGTAGCAAAGGCAGCAGACGGGCTGTAAGAGGTAGTTACAATTTTGTGCGCGTCGGTTGAACCGTCAACATAAGCGTAGACGGTATATTTAACATCAGAATCTACCGCTGAAGCATTTGTCGGAGCCTGCCACGTCATCGTCATAATTGTTTTATCGGAGTTGTATGTATAGAGAGGCGCAGGCATTTGAAGACCGAGGGCGGGTTTATCGGGACCGGGGGTAACAGGCGCGGGATATGTCATAACCCCTGTTTTTACGCTTGTGTAATTGTTGTTTTTATCAACCGCTTCAATGTAGTAATAGAGCGTCTCGCCGGTATGATAAGCGGATATATCAATATCAACGCTCGGTGAAATTGTTTCCTTAATCCTGACAAACGAGCCGGGGGCGTTAGTTGTTGAAATATAGATATTGTAGACAACATCGGCAGTCGGAGCCGAGGCGTTTACCGGTTCTTGCCAATCAACAATCATCCTGCCGCTGTCAGTATTAACGTAAGAATTCGGGTCGGGTATCTTTGTTGTAGTCCCTCCGAGAGAAGGTTTTAAAGGCTCGGGCGGGATTGCAGTCGGGTCGAAATACATTTCCTTCGATTTTATCTGCGAATAGTTCCCGTTTATATCTTCCGCAACGACATAGAAGTTCCAAACATTGCCGTCGGTAGGGGTAGCAAAGGTTGCGGTTGTGTTTTTAGTAGACGTTACAGTTCTTACCGGGTCGCTTGAACCATCAATATACGCGTGGATAGTGTATTTTACATCTGCGTCGGCGGCGGAAGCGTTAGCCGGGGCTTTCCATGTCAGCGTCATCTGCGTTTTATCGGTGCTGTAGGCATAGGTCGGCGCGTCAATCGCCCCGAGAGAAGGTTTCGCGGGGGTTGGGGGGACGACGGGAGCGGGAACGGTTACTGTGGGAGATTGCGGCGATTCAGGTACACGCACCGGCTCTTTCGGAACGAACGCATTGCCGGATAGTACGCCATCAGTCACGGCTTTTTTCGGGATATATTTATATCTATAGGTTGTGCCGTTTGCGGCTGTTTCATCGATATAGGTATATTCGGAATTGCTCGGGCTGCCGGGCACTTCGTCAATCTTTACAAATTCGGTTGTAGGTGTGCCGTTTGCGTCATAAGTACGACGGTAAATTTCGTATTTGTCAACGTAATCGGGCGAAGCGAGTGCCCGGATTCTGATAACTGGTTTCTTCGTAACGGTGTCTAAGGTGACATCGGGAGCGGTGTTAACAGAGGACGGGAGCGTTCCCGGAATTGCGTCTGCCGTTGTGAGGCTTGCCACGCCGTAATTGTTACCGGCATCAACGGCTGTTACGGAAAATCTGTACTCTGTACCGGGTCTTAGCCCTCTAACTTTAGCGGGAAGCGAAGAAGCTTTAAATTCGGTAGATGTTTCGGACGGAGACCCATTCGTCATAACGCTGTACGAAATTACATAAGAAGCTGCAGATGTAACAGGAGAGGCATTTACGAAAACTGCGTTTGAGTCATCCGAGGCGGGCATAGCGGTAACATTCGCCGGAGCGGGAAGCTGCGGCACAGAAGTAACCCTTATTATTAACGGATTACTTTCATGAATTGTATCATCTTCATACGATACCGGGACATTACGGTACGAGGTTACGGCGTAGTAAATCGCACTCGAAAGGTCAACGCCGACATCGGTGTAGGAAGTCTGTCTGAACGGATAACGCGAATCGGTTGTTGAATCGGGGCTATAGAGACGAAGCCCGTACTCTTTTATGCCGTCAAGCGTTATGCCGGTTCCCCCCGCAGACGCATACTGCGCCTCTGTCATGCGGTATACAATATACCCTGCCGGATTCGGAGCAGCGGATATTCGATCGGAAGCTTGCCACGAAACGGTAACGCTGTTCCCCGAAGTTGTATATCTTCCTCCCGTGGGCGGGCTGATGTGGGTAATAATCTTACTGTCAACATTCTCCTGTCCCTCAATCTCTTTTTTGGTTCTGTCAAAACGATTGCTGAATATGTAGTATTTATCGTTCGCAGAAACATAGTCGATATCCTTATAATCGGCGATTCCTTTATAAGCTTCAACCCAATAGGTATAAACAGATGTACTTGTAAGGTCAGTATCTTCGTAGGAGTTTACATCTCCGTCCTTTATCGGAATAGTCGTTATAACCGTCCCTGTTTCGTTTAAGCGTGTTAAAACATATCCGTTAGCGTCGGGTACTTTGGTCCAAGAAACCGTTGCGGTATTTGTTGCTGTGTCATATCTTGACGAAATACGCGCCGGTGTATCAAGATTTACAAATAGTCTGGGGAAATTTATAGAACGGTCGTCTCCGGGGTATTCAAAAGTGTCGGTTGATTCTTGAAAACCTTCTGCTACAGCTGCCTGTGTTATGTTTCCGTCCCCGTCACGCTCTTCTGCTTTAGGCAATATACGGTAATACGTCGGTAATCTGTAATAAGGTACAAGTTTAAATGACCAAGTAATCTGTGCTTGGTTGTTATAGTTAGGAAGCCCAGTTATAAATAATTCTTTGTCGCCTTCGCCGGCATTGAATACCCATGAAGTGTCCTTAAAGGAGGTGTCGTAATTGTTTGTTATTTCAACAACAACCTTCGATATTATATTCTTTCTATCGGTAGGGTCAGATATAGCTCCCATATTGATTTTCAATAATACCGAATCATTGCCGTAATCCTCGGTTTTACTTTTAATCGTTATCTGTTGCGAAGCCGCGGTCGGTTTTTGTGTATTAAGTACATAGTAATAGTTATCGAATTTTCCATCTTGCGTATCATTAACTCTTGCCGATGTTATAGAATAATCAGCAGGATTATCCGATGCCGCCGCAATCCCAATCCCCGCAACCGGCAAAAACGTAAACACAAAGCAAACACTAAGCATAGCCGAAATAAGGCGGGCGTATGTAGGGCGTTTTGAGGGTTTTATTTTCTTTTCGGGAGGGACGTCCTGCGAATACATAACGACAGGCGTTGCCGCCGGTGTCCGGGCAGGGCTCTTTTCCGGTTTCGTTGCCTTTTCGGGTTTCACCCTTCTTGCCGGCAAAATCATATCAACCCGCAAAGCAATACCATAAAACAGGCGAACGAAAAACGCCGCTATAGCACAGGGCAGAAATAATAACCAATTGCTCCTGCCTTTATCCTTAAGTTTCTTTAATATTTTCCTTTTTCTCGCAATGTCCACTGTGGAATTCCTCCGAAAAGTAGAGATACTTTTATACATATACGATTATATCATATTTTAGGGAATTTGTAAAGAGAAAATTTACGGAAATTCAAAAAAATTTTTATTTAGAGTTTATTAATAGTTTTTACATGAAATTTAGCAAAAATGTTGTAAACTATTATAAGGAGATGAGAAAATGAACATACTAAAGGCAGATAAAACATATATTAATGTATTGACGGATTTCAGGCTCGAATATCTGTCCGTCGACCACGAACTTTCCGAAGCGCAGCGAGGACAGTTCTCCGCACAAATTACGGACTACTTCGAGCGGAATTTGGGCAGCGTTTGCGAATGTTTCATAGCAGAGAAAGAAGGCGTCTTTACGGCGGTTATTTTCCTCATAAAATGCGAGAAGCCCGCGAATTTTGCATTTTCTAACGGAAAAACTGCAATGCTCATGAATGTTTACACGAAACCGGAATACCGCAAGCAGGGTATTGCATCAAGGCTTCTTGAAGCGGTAATCGACTACGCGAAGTTAGAAGAAATAAGCTGTATCGACCTGTCAGCCACGGTTATGGGGCAGCCGCTCTACCTTAAACACGGCTTTTCAATGCGCGGCAACGGCAACTCCGAAATGCGGTTGAAACTTTAGTGTTGTACAAATTGCACAAAAAAGCGGCTTAGAAATATGAATAATTCTATCTCTAAACTTGCATTTTGCTATTGACAAGTGAAAAATCGCGTGATATAATAATAACATAACAAGCGGGCTTTTAACGGAATAAATCAGTACAACAGCGTACATATTGAGGTTAACCCTCTTAATATGTGCGTTTTATGTTTTTAAGCTACTTGTTGCAAGTTAACATTATACATATTTCATTTGAAGGAATACGCCGCATACTTGCAACGTCTTGTTAATTATATAGTATAAAATTTTTGAGGTGATATTATGGATTTCACAATTTGGTTCCTGCTCGGTGCGGCTCTTGTATTCTTTATGCAATGCGGCTTCGCGATGGTAGAGTCAGGATTTACCAGAGCTAAAAACGCCGCAAACATAATAATGAAGAACCTTATGGACTTCTGTTTCGGCGCGCTCTGCTTTGTTATCCTCGGCTTCTCGATCATGATGGCGGAAGATTACCTTTTCGGTTTTATCGGCGTCCCGAACTTAGGCATCTTCACAGATTACGCGAACTTTGATATGCAAAGCTTCGTATTCAACTTGGTCTTCTGCGCAACGGCTTCAACAATCGTTTCCGGCGCAATGGCTGAACGTACAAAATTCTCGTCCTACCTTATCTACTGCATAGTTATTTCTCTCGTTGTTTACCCGATAGAAGCCGGCTGGATCTGGAATCCGAACGGCTGGCTCGCACAGATGGGCTTCATCGACTTCGCGGGCGGCGCAGCAATCCACACTGTCGGCGGTCTCTCAGCTCTCATCGGCGCGGCGTTCCTCGGCGCACGTATCGGCAAATACACCACAAACAAAGAGGGCAAGGTCGTTAAGGTTAACGCTATCCCCGGTCACTCCCTCGTAACAGGCGCACTCGGTTGCTTTATCCTCTGGTTCGGCTGGTACGGATTTAACGGTGCTGCTGCAACAGACACCAACCAGCTTGCGTCAATCTTCTTAACGACAACTCTCGCTCCCGCATTCGCAACAATCGCAACCATGACTTACACTTGGATTAAAAACGGAAAACCCGACGTTTCAATGTCCTTAAACGGCTCTCTCGCAGGTCTCGTTGCAATTACGCCGGCTTGTAACAACGTTGACGCCCTCGGTTCAATCATAATCGGTATCGTTGCCGGTGTCCTCGTTGTTGTTGCAATAGAATTCGTTGATCTAAAACTTCACGTTGATGACCCTGTCGGCGCAGTCGGCGTTCACTTCGCGTACGGTATCTGGGGTATCCTCGCGGTTGGTCTCTTCGCAAAGCCCATGACTGTCGGCGACTGGTCTGTTGATGCCGCAGGTCTCTTCTACGGCGGCGGCTTCAAGCTCCTCGGCGTTCAGGCTCTCGGACTCCTTGCGGTTATCGCTTGGACAACGGTTACAATGGTTATAACTTTCGGCGCAATTAAAAAGGTTCGCGGACTCCGCGCAAGCCGCGAAGAAGAACTCCTCGGTCTCGACTCCACAGAACACGGTATCGAAAACGCATACGCGGACTTCCTCCCCATCGCTCACCCCGAACTCGACATCATCGAAGGCGGCAAGAAGAAAAAGTCAACCCCCGTTATCCCCGTTTCTGTCGAAAAAGCAGTCGAAATTACCAACACTGCAACCGGTTCGCCCGGCACTCTCACAAAAGTTACAATCATCACTCGCCAGTCCATGTTTGAACCCCTCAAACAAGTATTCGACCAGATCGGCATAACCGGCATAACCGTTACAAATGTTCTCGGTTACGGCTCGCAACACGGCGGTCACAAATACCGCGGCGTAGAAATCGACTCCCAACTCCTGCCCAAGATCCAAATCGACGTGGTTATCTCCAAAGTACCCCTCGATACAATGATCCAAGCAGTAAAACAAGTCCTCTACACCGGCAACATCGGCGACGGCAAAGTCTTCATCTATGACGTCAAAAACGTTATAAAAATCCGCACAGGCGAAGAAGGCTATGACGCTCTACAAGATGCCGCAATCGGAGACGAGTAAACTATAAAAATCAATGAACCGCCGAAAATTCTCGGCGGTTTATTTTTGGTAAAATTATACTTGACTTTCTCGTTTTTTGGGTTTATAATTATATCTGTAATCTTCTATTTCGGAGCTTTAGATGTTAGATGTTATACTTTTAGGTACCGGTGGTATGATGCCTTTGCCTAAGCGATTTTTGACGAGTTTGTATGTGGAGCTTGAGGGGAAGGCTATTGTTGTTGACTGCGGGGAGGGGACGCAGGTTGCGATGCGGCGGGCGGATTGTAAGATGTCGCGGGTTGAACTGCTGCTTGTTACGCATTTTCACGCCGACCATATTTCGGGGCTGCCGGGGCTTTTGCTGTCGCTGGGGAACGGGGGGAAGACGGGGAAGCTTGTTATTGCCGGACCTCGGGGACTTCGGCGGATAGTTGAGGCTTTGACGATAATATGCCCGGGTTTGCCGTTTGAGGTTGAAATTCGTGAAATTGATACTCGCGAGCCTTCGTCGTTTGAGTTCGGCGGGGAGGCTGACAAGAGCAAAAACCACGCTAATACCCCGATTTTCGAGATAACCTGCCTGCCTATGAGGCATCGGATAGCCTGTCTGGGGTATTTTTTGGAGCTTAAGCGACCGCCGGTGTTTGACCCGGAGAGGGCGAAGGAGCTTGAAATACCTGTTAAGTTTTACCGCACGCTTCATTCGGGCGAGGCTGTAACTCTGCCTGACGGGCGTGTTATAACCACTTCTATGGTTACAAAGGGGGAGCGGAAGCCTGTCAAAATCGGGTATTGCACCGATTCTGCGCCGTTTTCGGCGATTGCGGATTTTGCACACGAAGCCGACCTTTTCATCTGCGAGGGAATGTACGCCGACGACGCCATGCGGGAGCGTATGGAGGACAAGAAGCATATGCTCTTTTCGGATGCGGCAAAGCTCGCTAAGTCTGCGAATGTTCGCGAACTTTGGCTTACGCATTTTTCCCCCGCCGAGCTTAACCCGAAAGACGGGCTATCGGCTGTGCGGAAGATTTTCGCGAATACGGTTGTCCCGTTTGACGGCTACCGCAAAGAGCTAATAAAATAGCGTTGCGGCAGTTGCCCTACAGCGGCTTTTTAACCTCTTTCGCAAGATAAAGAATACCGATTAAATTCGGGATTAGCATCAGCGCGTTGAAAATATCCGAAAGCTGCCAAACAATCGATATATTTATCACCGCACCGACAACGACAAGCGCAAGGTAAACGAAGATATAGCCCCGCTTTACGCCTTTTTTGTCGGTGAGATAAAACACCGCCTTTTCACCGTAAAAAGACCAGCCGAGGATTGTCGCAAAGGCGAAAATAACGCTTGAAATTTTAATGAAAACCCCGGCGAACTGCCCGAGACCGGCTTCAAAAGCTGTGCTGACGACGGTTATTGTTTCGGCGTTGAGGTCGGTTTTCGCGGTGAGGATAACGAGAGCGGTTACAGAACAGCAGATTAAAGTGTCGATGAAAACTTCCGCCATCGCCCACATTCCCATGACTGCGCCGTCTTTACAGTCGGTTTCGGTATGGACGAAGACGGAACTGCCCATTCCGGCTTCGTTTGAAAAAATGCCGCGCTGTAAGCCAATTGTCACGGTGTATTTAATGAGCGTGCCGCTTATGCCGCCGCCCACCGCGCTTATCCCGAACGCGCCGCGGAAGATGCTTTCAAAGGCATACGGTATGTTTTTGTAATTTAAGGCGATAACGACAACCGCGCCGACTATATAAAAGAGCGAAATAATCGGGATAATTTTTTCGGAAGCGGCGGCGATACGCTTTGCACCGCCGATAATTACTGCGCCGGCGGCAATTGCAGTAACTATACCGATTGCGATTTTTGCGCCAAAGTTCCCCTCCGACAACGCGCCTGAAATTGCGTTCGATTGGGTCATATTCCCCACGCCGAACGAAGCAAGCACCGCCGCTACTGCGTAAAAAACCGCAAGCGGCTTTGCGCCTAAGCCGTGTTCAAGGTAGGTTAACGCGCCGGAAGATGCTGTGGGGCGTGTTGCGGCGGACTTATCGCCGGTTTTCCCGCGCTTGTTCTTATAAACCACGCCGAGATAATTTTCGGCATAGGCTGTCCCCATTCCGAAAAAAGCCGAAACCCACATCCAAAAAACCGCACCCGCCCCGCCGAGGCTTATTGCGGCGGCGACACCGACAATGTTCCCCGTCCCCATTGACGCGGCAAGGGCGGTTGAGAGTGCCTGAAAACGCGAGATTTCACCGTTCTTCTTTGCGGATTTCGCAAAGATTGTGCTTCGTAAAATTTTCGGCAGGTTAAGCTGTAAAAAACCGATTTTAACGGAAAAAATAATCCCGGTGACTAAAATCAGCGCGATTGTTCCATATCCCCAGAAGAGTAAATTTATCTTTTCGAGCATACTATTACAGAGGACAGAGGCGAGAGGACAGAATACAGAATTTACTATTTCTGCTATTCTCGCTCGTCCGCTAATATAAAAACGTTGGTTTTTGATGACGAAGAAATTTTATGCCGATACCGACTCGATCAATTCACTCAGGCTGATGATTTTTATCGGCTTTACAGTCTGTGTTTTGAGTCTTTATCTGCTGTTTTTATGGCTTCACAAAACCTATCCGGACTACTTTCGGATTGATATAACGACGATGCCGGAGGTTATAATTATCGCCGCAATCGTCCTGCTTACAATTATATATGTTGTGATTGCCGGGATTATTCTGCCGAAGTGGTTTGACACAGCGCGTTACGCCGTCTCGTTCGAGGAAATTTCTGCAGAAACGGGCGTTATAATCCGCTCGAACAGGCGTATGATGATGTCGGCGGTGCAGTATATCACGTCGCTTCGGTTTTTGCGCTTTAATGCCGTTATGATTCACGCTTCGGGCGGGCGGATGATTATCCCGTTCCTCTCCGACGCCGACACGGAGGAATTCATAAAAAAAGCCGAAAACCTCCTCTCGAACAGGGGGGGATTATGACAGACTTCTCGCTCCAGCACCCTCTCGCGCTTTTAACCTATTCAAAGCGCAAATTCTGGCTTCTTCTCATACCGATTCTGCGCCGCCTTATTGTCTATAATTTTAATGTAACACGCTGGATTTCATGGGGACTTTGGGACCTTCTTCTCGTTGCCCTTTTAGCGGCGATAATCTTAATGCAATATTTCACCTTCCGCTATAAATTCACCGAAAATGAACTCATTATAAAGAACAATTTTTTCGTCCGCGCAATCTATAAAATTAACTATAAAAAAGTCTCGCTCCTCTCGTCGAGAGAAACTTTTTGGAGCAGACCTTTCCGCGCCGTAAAGCTACAGATTGAGTCGGAGGCGAAGTCGGCTTTTAATGCGCGGAAAGCCTCCGATGTGGTTATAATTACCGATAAAAAAACCGCCGAGCGTGTCTTAAGACGTTTCCGTATAAGCTCGTCCGATTCCGTTAAAAAAAGGCATACCATAAGCTATAAAAACCCGCGCTCAATGCTGTTTTTGTATTCGGTCTTGTTTTCGAGTGCCTATTCGGGCGGGCTTTATCTCCTAATTTTGCTCTATCAAAGCGCGGATATAATCCGTGACACCCTCGGGATCTATTACACTGATATATTAAACCGCTTTAGGGTACTCGCCGAAACCCTTATCGTCGGCGTTTCGGACGGGCTTATCTTCATAATTGCAATAGCCGCCTGCGGTTATCTTTATTCGTTTATCTCGAATATCCTGCGCTTGCAAAATTACCGCCTGACTATGAGGGGGCGGCTGATTGAAATAAAGGGCGGATATTTTTCGCGCTGGAGTTTTTATATTAACCGCGATTATGTAAATTACACTGACATAAGGCAGAATATGATTATGAAAATTTTCGGGCTTTATTCGATAAACATCGGCTGTACAGGCTACGGGCGGCGCGAGATTCCCGTTTTTATCCCGATTACGGAGCTTCCGAAGGGCGGCGCGGCACCGCTCATGTTTCTCCCGAAGACGGAGATGTCGCTTTTGCGGCAGCTGCCGAAATACCGCACCGCGAAGACGTCTTTCTTTAAGCTGACGTGGTTCCCGACCCTCCTTATAATCGGCTTTGCCGTCGGTTTTTTTATCCTGCAACACGCCTTGCCGAATTTCACAAGGCTGTATCTTTTCCTTTTAATCATGGTTTTGATTCCGTCTGTGCTTTTGCTTGCCGCCTGCATTACGGAATATTTTACCGGCGGGATAACCTATGACGACAAGCATTTCGCGGTTTATTGCCGGAAAGGTTTTTCGGAACATATGGTAATTATTCCCGAAAACAAGGTCAGCACCATACGAGAAAGAAAAACATTCTTTGGAAAACGACATAAAATATCAAATATAACTATAATTACCTGCGGCGAGCGGGGCGTAAAACACACAGCGCGGAGTGTAAAATCGTTTGAACTTGATATGCTATAGAGTGAAAGAAATTTACGGAGGTTTTATTAATGATTAAGATTTACTCGTCCCACACCTGCCCTTATTGCGAAAAATTAGAACGCTATTTCGACAGCTTGGATATGCATTATGATAAAATTTACATCGACGACAACCGCGATAACCTCAAGGAACTTGTCGCCTTAACGGGCATCGCGGGCGTGCCTGTAACCGTCTTTGAAAACGGCGAATACGTCATCGGCTACGACAGGGAAAATATTGACAAACGCCTTAACGCGAAAAAAGCTAAAACACCCGCGAAGGTTAAGGTTGTACGCGCAGTAAAACCGGCATAGGAAGGTGAAACAAATGAAAAAATGTTCTGTTATAATCGGGAGTCTTCGTAAAAACTCTAATTCGCTCGCGGTCGGGAAGACGATTGAAAAGTTCCTCCGGGAAACCGGCGAATTCGAGGTTTCCTTCCCCGACATCGGGAGTCTGCCGCTCTTTTCGGAGGACTTGGAGCAAAGCCCGCCGGAAAGCTGGGTTAAATTTCGCGCCGAGATTGCCTCTTCGGACTGCCTTCTCTTTATCACGCCCGAATATAACCGCGGTTATCCCGCCTGCATAAAAAACGCGCTTGATATAGGTTCCCGCCCGAACGGCAAGTCGGTCTGGAGCGGAAAACCGGGGGCTGTTGCCGGCGTTTCCCCCGGAAAAATCGGGGCTTCGCTCGCCGTAAATCAGCTTAAACAGGTTCTCTCATTCCTAAACATACCGCTTTTATTACAGCCGGAATGTTACATTCAAGCGGACGGCAGTTTTTCGGACGGCAATATCGCTGACGGCGGTACAAAGGATTTTATAAAACTTTTTGCGGCGAAATTTGTCGAGTTTGTGAATAGGTAAACTAAAAAATGCGCCGCTTTTGTCGGTGCATTTTTTACATCTTAATTCTCGGGGTAAGGTGTTTTTTGCGGTTGCGGTAACTTATTGCGACGTGGACTACTTGGCGCAAAACTGCGTTGCGGTGATGCTCTTTTAGGTATTCGGCGCGTAGGAAATCGTCCTTTGAACGAATTTTAATAAGCGCGTGGGGGCAGCGTTCAATAACGTGTGACAGCATATCTGCAAAGCATCTGTCGCACTTGCAACAACCGAAACGCTCGATCGCGGTTGGTAAAAATTCACTCGCAAGCTCGGTTATAATATCAAGGTCGAATTCCTCGCCGGGGTTATAGCGGCGGACGGGCGCGGGCTTTTCGGGCAATATTAAATCGCCCTTGAATGAATCGTCAATGAAGGGGTTGTCGGGTCTGCTTCCGCTCGTTAAAAGCTTCATCAGCGCCGGGGTTTTATGTGTTTTAGTTCCGCGTGTTTTAGTTTGGGGCATTTATTTTTCCGTAATTTCAAAAAATATCGGGGTAAAGAAGCTTTGTAAGGGTGAGATAATCTTTCGCCGCTCTGCAACCGGGCGAGTAGATATTCAGCGTTTCCTGATGGGCAGGTGCTTCCGCCGCCGCAACCGAATTCGTAATCTTTATCGGCAGGACTTCCGTGTCGAACTGCTTCGCGACAAGCCTAACCATCTCTTCAACTTCCGCCGCAAGAAGCTGTTTCCCCGACGGGCATTTTGTGAGGAGAATTCCGCGTATCCAGAGCTTTTTGTTGTAGTATTTTTTTACGGCGATAATCGTCTCTTTAAGCTGTGTTAACCCTTGAAGCGACAAAATCTCGGGCGTCATCGGTATAATAAGCTCGTCCGCGGCTGTGTATGCATTAATTGTAAGTACAGACAGTGCCGGCGGAGTATCAATTATAATAAAATCGTACTTCGCCTTAACAGTTTTTAACATATCCTTAAGGACAAATTCGCGCCTTACCGCCGTCATTTCAAGTTCAGACCCGGAAAGGACAATATTCGACGTTATTACATCGCACATATCCGTCGTCTTAATCGCTTCTTCAATTGTACATTTTGCGTTTAAGGCGTCATGGATGGTGAAGCCGTCGTCGTCCGCGCCGAGGGAGAAGGACAGGTTCCCCTGAGGGTCCATGTCTATGGCTAAAACCGACTTGTCCCGAGAACGGAAAATCCCCGCAAGCGATGCACAGGTGGTTGTCTTACCGACACCGCCTTTTTGATTTGTAACGACAATGACAGTTGACATATTTTGCGTCATCCTTAAATTTTAATTATATTGCATTGAACCTCTGCTCCGCACGCCCTCTAACGGCGTTGTAGTTCTTCTTTTTTGCGGCGGCGTTCGCGTTCGGCGAGCTGACAATCGAATATGAAGCGCGACAGGCGTTCTTCTTGGGGGCTTGTGATTGTTAAAAATCTTGCGCCATAGCCCTTTATGGTATCGTCGGGGTTTTTTTGTACACGCAAAATCTCGCTTAAGAGGGACATTTCGCCGTCGATGAAAACGGCTTGGATTTGGTCGCCGACGACAAATTCCTGTGAGCTGCAGGAGAAGAAAATTCCGCCGAGGTTAAGGTCTGAAAAATGTATGGGGATCGGCGGCTCGAAGGGGGTTATCTCCTCGTCGCGGATCATGAAGGTTGCAGTCCCGTAAAAATCGACAGGGACTTTATAGAACCGCCGGCGTTCTTCGAGGGCAAGCCCGTCGCCGACGTGGAAATTCATCTGTGTTTCGGAACCCAAATCGACTTCGGTGATGTATTTCATGCGAAGCCCGGTTAGGTATTCAAAGATAACGACAATTTTCGTGCCTTGAAAAAGAACGGGGAGGTTTTTTGCCTTAATAACGACGAGGTCGGTCTGCTTTAATCTGAAAAAGTCTTTCGGGAAGGAGATTTTATCCGCCGGCACTGAAAACAGCACACGATCGTTAACGTCGTATACAGTCAGTTTTTGGATTCGCTCTTTGTTAATCATAAAACCAAACCCCCGAGGCGGAAAGCGTCTTTTTGCAAACTCAATAATGTTTAAAAACCTCTACTATAGAATTATACTAAATTTCTTAGCAAAAATCAATAGAGAAGTGCGTAAAAGATGATAAATTATTTTGAACAAATGATAAACAATCTTAAATAATGTAAATATTAAATAAAGGAGTACGGAATAATCATCCGTACTCCGCAGACGCAAATAGAATTTTCAGGCAAAACTAAACAGACGCCGTAAAACGCAATGAAATCATAGGGTCGCGTTCGACTTAAATCACGGTTATGAAGATTACGCTTTTTCGGGGAGTGATGTTTAGCCTCTGCCGGGGTTCATTCTTGCGAAGCAATCGCTGCAATAAACAGGTCTGCCTTCTTTGGGTCTGAAGGGGATTCTTGCAACGCCGCCGCAGCTGTCGCAGGTAGCTTCGAACATTTCGCGCTGACCGCCGCCGGATTTTCTTAAATCACGGCAGGATTTGCAACGCTGGGGTTCGTTCTGAAAGCCTTTTTCAGCATAGAATTCTTGTTCGCCGGCTGTGAAGGTGAATTCCTGTCCGCAGTCTTTACATATGAGTGTTTTGTCTTGATACATTTGGTTTCCCTCGCTAAATTTATTTGTGACCTTGGACGGACTTGCACCGACACCTTTGCCTTGGAAAGA
>JAISGY010000045.1 GCA_031262835.1 Ruminococcus sp.
AGGTGGTGGAGCTTAAGGTAATACATATAACCGACGGTTACGCGGTTGTCGAAGGGTTCGCCTGTGCGTCCGTCGTAGAGGATAGTTTTTCCGTCTTCGGGGAGACCTGCTTCGCGGAAGGTGTCGCGGATATCGGACTCGTGCGCGCCGTCAAAGACGGGTGTGCAGACCTTCCAGCCGAGTTTTGAAGCCGCCATGCCAAGATGAACTTCGAGTACCTGCCCGATGTTCATACGCGAAGGCACGCCGAGGGGGTTAAGAACGATATCAAGCGGCGTTCCGTCCGGGAGATAGGGCATATCTTCGGATTTAAGAACCCTCGAAACGACACCCTTGTTGCCATGCCGCCCCGCCATCTTGTCGCCCACTTGGATTTTGCGCTTTTGGGCAATATAGCAGCGGACTTTCATGTTAACGCCCGGGGAAAGCTCATCGCAGTTGTCGCGGGTGAAAACCTTAACGTCAACGATAATGCCGGATTCGCCGTGCGGTACTTTTAACGAATTGTCGCGTACCTCGCGGGCTTTTTCGCCGAATATCGCGCGAAGGAGGCGTTCCTCCGCCGTAAGTTCGGTTTCGCCCTTCGGTGTAACCTTACCGACAAGGATATCCCCTGCGCGGACTTCCGCACCGACTCTTATTATTCCGCGCTCGTCAAGGTCGCGCAGAGCGTCCTCGCCGACGTTCGGAATATCGCGGGTTATGTCTTCGGGACCGAGTTTTGTATCGCGGGCTTCGATTTCGTATTCTTCAATATGAATCGAAGTGTAAACGTCATCGCGCACCATTCTTTCGTTAAGAAGAACGGCGTCCTCGTAGTTATAACCCTCCCAAGTCATGAAGCCGATTAAAGCATTCTTGCCGATAGAGATTTCGCCGCTCGCTGTTGCGGGACCGTCGGCGATAACCTGACCTGACTTAACCATCTCGCCTTTTTTAACGGTTGGGCGTTGGTTTATACAGGTTCCTTGGTTGGAACGTTTGAATTTAGTTAACTTGTAGGTATGGAGAGAGGCTGTGCCGTCTTTTATTACAATTTCATCGGCTGAACACCGCTCAACAACGCCGTCTTCGTTTGCAAGAACACACACGCCGGAGTCAACCGCCGCCTTGTATTCCATGCCTGTTCCGACAATCGGTGCTTCCGTTTTAAGAAGCGGAACTGCCTGCCGCTGCATATTAGAGCCCATCAGGGCGCGGTTCGCGTCATCATTCTCAAGGAAGGGAATCATAGCGGTTGCGACAGAGACAACCATCTTCGGCGAAACGTCCATGAAGTCAATCCGCTCGCGTTCGCATTCAAGAATCTGGTCTCTGCATCTTGCCTTAACTATCGGACGGGTAAAATGCCCCTCTTCATCAAGCGGCTCGTTAGCTTGTGCAACGGTGTAATAGTCCTCGACGTCGGCGGTCATATAGACAACTTCGTCGGTAACAACGCCCTGAGATTTATTAACCTTCCGATACGGTGCTTCAATAAACCCGTAAACATTTATCCTTGCATAGGACGCAAGATAGGAAATAAGCCCGATGTTAGGACCTTCGGGGGTCTCGATAGGGCACATACGCCCGTAGTGGGAATAATGAACGTCACGAACCTCGAATCCGGCTCTCTCACGGGACAAACCGCCCGGACCGAGCGCGGAAAGACGCCTCTTATGCGTAAGCTCCGCAAGAGGATTGGTCTGGTCCATGAACTGTGAGAGCGGAGAACTTCCGAAAAACTCTCGTATAGCCGCCGTAATCGGGCGGATATTGATAAGGGTCGATGGGGTAACTGTCTCGGAGTCTTGGCTGCCGATTTGCATACGCTCGCGGATAACGCGCTCCATACGCGAAAAGCCGAGGCGGAATTGGTTTTGTAAGAGCTCGCCTACGCTTCTTATACGACGGTTGCCGAGATGGTCGATGTCATCAACCGAACCTACGCCGTCGCAGAGGTTGAGGAAATAGCTTATCGAAGCGAAGATGTCGTCTATTATAATGTGTTTCGGAACAAGCTTGTCCGAATTTTGTTTTAAGAGCTCTAATATTTCCGCCTTGTCGGAAGTTTGTTCCAAAATCGCCTGTAATTCCGTAAAAGAAACCTTTTCGTTTATCCCGAATTCGGATGGGTCGAAGCCGATATAAGGCTTTATATCAACCATTCCGTTGGAGATAACCTTAACGGTAAGCTCGTAGACGTTGTTTGTAACTTCTCCCAAGGGGCTTGTTATAGTCTCTTTCCGCTCAACCTTAAGCCAAGCCTCCGAAACGCCCGCCTGCTCGATTTCAAGCGCCTTGTCGTAGCGGATAAGCTCGCCCGCTTCCGCCATAATCTCGCCCGTTTGGGGGTTGACGATAGGGCGCACGAGATAATGCCCGGTAATACGCGAAGCTATCCCGAGTTTCTTGTTGTACTTATATCTGCCGAAACGCGCAAGGTCATACCTCTTCGCGTCAAAGAACAGATTGTTGATGTGTTGGAGTGAATTTTCAACCGTCGGAGGTTCGCCCGGACGAAGCTTTTTATAGACTTCAAGGAGAGCTTCTTCGGTGTTTTTAGTCGGGTCTTTTTGCAGAATTGTCTGGGTAATACGCTCCGTCTCGCCGAAACGCGCAACAATCTCTTCGTCAGTCCCGGTGCCGAGAGCGCGAATAAAGGTTGTAAGCGGAATCTTACGGTTCTTGTCGATACGAACATAAACCACGTCTTGCGAGTCCATCTCGTATTCAAGCCAAGCACCGCGGTTCGGAATAACGGTTGCGGAATAAAGGTCCTTACCCGTTTTGTCCTTTTCAACGGCGTAATAAACGCCCGGAGAACGAACGAGTTGGGAAACGATAACACGCTCCGCACCGTTTATGATAAAGGTGCCGGAGTCGGTCATGAGCGGGAAATCGCCCATGAAAACTTCGTTTTCCTTAACGTCGCCGGTTTCCTTATTCCAAAGAGTTGCCTTAACGCGAAGCGGTGCGGCGTAGGTTGCGTCGCGTTCTTTACATTCGGCTATGGTATATTTCGGAGTTTCGTCCAGCCTGTATGTGTTGAAATTTAATACGAGGTTACCGTTATAGTCTGTAATAGCGGCAACATCGCGAAATACTTCTTTTAAGCCCTCCTCTAAAAACCACTTGTAGGAATTTTTTTGAACTTCAATGAGATTCGGCATATTAAGAACTTCGGGTATCTTCCCGAAACTCATTCGCTTGGTCTTCCCGAGGTTCACCGGTTTGACATTAACCATAGGCGATTTTCCCTCCATTAACAACGCGGTTTTTACAAAAACGCATAATGATACATTTATTAATTATACACTTACCTTTTTAACTTGTCAAGAGTATTGTTATAAAATTTGCAAATTATTCATAATTTAATATTAAATTTACGCATTATTTTTTCTTGACAACCGATTTAATAATTGCTATAATTATATTATAAATAGAACTAAATTTCGGAGGTAGAAAATGGAACTTAAAGGAAGCAAAACAGAAGCGAATTTACTCGCGGCGTTCGCGGGGGAATCACAGGCGCGCAACAAGTATACATACTACGCAAGCAAGGCGCGTTCCGAAGGGTATGTTCAGATTGCCGATATTTTCCAAATGACTGCGGACAACGAGAAAGAACACGCTAAGATGTGGTTTAAGGAACTCCACGGCGGTGCTGTTCCGGCGACTGCTGCTAACCTTGCCGATGCGGCTGCGGGCGAGAATTTCGAGTGGACAGAGATGTACAAGGGTTTCGCCGAAACAGCTAAGGAAGAGGGTTTCACAAAGATTGCGTTCCTCTTTGAGAAGGTTGCCGATATCGAAAAGAGGCACGAAGAGCGTTACCGCAAGCTTCTTGAAAACGTTGAGGGTGACCTTGTCTTTTCAAAAGACGGCGACGCTGTCTGGGAATGTTCAAATTGCGGGCATATCCACGTCGGGAAAAAAGCACCGGAAATCTGCCCCGTTTGCGCACACCCGCAAAGCTATTTCCGCGTTTTCTCCGAGAACCTCTAAAGCAGTTTATCGCCGGCGGCAGTTTTTCGCCGGCGATTTATACTATATAAAAGGATAAACGTTATGATATTATCGGGAAGAGAGATAAAGAGGGCAATTGCGGACGGCGAGATTATTATTACGCCGTACGATGAAAAAAAGGTTAACCCGAACAGCGTCAATCTCACGCTGTCGGACGAGTTGATGTACTATAAAGACGACGTTTTGGACATGAAGAAGCTAAACGAAACGGTGTCGTTAAAAATCCCGGAGAGCGGCATTATTTTAGAGCCGAATAAGCTCTATCTCGGGCGGACGAACGAGTTTACTTCGACCGATTACTACGTCCCGATGCTTGAGGGGCGAAGCTCTACCGGGCGGCTCGGGCTATTTATCCATGTTACCGCGGGGTTCGGGGACGTGGGGTTCAAGGGGTTTTGGACACTTGAGATGTTTTGCATTGAGCCGATTAAAATCTACCCCAATGTTGATATCTGCCAGATTTATTACCACACCATAAAGGGTGACTTCGACCTCTACAAATCCGGCAAGTACCAAAACAACACGGGAATTCAACCCTCTTTGATGTACAAAGACTTTTTGCAGGGGTAGATAGTATGTTAGTTTCCCCCGCCGGAGGCGGGGGAAACTAAAAAAACATTACTCTTTTTGCCGCGTTCACGGCGGAATAGGACTTATTTTGATTATTATTAAAAAATCGCACAAAAAATACAGCAAGTATATTTGGCAAAAAGACGAAAATGTTCCGCTTAAAACGGACGTTACGACTATTACGCTCCAGTCCCCTTCTGCAACCTACGCGATGGCTGTAACCGACGACGGTTATCTTCTTCATCTGCACTGGGGAGCGAAGGTTAAGGGGGATTTGTCCTATATACTCTTCGGGAAAAATCCCTACACCCTTGCGGAAAACCTCCGCGATAAGGGTACTTTCATGGACAGTGTTCCGCTCGAATTCCCCTGCCACGGCACGGGGGATTATCGCGAGCCCTGTATCATGGTAAGGGACAAGAATAACGCTTCGACGGTCGATTTGAAGTTTAAAGGCACGCGGACTATGCCCGGGAAACCTAAGCTTGACGGGCTTCCGGCGACTTTTGCGCGGCTGGAGGAAATTGATCCCGAATGTCCCGCTCCCGAGAATAGCTACGACTGTGCGACGGTTGTAATTACCCTTGAAGACGACTATCTAAAACTTCGGGCAGAGCTTTTTTATACTGTTTTCGGCGACCTTGACGTTATTACTCGAAGCGTTAAGTTAACAAATTTTTCCGATGATACTATATATATAACAAGGGTGCTTAGTTCTTGCGTTGATTTTAATCACTCGGATTTCGATATGTTAACCCTTAACGGTTCGTGGGCGAGGGAGCGGATTCCCTGCCGCGCTCCGCTTCACAGGGGCAAGCAGTCGATCGATTCCGTCAAGGGAGAGAGCAGTCACCAATCAAACCCGTTTTTTGCCCTCCTCTCCCCTAACACCGATGAGGACACAGGCGAGGCGTACGGCTTCAACCTCTGTTACAGCGGGGATTTTTTCGCGGGGGTTGAGGTTACGCAACACGGTTGCACCCGCGCCGTTATGGGGCTTAATCCTTTTGACTTTTCTTGGAAGCTTGAACCCGGGGAGACTTTCACCGCGCCGGAATGTGTGATGGTCTATTCAAACGAGGGTTTGGGCAAGATGTCCCGCACCTACCACGACCTCTACAGGAACAACCTTATCCGAAGCGAATGGAATAAAAAGCTTCGTCCGGTGCTTATCAACAACTGGGAAGCGACTTATTTTAACTTCGATACCGATAAGCTTATTGCGATTGCGAAGGAAGCGGCAAAATGCGGAATTGAAATGCTTGTCCTCGACGACGGTTGGTTCGGGCACAGGGATTCCGACAATTCTTCCCTCGGGGATTGGGTTCCGTATGAAAAGAAGCTCCCGGGAGGGCTTTCTCGCCTTGTCGGTGAGGTTAACGCGCTCGGAATGAAGTTTGGGTTGTGGTTTGAGCCGGAGATGGTCTCCCCCGACAGCGACCTCTATCGCGCTCACCCCGAATGGGCTATCCACATTGAGGGGCGGGAGCTTACGGAGTCAAGGGGACAGTACGTCCTTGACTTTTCAAACCCCGCCGTTATCGACAATATAAAAACACAGATGAAAACAATCTTGGATTCCGCGAACATTGAGTATATCAAGTGGGACATGAACAGGCAGTTAACCGAAATTGCTTCAACCTATCTGCCGGTCGAGCGTCAGCGCGAACTCCGCCACAGATACGTCTTGGGGGTTTACGAGCTGATGGAGTGGCTGGTTACTTCTTACCCTCATATCCTCCTCGAAAACTGTTCCGGCGGGGGGGCAAGGTTCGACCCGGGTATGCTCTATTTCTCGCCGCAGATATGGTGCAGTGACAACACCGACGCGATAGAGCGGCTTAAGATTCAATACGGAACGAGCATATGTTACCCCGTTTCCTCTATCGGCAGTCATGTTTCCGACTGCCCGAATCACACCGTCGGGCGGGTTACACCATTTGAAACACGCGGCAATGTTGCTATGGTCGGGACGTTTGGGTATGAGCTTGATATTACGAAAATTCCGAGTGAAGACCGTGAAAAAATCCCGGGACAGATTGCCCGCTACAAAAAATACGCGCATATAATGCGTGACGGCGACCAATACAGGCTTGCTCACAACACGAATTACGACGCTTTCGTCTTTGTTACTAAAAATAAATCGGAGGCACTTTTAACGGTTACGCAGATTCTCGCCCGCCCGAATTACCCTGTGCTTCGCCTAAAGCTTCGCGGGCTTAACCCCGAGGCGGAATATACCGCTTCTGACGGCAATATCTACTCAGGCTCTGCGCTTATGAACTGCGGGATTGAGGTTCCCCTTTCCGGGGATTTCGACTCGAGGCAGGTTTATTTTTACAAGGTTTAAAATTCACTTGACAAAACGATATTAGAGTGTTACAATAGTATTACAAATCGGCATTTAACTTGAAAGGAGAAATTGTGAAAAGATTTTTAAGAACACTTTCATCATTTATGCTTGTGACAGCACTGCTTTTTGTCGCGCTTCCGAAAGAGCTTGCATTTGATGCGGCGGCGGATTCAACAACCGCAATCACCCTTACCCCCACAAGCCCGTCAAGGTCAATAACGTTTGCGGCGGGGCAGCGTGTTCAGATAACCGTAACAGGCGGTTCTGCAACTGTGGAAAGCAGCAACAACGGACGACTCGACCCCAAATTATACAGAGCTTCTACCGGTACTTCTTCCGCCGACGATGACGGCGGCGAAGGGCTTAACTGGCAGTATGCATTTACAGCCAACCAAACGCTCTATGCAGGAACGTACAACAACGGTGCAGGTACTTACACCGTTACGGCAACGTTTGACAGCACGACGCCGACAGACCCGAATCCCCCGACAGACCCGGATCCCCCGGCAAACGCAATAACCCTTACCGCTGCAAGCCCGACAAGGACAATAGCATTTGCGGCAGGACAGCGTGTTCAGATAACCGTTTCAGGCGGTTCTGCAACAGTGCAGAGCAGCAATAACGGCAGATTAGACCCGACACTGTACAGCGCAGCAAGCGGCGGTACAAGAGTTGCCGACG
>JAISGY010000004.1 GCA_031262835.1 Ruminococcus sp.
GCGCGGTTAGAATAGCTTATATCATAGAAAAAAACTATATAGCAAGCATAGCACAAAAACCACGTGTAAAAAAGCCCCAAAAGGCTTACGCCGAGCTTAAACCACTTGTTTTTTATCAGCCTGCGAAATTTCTCCATAAGCACCTGTTTGAATTGTCTTAAACGCAAAATCCCCTAAATCGCTTAGGGGACGCAAGGAGCCGCCCGGTTGCACCCCTTTTATCTGTACCGTTTTGTACGTCTGTATACAAGGATTATGATGAGCCCGATTATACCTGCCGCCGCAACGCCGAGGACAGCATATATAAGCCCCGCAACCCAACCGCTCAGTACTGCGTCGTGCTGTTCCGCCGGAGCCTGAAAGTCGCCGATATTCGCGACTGTGCTGCCGTCCGGGAGGGTTACGGTGATTTCGTCAAGGTAGAATGCATCGCCAGAGAAGGTGCTGTAGACGGGGGTTAAAAAGCCGAGGCGGGTGTTTTCGCAGTTATCGGGGATAATAAGCGTGATATGATTCCACTTGTCGGGGGTGAAGGTTGTTTGAGCGACGGGGAGATATAACATTCCGTCGGTGTATATTATAAACTGCGCACCGCGGGCGGTTGCCGCGCCGGTGGGGAAAAGTTCTGCCGTTATTGTACAGCCTGCGAAGCTTTTTAAGCCGATGTCGGAAGCGGTTATGTATGCTCCGCCGACCTGCGAGGTGTCTATATCCCCCGTGAAGCTTTCAAAAACGGCAAGCGCGCCCGCGCCCTCGAAAACTTCGGCATCTGAAACCTCATAGCCGAAACCGTTTTTTGCGGCAAGCTCCGCGTTGTCGGTTTTCCACATATCCGCGCCTATGTCACTGTCGAAGGCGAAGGTTGAATCTTCCGATGCAGAGGCGGGAAAGCTTAAAACTCCCGCGGCAAGAACCGCCGTGAGAAGTCCCGTTAATAAACTCCGGATAGCTTTTTTCATAAAAACCCCTTCGCGAATGCGTAATAACTTTAGTTATTGAAATTATGCCCTTATAATTATAAACTATATTTTATAGAATGTCAAGTGAAAAGAGCGAAGAAATTGTTTATATTATGTAAACTTAATAAACCTAAATTATTACAAGAACATTGTTAATAATATGTTTACAAGTTAAAACGATTAACAGAAAAATTAAGGCTTGTTTTTTGTTTACACATATGATAATATAAATAGAGGAAACAAAATCGCCTTTTTGGAGGAAATTTTAATATGCAATACGGACATTTTGACTTAGAAAATAAAGAATACGTCGTAGACCGCCCCGATACGCCCGCGCCTTGGTCGAATTACCTCGGCTCGCCGGAGTATGGGGCAATAATCTCTAACAACGCTGCGGGTTACAGCTTCGTTAAGTCGGGCGCGAACGGACGTCACGTTCGTTATCGGTTCAACACGGCAATTGCCCTCCCCGGACGCTATATCTACCTTCGCGACAACGATTCAAAAGACTTCTGGTCGGCTTCTTGGCAGCCGGTGGGCAAGCCGCTCGATACCTACAAATCCGAATGCCGCCACGGTACGGCTTATACCGTTATAACCTCCGACTATGCCGGCATTAAGACCGATACCGTTTATTATGTGCCCTTAGGCGCAGACTACGAAATCCGTCGGATTAAGGTTACAAACGCGTCGGACAAGCCCCGAAACCTTACTGTTACCGGCTTTATAGAGTTCACCTCCGACAACAACTATAAACAAGACCAAATCAACCTCCAATACACCCAATTTATTACTCGTACAAGCTTCGAGGGCAATAAAATCCTCCAACACATCAACGAAAACAGCGGCAAGGACGAAACCGGCTCTAACCACCGCGAAAGGTTCTTCGGCATAGCCGGAGCGGCGGCGGACAGCTTCTGCGGCTCTCTCGATAACTTTATCGGTCCGTATAGGGGCTACGAAAATCCGCTCGGGGTTGAGGCGGGCGAGCTTGACGGGACATTTAACTATAACTGCAATTCTTGTGGGGCACTTGCGACTAAGATTACTCTTGCGCCGGGTGAAACTAAGGCTATAACCTATGTCTTGGGGCAGAAGGATAATGACAAGGCTAACGCGATTATTGCCAAATACGAGGACGCTAATATTGTTGACACCGAAGTTGAAGCACTTAAAAAATGCTGGCACGCGAAGCTTAAAAACCTCTCTGTTAAAACCCCTAATGAGGCTTTCAACAACATGATAAACGTATGGAACGCTTATCAGTGCTTCATTACCTTTACGTGGTCAAGAGCGGCTTCCCTTATTTATTGCGGCGAGCGGAACGGTTACGGCTACCGCGATACCGTACAGGATATTCAGGGGATTATTCACCTTGACCCAGAGCTTGCGGCGGATAAGATTCGCTTCATGATTTCGGCGCAGGTCGACAACGGCGGCGGTCTCCCCCTCGTTAAGTTCACCCACAACGCCGGGCATGAAGACACCCCCGACGACGCCTCCTACGTTAAGGAGACCGACCACCCCTCCTATCGCGCCGACGACGCATTATGGCTTTTCCCGACGGTCAGAAAGTATATCGGCGAGACCGGGAACACCGCCTTCCTTGACGAGAAGATTGTCTACGCGAACGGCGGCGAGGACACCGTTTACGACCACCTCAAGCGCGCTATTAACTTCTCGATGGAGAGGCTTGGCGTACACAATATGCCTGCCGGGCTTCATGCGGACTGGAACGACTGCCTGAGACTTGGCAAGAAGGGCGAATCAACCTTCGTTGCGTTCCAACTTTACTACGCGTTTAGTATTATCCGCGAGTATGCGGAATTAAAAAAAGACAAGACCTATATTGAGTACCTTGACAAGGTAACAGGTCCGCTTTCGGAGGCTCTCAACAATTGTTGGAACGAAGACCGCTACATCAGAGGTATCCGCGAAGACGGCGTAGAAGTCGGTAACAGAAACGACCCCGAAGCTTCCATGTGGCTCAACCCGCAGTCGTGGTCCGTTATATCGGGCTTCGCGGGGAAAGAGCGCGGCGAAATCGCAATGGAAAGCGTTCACAGAATCCTCAACACGCCCTATGGCGCGAAGCTTCTTGAACCGCCGTACCAAAACCACTACTTCTCCGGCGCGCTTATGCATATCTTCAACCCCGATACGAAGGAAAACGGCGGCATCTTCTCCCAATCGCAGGGCTGGTTAATCTTAGCGGAATCGCTCCTCGGGCACGGCGACAGGGCTTTTGAATACTTCCTTGAAAGCTCCCCGGCGGCACTGAATGATCGCGCCGAAATCCGCGTAATCGAGCCGTACACCCACGGACAATTCACCGAATCGACACGTTCGCCCTACGCGGGACGTTCACACGTGCATTGGCTCACCGGCACCGCCTCAACCGTCATGGTAGGCTGTGTAGAAGGCATCTTGGGCTTCCGCCCCGACGCGCATGGTTTAACCCTCTCTCCGGCTGTTCCCTCCGATTGGAAGGAATACACCGCAGAAAAGATATTCCGCGGCAAGGTGTTAAATATCACCTTCAAGAACCCGAACGGCAAGCCCGGCGCGAACAGTGATTCCGTTATAACCCTTAACGGCGAGAAACTCGAAGGGCTTTATATCCCGGCGGATAAGCTCCTTGACAGCAATACAGTTGAGATGGTATTTTAAAACAAATGGGGTTGCCAAAAAGCAACCCCTCGGCAGGCGGGGAAACCGTCTGCCGATTTTTTATTGTACACCTGCAATACCACCGATTACCGACGCGAGCAAGATAACGGTTGACTTTGACAGCAGTCCGCCAATCGTAAATGTCGAAGAAGTCAGGAGCGTAACCGCCAAAACGACTATTATAACGGCGGCGGCGAATTTAAGCCCCAAGACTATGCCGCCTTTTTTCTGCTTTTTTGAAAGGGCTCTTGCCCCCGCGAAACAGGCGGCGGCAAGTATTACGTTCGCAACAAGGACAAAGACGGTCGGGGGCGGCTGGAGTTTATATATTAAAAACGAAAAAACAAGCGTCAGGACCGCCGCTATCCCCAAGAACGTCAAGACGGATATAACGACAGACCCTGCGCGCCTGTACTGTATTCTCTCTTTTTCTGTAGTCCTCACTTCGCAATCACCTCAAGAAAGGTTATGCTTTTTTTGCGGAAAATAGAAGCCTTTCTGTCTTTTCATGCGGCTTGCCTCCGGTGTCAAAATCAAAAGTTTCTACCGTAAAGCCGCAATCCGTAAGGAGCTTTTTTATAGCTTCCGGGGGGAAAGCCGTTTCGGTAATTGTTTCGCAAAACCGCCGGTACATTTCGCCGGTCTTTTCAAATACGTTAATATTCATCGTTACTTCAGAGCCTTCGCAATCGTTCTCCCAACTGCAAAAAAAGTCTTCGTAATCAAAGTTAAAAATGTTTGAGCCCAAAATTTCACGATGCTTATAAACGGTATTATAGTCGAACAAGAACACGCCGCCCGGCTCGGTAAAGAGGGCGACTCTCTCAAAGCAGCTGCGGAGGTCGGGGAGGGTGTAAAGATGGTTTAAAACGTCAAAAGCGGCAACGGTGATGTTAACCGTGCCGTAGAGGTCGAGTTTTCTTATATCCTGCCTGATAAAGCGAATATCTTGCCCCTCTGCCTTGCCTGCGGCTATAGATAGCATCTCTTCGGATGCATCAACTCCGATAACGTCAAAGCCTTCCGCAGCGAACCGCTTCGACAGTTCCCCCGTCCCGCAGCCCAAGTCAAGGAGGATACCGCCCTTATCGCTTAACAGGTCTCTGTAACGCCCGTAAACCCCGTCGTAATCGGCGTTGTCAAGCATTATCCGCTCGTAAACAGGCGCGAAACTTCGGTACGAGTTATTTCTTTTCAAGGCGTTTAAAAATGCGGTCGTACGCTTCGGAGTTGTCCATGGAGCGTTTTACGCGGCTTATTGTGGCGGTTGAGGCGGTTGTTTTTGCGACGATGTTGAGGTAAACCTCGTTTTCGGATAGCATCTTTGCTACGGCGAGACGCTGGGAAATTGTGTTGATTTCAAGGGGGGTACAGACCGCCTCGAAGAAATCCGCCGCTTCCTTTGTGTCCTTTAGGGTTAAAATTGCCTTGTAAAAATATTCGGTTTCATCGCTGTTAATCGCATTTTTCATAAGCTCTTGACAATATTCCTTAAATATAGTATAATTGCATAGAGGTGAGATTGGTGGAAAATATTCACGAATCCGGCGAGGATTATATTGAAGCGATACTTAGGATAAAGGAGCGCAAAGGGCGCAATGGGAATGTACGGGCGGTCGATATTGCCGAAGCTCTCGGCGTGTCGAAGCCGAGCGTTTCAAGGGCGGTAAAGCTTCTTTCCGCGAAGGGCTTTATAAATGTAACTCCCGACGGAATTACCCTCACCGATGCGGGGCAAAAATACGCCGAAGCTGTTTTTGACCGGCACAAGATTATACGGCATTTTTTCACCGACATTCTGTCCGTAAATCCCGAAACCGCCGAAGAGGACGCTTGCCGGGTTGAACACGCGCTTTCGGAGGAAACGTATCGAAGACTCAAGGAGTTCGTCCTTAAAACTAACGCCGCTTCTTAAGGAGCTCCTTGACGGAAAAGCTGAAAATACGGACGCCGAAGCTTGCAAGAAGTGTTAAAACCACACAGACGTAGAAGACAATCTGTCCCGCATCGGGGGCGTTAGAGAGCCCCAATATTACGAACAAGAGCCCCAAGAGGATGAAAAACGGTGTTATTAACATCTGTAGGAATCTTACGGGGATAAAGCCCGCCGCACCGAATACTATTGCCGTGCGGAATAAAAACGCAAGGGATTCATTGTCCTTTTCAAAGAATATTATCCCGATTATTGCCGCAATTATCGTTAAAGCATTCGACGAATAGAGGATAATCCGCCCCGTTAAAATCTTTTTCGCAAGCTTTTTTTCCGCCTCATCCATGGTCATACGCTCTGTGCGGATTTTTCCGCCGTCGGAGCTGTCCTCGGAGAGAACGTTCATCGCCGCCGCCTGTTGTTTCCGCATAAGGGAGATGTCGTCGTCGGAACGCTTGTTCTTGCCCGAAACGCGCACGCCGTCGGAGGTGTATTCGTCGCCGAGTTCGCCCAAGACGGGGAGTGAGTTCGTCTGTTGTTCAAATAAAACGTCGTCGTTAAGGTCGTGACGGCTTATAATCTTCTTAACCGGGCGCGGGGGGGTGTAGGTTAAGGGGGGTTCTTTTATTTTTGCGGATTCGTCTTTAAGAAGCGCGTTGTCCTTCTCCGTCTCAACCTTTACGCCCGCGAATTCGTCGGGTGTCTTCGGGCGCGACTCTGTTACCGCCTCGAAGCGGAGTCCGAGTGCCTCGCGCTCTTCGCGCTCTTTTACAAGGTTTTCCTGCTCGGTCTGCCCCGCAAGCTCCGCCTCAACAGCCGCCGCAATCTTCGCAAGGTCTGCCGATGCGGCTGCTACCGCCGCTGCTTTCGCCGCGGTTGCGGGCTCCGGCTCCGGCTCGGGTTCGGGTTCCGGCTCGGGCTCGGGCTCCGGTTCCGACTCAGGCTCGGGTTCGGGCTCGGGTTCGGGTTCCGGTTCCGGCTCCGGCTCTTTATTAATCATGCCCTCAAAGGCAGAAAGGTCGTCCTCGGGGGGGATAAATTTCGGGACGGGAGCTTCACCGTCGAAGGTGATGTTTCGTCCGAATTCGGCGAGAGCTTCTTCGTCTAAAACGTCGTTGGCAATCGACGCGAAGTCAAGATGAACAGCGGGCTCTTCCGGTTCTTCTTCCTCTGCGTATGCGTTATATGAAGGAATATACGCCGAGTAGTCTTCTTCCTCGTTCTTTTCTATCGCGAAATCTTCGATTGAAAAGTCGGAAAGGTCGTCCGATTCTATAACATTCTCGTCTGAATCGGTTGCGTTTTCTATATCCTCTTTTGAGAGTATGTATTTTGAAAAATCGGCATCTTCGGGTTCAATATCGGCGTAGACCGGGGCTTGCGCCTCAAACGGTATTACAACCGTCTCCTCCTCTTCCTCGCGTTTGGGCGGAGAAGTAAAAAACTCAAGCTCGGGGATAATTATATCCGAAATGTCGTCGTAAGGAATTGCAAGGTCGTCCGTGCTTGCAGCACTTCTTTCTTCCTTAGCGGCGGCGTCAAGTGCAGCACGAACAGCGGCAGAGCCGCCCTGCCTTCTTGCCATAGACACACCCTCAGCCGACGGTTCGGTTTTCGCCTTTTTTACGGCATCTAAAGTACCATGCTTTTCAAGGTCGCGCTCGAAACGCGATTTTTTACGGCTGTTATCCGATTCCGATTCGGGGAATAAATAATCTTCGTCCATATTAACTCCAAAAAGGGTGTTGCCCTATTCTTGTACTATTCCTGTTCAATAGCCACAGACTCGGGGAAGACGTTTTGGGTGTTGTCGCGGAAGGCGGTTGTGTTGACGTAACCTTGGATATTCGCGCCGTCGATTACCGTAATTGTCGCGGCGGAGATGTTGCCTAAGATGTAGGATTCGGACTTGAATTCAGCCTTTCCGCTTATATCGACATTGCCTTTTATCTTGCCGTTGATGTTGACGTAACCGGCGGAAATATCGCCTAAGAGAAGGCTGTCGCGGTCGAGCTGGACCTGTCCTTTCGAGACGACGTTGCCCTGCATTGACGCTCCCATAAGGTTTGAATTGTTACATTCAATATTCCCGACAACCCGCCCGGACATTGTTATATCCTTCGTTATCTTAACATCGCCCTTAACGCTCCCCTCAATAGATACGTTCGCGAAGGCGCGTATATTACCGTCAATAACGGTGTTGCGGGAGATTATTGTTGTTTCTTCGGCTTCAAAGCGGTCGGGAATAGGGGTGTTAAGCCCGGAGTATGCACCATAACCCGGGGTTCTTTCGCGCCCCGCAGTATAAGGGCTTCCCACGCCGGCTTGGCTGTAGCTGCTTGCCTGACTGTACGCGGCGTTTGCACCCGGGGTTCGCCCTGCCGAGCCGTAGTCGGGTTCGTCGTAAGCGCGCCTGCCGCTTCCTAAAAGCGCGTCAACGGCAGAGCCCTTGGGGTAAACGGGTTCTTCGCCCCCTTGCTCACCCGTCTTGACGCTTCGCAACAGCGCGTCTGCATCGGTTACGCGGGGGACGTTGCCGGGGGTTAACCCCTTATCGTCAACTTCCGGAACGGGGGTGGCTTTCGGGATAACGGGAGCAGCGGTTTCTGCCGCTTCCTTTTCCTTAACGAATTTCTCGAGCTCGGGCGAAGGAGCAGCGACTGCGCCGTCCTTACGGAGGATTTCCTTTATCGCCTGATTAAAGTTATCTTTAAGACTCATGATTATTTACACCCAATCCGTTTTTTTAGTATTCTTTATGATACATATGCGAAAGTTACCGGCATTATATCATGGGAGAGCGGTTCAAAGTGATAGCCCATTCTTGTAAGCTCATCTATAACATCTTCAACCACGGTTACCGTTCTTGATTTGCTGTCGTGGAGAAGGATAATTGCCCTGTCGTTAATGTGCGGCTCTGCGCCGTCAACGACGCTTCGGTAGATAGAAGTCCAAGTTGCACCTTCGACGGCATCCGCGCCGGAAACGTTCCAGTCGTAGTATACAAAACCCCGCCTCGTCATCTCCGCGATAATTTCTTTATATACAAAGCGGTTGTAGTTGTTAATTGAACCGCCCGCGAAGCGGAAAATCTGCGGCTTTATTCCTGTTGCATCAAAAACGTTTTGGTAGGTGTTGTTAAAGTCCTCAAGGAAGCTTTCAACGGAGGCGTAAACCTCGGTGTAGTTATGCGACAACGAGTGGACTCCGATTGTGTGTCCCTCGTCTGCGGCGCGCTTCATGGTCTCCTTGTCAGCCTCCGATTCGCCGCCGGAAAAGAAGAAGGTTGCCTTGACGCCGTAACTGTCTAAAATGTAGAGAATGTCTTCTGTGTGAGAAGACGGACCGTCGTCGAAGGTTAGATACGCCGCGCCGGTGTCTATTATAAACTCGGTCGGCGGGTCGGTGTATAAGTCGGGGTAAAGCTTTTGGTAGGCGGGCGCGGACAAGTCCGGGTCAATAAGCTCTGTCAAAGTCGGTGCTTCCGTTACAATTGGCTCAACCGGCGTCTCCGGGGTTTCGGGAATTTCTCCCCCTACAATCTCTTCCGCAAATTCTTGCGCGAATTCTTTCGCTCCGATCGGGTCGTCAATCATTATTGCGTCAAGAATGGTGTCGGTATCAAAACCTTCCGCGTGAAGATCGTCGATAACCTCGGAAAGTGATACATCGTTGGTCTCTTCCGTTATTATTTCCTTTTCGGGGAAAATATCTATACCAAATTTTAGGTAATCCGGCAAAAGGTCAAAGTACCCAAGCCCTAACCATAAAAGCGTTAAAACAATAGCCGTTATAAAAAGGGTAAATACCGTGTATATAAGGTGCTTAAAGAACTTGACGCTTCCGAAATACATTGAGAAATTAGCCTTTGCGGTTAGAATATTTTGTCATTTTATAAGGGGTTATGAAGGTGCTATTCTTATTGTAGCGGAAAATGAGAATTTTGTCAAGTAAATTATTAAAATTTTGCGGAAAATTCTTTCGTTAAGGCGGAGGCAATGCCGGAACTCGACAAAATCTCGGAGAATGTGAAGTCATCGCGCCAGATTTGTTGCGCGAAAATCGCCTGATAGACAAGCATACTCATGCCCGATTCAGCGTTCTTGCCCATCTCCCGCGCCTTTTTAAGAAGCTTTGTGACAGGCGGATTGTACACCATATCGAAGACGTTATTACACCGCTCTATGACACCGTCGGGCACTGCACATTCGTCAATCTGTGAAGGGCGTTCTATGCTTAACATTCCCGCCGGAGTGCAGTTTATTACAGTTTCAAATTCGCCGACACCGTCCGAAGCCAAAACCTTCGCGCCCTTAAAATCTCTTGCGAAGACACGCGCCTTGTTGATGTCGCGGGAAGCGACGGTAAGTTTTCCGCCCGCCTTTATTACAGCCGCCGCAGCAGAGCGCGCCGCGCCGCCTGTGCCGTAGATGATGACGCTGCCTGTTATAGGCATTTTATAGGTCGCAAGGGCTATGCAGAGCCCGAAGATGTCGGTGTTGTAGCCGAAAAGCTTGCCGCCTTTATTGAGGATAGTGTTAACGCTCCCGATTTTTGACGCCGCGTCGTCAAGCCCCTCAAGAAGCGGTATTATCGCGGTTTTAAGAGGAATTGTTACATTCAAGCCACGGAATTTAAGAAGTCTTTTTTTCGTAATCTTAAACTTTAATTTCGCGGGGGGGAGTTCATAAACTTCGTATGTATTATCCCCGCAGGGCGCAATCTCCCAGAGCCTCCTATGAAGCTCCGGCGAGAGGGAATGACCGAGAGGGAAACCTACTATTGCATATTTTTCCATCATTTTATCCTTTTTAACATACCCGTTAAGGTTTTCCCGTATTCGTGGAAGGCTATATCGGGGTTATCGGCGCGGATTGCTTTTATCGCGTCGGTGAATCTTACCGGGCTTATCATCTGGTTATAAAGGTATTCCGGGAGGTTATCAAAGTCTGTGAAGAGCTTGCCGGTGTATGTTGAATATAGGGGGAATTCGGGTTTGCTCCATTTCTTGTCCGCAAGATAGTCGCGCAATGTTTTTGCGGCGGGTTCCATAAATTTTGTATGGAAAGCCCCGGCAACGTCGAGTTTAACCGTCTTTACGCCGGCTTGCGAAAGCTTCTCCGCAGCGGCTGTTACCGCCCCGAGTTCGCCCGAAATAACGGTCTGCACGTCGCTGTTGAAGTTAACTGCCCATACGTCGCCCTCAAGCGCAATTTCACCGGCAGGGATTCCGATAACCGCGTACATTGCGCCGGGGACAGCTTCACAAGCGGCTTTCATCGCAGTTGCCCTCACGTCAAGGATATTAAACATCTCTTCCGCCGTAAAAACTCCGGCAGCACAAAACATTGCGAACTCCCCGAGGGAATGACCGACAGCGGTAAATTCACCCGGGTTGTCCTTCATAAACTTCAATGCGTCCGCAAGGGTTATAGCAGAGGTTATAAGTTGTGAAGCACCAGTAAGGTTGCCGCTAAGTTTTATCGAGCCTTGTCCCGGAAATAGTAAGCAGGTTTTTTGCATGATTAAAATATCTTTCTGACATAAATTTTAGTTATATTTATTGACAATTAAGAAAAAATAGTGTATACTAAAATACAGTATAACATATTTTGCGTGAAAATGCAAGACTTTTTTAAGGAATTCTATGTCAATTTATATAAGCGGCGTCGGACACTGTTTCCCCGACCGTAAAATAACTAACGACGACTTCGCGAAGGTAATTGAAACGTCCGACGAATGGATTTATTCGCGCACGGGTATTAAAACCCGCGGCTACGCTTCCGGCGTTCCGACTTGGAAGATGGGCGTTATTGCCGCGAAGGAAGCGATAGAAAACGCCGGGATAGAAGCTTCGGAAATCGGCTTAATTATAACCTCAACAATTACGGCGGACTTTTTTACGCCGTCGGTCTCCTGCCTTGTCGCGGGGGAACTTGGGCTTACCTGCCCGGCTTTCGACGTCGGCGCGGCGTGTTCGGGTTTTGTCTACGCGCTCGATACGGCGGAGAGGTATTTGCGAACAGACGACAGCTTGAAATACGCGCTTGTTATTTCTTCCGAAATGCTTTCAAGATACACGAATTTCGGCGACAGAAGCTCCGCGATTATCTTCGGGGACGGTGCGGGTGCGGTTGTAATACAGAGGCGAGAGGCGAGAGTACAGAATACAGAGATTTACGGGGCGTATTTAGGCTCGGATGGCTCGGGAGGGAAGCACCTTTACGGGAAGTTGCCGTTTCCTTCCTACCCCTTTTACGACTACGCAATTACGGATATGGAAGACTACCCCGGACCGGACAATGTTATTGTCCAAAACGGCAAGGAAGTCTATAAATTCGCGGTCAAGGCAATGCCCGCCGCAATCGAAAAGGCACTCGAACGCGCCGGGATAACGCCTGCGGAAGTCGACTTTTTTATCCCTCATCAGGCGAACATAAGGATAATTGAAACGGCGGCGAAGACGATGGGAATTCCGCTCGAAAAGTTTATAGTTAACATAGAAACCCACGCGAATACTTCAAGCGCAAGCATACCGCTTGCCCTTTACGACGCGGTAAAGGACGGGCAAATTAAGCGAGGCGACACTATCTGCGTTTGCGGTTTCGGCGCGGGATTAACATTCGGCGCGATGGTATTTGAGTTTTAGGAGATAGTAAAAATGGTTGCATTAATTACCGGCGGGGCAAGAGGGATTGGGAAGGCGATTGCCCTCCGGCTTGCGAAGGACGGATTTGATATAGCAGTTAACGACCTTAACGAGGCGGCTTTCGAGGGTTCGGACGTTTTGGAGGCTTGCGAAAACTTTGGCGTTAAAGTGGGGAAGTTTTACGCGAATGTTGCAAATTCGAGTGAGTGCGAAGCTCTTGTCAAGGCGGTTGCGGCAACGTTCGGGGGGCTCGATGTGCTTGTCAACAACGCCGGGATAACACGTGACGGACTCATGGCGAGAATGTCGGACGAACAGTACGACAGCGTTATTGCCGTTAACCAAAAATCCGTTTTTAACCTTACGAAATTCGCGGGGAACTTAATGGGGAGAGCGAAAAAGGGCAGGATTATCAACGTGTCGAGTGTTGCAGGGCTTTACGGCAACCCCGGGCAGATGAATTACTCCGCTTCAAAGGCGGCAATTATAGGCATGACGAAAACCGCTGCAAAGGAGCTCGGGCGGCGCGGCATAACGGTTAACGCAATTGCTCCCGGCTTCATTTCAACCCCCATGACCGACAAGCTTACCGAGGAACAGAAGGCTTCGATGCTTTCACAGATTGCAATGCGGCGGTACGGGACGCCGGAAGAGGTTGCCTCTGTAGTAAGCTTTCTCGCCTCCGCCGATGCCTCCTACGTTACCGGGCAGGTAGTTGAAATTTCCGGGGGGCTTTCGATGTGAGTGAGAAACTGAAACTTTATCTTGATACTTCTGTTATAAGTCATCTTGACCAACCCGATAAAGATATTGAATATCGCTATACCCATGAATTTTGGGATAGAGCAAAAGCGGGGGAATATGATATTTATATTTCCGCAGGTGTTATTGACGAAATAAAAAAATGTGATGAAGTGAAAAAGCAAATTTTGCTTGACTATCTTGACGAAATTTATTTTAACGAGATAGAAATTACACCGGAAATATCTATAATCGCAGACAGTATTATTGAAAGAGAAATCCTTACGAAAAAATCAATCGAAGATTGCAGGCATATTGCCGCTGCAGTTGTCGGCGAATGTGATTATCTGTTATCTTGGAACATGAAACATTTATGCAACATATTCACAAATGACGGCGTAAGACACATAACAATGGATTACGGCTATAAGGAATTACAAATAATTCCCCCATCAATGCTTTTAAGGAAGTGATTTTATGTTAAAAATATCAAAAGATTTTACTATGGAAGACATACGCGCAATCCGCGACGACTATTACGAAACGCACAAAGATTGGACGTGGAAAGAAATGGCTGATGAAACCAACGCGAACGCTGCGCCGATTTTCGCGGAACTCCGCAGGCGGCGTGAGGAGCGTCTCGCGGCGGAAAAACAGGGGGCGTAGTTTTGTTACAGATTTCCGATGATTTTACATTGGCTGATATTCGCGCAATCCGCGATGACTTTTACGAACGTTACAAAGACAACTGGGACCATGAAGCAATGATAAAAGAAATTCGCGAAGGGGCGTTGTTGGCTCAAAAACGCATCGAAGAATTCCGTATGGAAAGCCGAAAAAAGCCTGCGTAAACGAGGTATGATATGTTAAAAATATCAAAAGATTTTACTATGGAAGACATACGCGCTATCCGCGACGATTATTACGAAACGCATAAAGATTGGACGTGGAAAGAAATGGCTGATGAAACCAACGCTATTGCCGCGCCGATTTTCGCGGAACTCCGCAGGCGGCGTGCCGAATATCTCGCTCAGCAAGCGGCAGAAAAACAGGGGGCGTAGTTTTGTTACAGATTTCCGATGATTTCACCTTAGAAGACATTCGCGCAATTCGTGAGGATTTCGGCGAACGCCATAAAGACGGTGATTGGGAGGCGATTGCCGCCGAAATTAAAGCCGGTGCGGCGGAGTTTCGCCGAGATTTTGCGGCTTTTATTGCAAGGAATTCTCGTAATAACTAAGTCACCAAAAACGAAAGGTTTGATAAAAGAATATGTCAGGCGTAGCTATAACAGGAATAGGGGTCATTACACCCATTGCGAAAAGCGTGAAAGAGTTCGACTCTGCCCTTAGGGCGGGGGATATCGGCTTTAACCTCTTGGGGGACAGGTTCGGCGCGGACTTTCCTATAAAGGTTGCCGCGGAAGTTAAGGACTTTGACGCGGCGCGGTATTTCCCCGATAAAAAAGATATAAAGCGGAATGAGCGTTTCGCGCAGTTCGCTGTCGCCGCTGCGATAGACGCGTTATCCGATTGCGGTTCTGACTTTTCCGATATTGACAGGTTCAGAAAAGGAATTTTGTACGGCGTGGGAATCGGCGGCTTGCAGCTTACCCTCGATGAACACTCGAAAATGCTCGAAAAGGGCTCCAACCGCATTTCAGCCCTTTATATCCCGATGATGATTGCGAATATGTCAAGCGGTGCGGCGGCTCTGAGGCTTAAGGAGTTTTGCGGCGACAATTTCGTCTGCACCTCCGCCTGCGCAAGTTCTACCCACGCGCTCGGCGAGGCGTTCCGCAAGATTAAGGACGGCTACCTCGACGTTTGTATCGCCGGGGGGACGGAATCGGTTGTCAATGAGCTTGCAATTGCCGCTTTCAACAACATGAAGGCGTTATCAAAATCTTCTGACCCGGCCCGCGCTTCAATCCCCTTCGACGCAGAACGGGACGGTTTCGTCTTGGGCGAGGGTGCGGCGGCTTTAATCCTTGAAAACATCGACCACGCCCGCGCAAGAGGAGCGAGGATTTACGCCGAAATTGCCGGATATGGCGCAACGGACGACGCCTACCACATCACCGCGCCCTCCCCGGACGGCGATGCGGCGGCGTACGCTATGACGGCGGCGGTGAAAGAGGCGGGGCTAACCCTTGCCGATATCGACTACATCAACGCCCACGGCACTTCAACGCCGATGAACGACCGCTGTGAGACTGCCGCAATTAAGAAGGCTTTCGGTGAACACGCAGGGAAACTTAAAGTTAACTCGACAAAATCCCTCTTCGGGCATATGCTCGGCGCGGCGGGAGCAGCGGAAGCGGCGGCAACAGCGCTTCAAATCCACGGGCATTATCTTCACAAGACGGCGGGGTTAACCATAGCAGACCCGGAATGTGACCTTGACAACTGCAAGGACGGCTACGCGAATGTAAAAATCCGCGCCGCGCTATCAAACAGCTTGGGCTTCGGCGGACACAACGCCTGTATACTTCTTCGCGAGGCAGAGTAACAATAAGTTGCTTTCCCCGCCGTAGGCGGGGAAAGCAACACTAAATATTGTGCCGCACTCGCGGCGGAATGGAAATAAAAAAATGGCTGATATGAAAAAAACGCTTGAACTGATGACGCAGACGCTTACCGCTAACGGTTTAACAAGGGTTGCGGTTAAGCTTGACGACTTTGAAATTGAGATTGAAAAGAACCTGCCGCCGGTGGTAACATCAGTTAATCGGATAGACGAGACGGTTGCGATTCCTGCTATTGTTGCAACAAAAGCACCTTCCGGAAAGGTTGTTAAAGCACCGCTAATCGGGACCTTTTACGAGGCTTCCGCGCCCGGCAAGCCGCCTTTTGTCAAGGTCGGCGACAGCGTAAAGCGCGATGATGTGCTCTTTATTATCGAGTCGATGAAGCTTATGAATGAGGTTACAAGCGAATTCGATGGCGTTGTAAAAGAAATTTACGTTAAAAACGCGGACGTGTTGGAGTTCGACCAACCCGTTATGGTTATTGAATAAAAGTATTTTTTGTTTCCCCCGCCGGAGGCGGGGGGAAACAAAATAAAAAATTCATTACTCTTTGTGCCGCTGTTGCGGCGGAATGGAACTTTTTATGAAGCTTAATAAGGACGAAATTAAGGAGCTTATTCCGCACCGCGAGCCGTTTCTGCTCATTGACGAGATTACAGAACTTGAACCGGGAGTGCGGGCGGAGGCTGTTAAACATATTACTGCGGACGACTTTTGGTTCGCGGGGCATTTCCCCGGGCACCCTGTTACGCCGGGGGTTCTTATAGTTGAAATGCTTGCGCAGACGGGGTGTGCTTCGATGCTTGCTCTTCCCGAAAACAAGGGGAAAATCGGGTTTTTCGGCGGGATTGAGAACGCGAAATTCCGGCGCGAGGTTGTGCCGGGGGACGAACTTTCTCTGAAAGTTGAAATTGTTAAGACCAAGGCTTCGATGGGGAGCGTTATCGGGTACGGCGAGGGTGTCGCGACTGTTGACGGGAAGGTCGCCTGCTCTGCTAAGATTCAGTTTGTTTTGAAATGAGGAATATTTAAATGAACATAGAAGAAATAAAAAAGAAGCTCTCGGAGGAGATTGACGCGGCGGATAGGACCGAAAAGATTGAGGCGGCGAGGGTTAATTTTCTCGGGAAGAAGGGGCATATAACCTCCGCGCTCGCCGGGCTTAAAAACGTCTCGGGCGAGGAAAAACGCACCCTCGGACAGGCTGTCAACGCCCTCAAGCGTGAGGCGGAAGCACTCTTTTTGGAGAAACTTGCCGCCCTTCGCGAACTTGAAGAACGCGCCCTTATTGACGCGGCACCCGTTTACGACCTCTCAATCCCCAGCGGTGAAAAATCAGGCTCCCTCCACCCCATTACCCTCGTCTCACGCGAATGTGAAGCGATTTTCTCGAGCATGGGCTTTACTGTCGAGGAATATTCGGAAATAACCGACGACTACAACTGCTTTGAGGCACTCAATATCCCGAAGGACCACCCCGCCCGCGATATGCAGGACACCTACTACCTCGAAAACGGGCAGCTCCTTAAAACCCACACCTCCGCCGCCCAGAACACCATAATGCGCAAGTACGGGAAAAACCTTGATGCGGGCTTGCCGATAAGGGCAATCTTCCCCGGGCGTTGTTTTAGAAACGAAGCAACCGACGCCTGCCACGAGAACACCTTCTTCCAGATGGAAGGGGTCATGATTGACCGCGACATCAGCATCTCTAACCTTATCTATTTCATGAAAACAATGCTCTCCGAAGTCTTTGAAAGGGACGTTAAAGTAAGACTTCGCCCGGGTTTCTTCCCGTTTGTCGAACCGGGTTTTGAGCTTGATATAAGCTGTGCAATCTGCGGGGGGGAGGGCTGCCCGTCCTGCAAGAATTCGGGCTGGCTTGAGCTTTGCCCCTGCGGCATGATTCACCCGAACGTTCTAACCGCCGGCGGTATCGACCCCGAAAAGTACACCGGCTTTGCCTTCGGCTTAGGGTTAACCCGCCTTGCAATGATGAAGTTCGGCATTAAAGATATACGCGATTTTAACTCCGGGAAACTTGCGAATTTAACGCAATTTGTACATTAAGAAGGATAGATATTTATGTTAGTTTCAATGAATTGGATTAATGACTTCGTGGACTTGTCGGGGGAGGACTTACCCGCGCTTATAAAACGCTTCACCCTTGCCACAGCCGAAGTTGAGGACATCGTTTACAAGGGGAAGGACATACAGGGCGTTGTTGTTGCGAAGATTTTAACCTGTGAGGCGCACCCGAACTCTAAAAAGCTCCATCTTCTGACCGTTGACAAGGGGGACGAGGTTGTTAACGTCATCTGCGGCGCGCCCAATGCACGCGCCGGTATAACCGTTGCGCTCGCCACCGCCGGGGGGGAAGTCTGCGGAAAGTCGATTGGGAAGGCAATGCTTGCCGGTTACGAGTCCTGCGGAATGTGCTGTTCGGAGGCTGAACTCGGCTTATCTTCCGAAAACGCCGGGATAATTGAGCTTGACGACAACCTTGCCGCCGGGACGTCGATTAAGGACGTTTTCCCGATTGACGACGTTATCTTCGAGGTCGACAACAAGTCCCTAACGAATCGCCCCGACCTTTGGGGGCATTACGGCATTGCGCGCGAATTTGCCGCTTTAACCGGCAAGCCGCTTACGGTTGTGCCTACGCTTAATGCCGTGGATTACGCGAATTTGCCGGCTGTTTCGCTTGCCTCAACGGACGAAATGCTCTATCGCTACGTTGCGGTAAAGGCTGAAAATATTAACGTCAACGTTTCGCCCGCCTATATTAAAATCCGCCTTTTCTATTGCGGACTTCGCCCGATAAATCTTCTTGCAGACCTCACAAACTATGTCATGCTCGAACTTGGGCAGCCTATGCACGCTTTCGACGGGCGGAAGGCAGACCGTATTGAAATCAAGCGGTTTGAAACGCCCTTTGAATTTAAAACCCTTGACGGACAAACCCGCGCAATTGACAACAGCAACTTGATGATTGTTGCAGACGGCGAACCCTCCGCAATTGCGGGCGTTATGGGAGGGCTCGACTCCGAAATTGCGGACGACACAACCTCTCTGCTCCTTGAGTCCGCCTGTTTCGACGCGGCTTCAACCCGCCGCACTTCGGTTAAATTAGGTCTTCGCACCGACGCTTCGGCGCGTTACGAAAAATCCCTCGACCCCGAAAATACAATGGTTGCCGCAGGGAGGTTCATGAAACTGCTCCTTGAAATCTGCCCCGATACGAAAATAACTTCAAGCTTCACAGACCTCTATTTGAAGCATTTCGACATACCCGTAATTACCTTCGACAAGCCCTACATCGACCGCTACACAGGGATTAATATCCCCGCCGAAACAATTGTTAAGACGTTAACTTCGCTTGGTTTCGGGGTGAAACAAGCCGGCGACACTTTTACCGTTACCGTTCCGTCTTGGCGCGCAACTAAAGACGTTTCGATTAAGGCAGACCTTGTTGAGGAAGTCACACGTATCTACGGCTACGACAACTTCCCCATTATTACGGCACGCAGTCCCCTCTACCCCGTTAAGCCGACCGTCTCGAAGACCGACGAAAACACCGCGAAGGACATTCTGTCCCGTCGGTTCGGGCTTCACGAGGTTCATTCCTATATCTGGTACGACAAGAAGAAGAACAAGGATTTAAAACTTAACCTTGCGCCGAATTTGAAGGTTATAAACGCGCAGACCGCCGACCACGACACGCTCCGCGCCGATATGCTGCCGTCACTGCTCTATTTTGTAAGCGAAAACAAAGGCTCGGATTTCGGCATCTACGAAGTCGGGCATACCGTTAACGGCGTGAAGGACGGGAAGGCAGTTGAGGAAAAGAAGCTCGGCTTGGTTTTATATTCAAGGGAAACCGACGAGGAATTCCTGCTATTTAGGGCACGCGATATTATTGCGGCGTTTACTGAGGCAACACGCGGGACCCCGCCGGAATTCAAAAACATCCTCCCGCAAGAGCAGTATTGTCACCCGAAGAACACTTCGGAAATCTTCGTAAACGGTATCGGCTGCGGTTACATTACCGTAATTTCCCCCGCCGTAAAAAACGCAATTGACAAGAAGGCGGCGATTGTCGGCTTTAACCTGAACCTAACCGAGTTCGCTAAAATACCCGGCGTGGATATGTCCTATAATGAAACTTCCGCCTATCCGGGAATTGATTTCGACCTAACAATCCCGACACCGCAGGGCGTTCGCTTTGCCGATGTTTCAAAGGCTTGGCAGGAGGATTCGCCGGAGCACTTAAAATCGGTAAATCTTATTGACATCTTCGGCGACGAGGACAAGAACATCACGGTAAGAATGAGCTTTTCTTCCCCGGAGCGGACCCTCTCAATGGATGAGGTTAACCTTCACATCAACACAATAACTTCCCGCCTCGCAAAAATGGGTATTAATATCCGTAAATAGCTATGTTAACAAAACTCTACATCGAAAACTTAGCCGTAATAAAACACGCGGAGATCCCCTTCACGGGGGGTCTTAACGTGTTTACCGGGGAAACGGGCGCGGGGAAGTCGGTGCTTATCGGGGGGCTTGACGCGGCACTCGGGCGGCGGGTCAGCAGGGATATTGTCCGCACCGGTGCGGATAAGGCAATCGTTTCCGCGGTTTTTGAAAGTGAAGGCGAAGAACTTATCCTCACGCGTGAGATAACGTCGGAGGGCAAGTCTTCCGGCAAGATTAACGGCAGACCCGCGACGGCTTCGATGCTTGCGGAGACAGGCGCAAAGCTCTGCGATATTCACGGGCAAACCGACAGCCTTCTTTTAACCGACGAGAGTCTGCATTTGTCGCTTATTGACGGATTCGGGGACTATTCGACCGAGGACTATAAAAAGAGCTTCGCGGAGCTTCTTGCCGTTTCAAAAAAGCTCACCGAAACGATTAAGGAAATAGAGACGCAAAAAGAAAACATCGCTTGGCACAAACAGCTTCGCGACCATATTTCCGCCTACAAAATCGCGCCCGATGAGGACGAAGAACTCGACTTTTTATACCGCAATATGGAAAACGCGGAAATAATAAAGGAGACTGCGAAAAACGCCCTTACGGCTGTTTCGTCCGACGAGGACGGTTTTAAGGGGGCTTACCAGCTTCTTTTTGAGGCGGAAAAGCTTCTTAACGAGTTTTCGGAGAACGAGCAGGTACAAGACATCTTGGAGGACATTACTACGGCGCAAATCGCCCTTGAGTCGGTAATTCCGGCAATTTCGGACTTCGCGGAAAGTGCGGATTTCGACGAAGAAAAGGCGCAGAAAATCCGCTCGCGAAAAGCTCTTATTGACGATATTAAAAAGCGTTACGGCGGGGTCGAAAAAAGTCTTTCTTACGCCTTAGACGCGGCGAAAAAGTCCGAGGAAGCTCTACTCGCAATCACAAACGGAGACGAGACGATAGAAGCACTAAAAGCCGAAAAAAACAGGCTTTTAGAGACCGCTACAAAGAAGGCAAGGCAACTTTCAAAAAACCGTCGCGAAACGGCGGTAAAACTTGCGGCTATGATTGCAGAGGAACTTTCCGAACTCGACATGAAGGGCGTTAGGGTAGAGTTTGAATTTACCGAAGGCAAGCTCACCAAAAACGGACTTGAGACGGTTCGGCTCATGTTTTCGCCGAACGTCGGGGAGGAACTCCGCCCTCTTGCGAAAATTGCGTCGGGCGGCGAACTCTCGCGGATTATGCTCGCGATAAAGTCGGCGGCAAGCGGCTTTTCGGGCGGAACAATGGTCTTCGACGAGATTGATGCCGGGGTTTCGGGGCGCGCCGCCGCGAAAATCGGGAGGAAATTGCGGAAAATTTCAACTAATTCCCAAGTCATCGCCGTAACCCATCTGTCACAAATAGCGGTCTGCGCCGACAACCACCTCCTTATCGAAAAGCGAACCGAAGAGGGCAGAACCTACACCGCCGTAACCCCTTTAACGGGAGATGCGCGTGTGAAAGAAATTGCCCGGATTCAAGTCGGCGACAACATAACTCCCCTTGCCCTCGAAAACGCCGTAGAACAGCTTGAAGCGGCGAAATTGTAACAATTCCGTTGCTTTTGTAACCGATTTGTAACAATGTTAACAAATCCGCTTAAATCCTTTATGAGACTATCACACAACATATTATTTTTGTTAATATTATCTCTATAAAATATACTTATAGCTTCAATGAATTTAGCCCTTTTGCACAAATTATAACTTTGTGCAAAGGGGCTGATTTGTGCACAATGGAGATTTTCGCGCTTAATTGGTACTTTTAATGTATAAAAGCTTGATTTTTGTGTCAGTATTCTGTATAATCAAATTGTAACATTAAAGTTACAACGTTTACAAGGGCGTTAATAAAGCGATTAAGAGCCGAGTAAAAGAGAAAGCTGCCGCCCGACGGGGGAATACTCTCGCCGGGAGAGGCAGATATATAATAACGGAGCGTTAATATAAGTTGAAACCACAGACAAAACAGAATAAAAAGCACCTTCTCACCTTCCGTAAATTCCTCGTGACTCACGGGATTGTTGACGTTGAGGGTGATATTCCTGTTTTTATTACCTTCTTGGGCTCGCTTATAGTTTACATGATAAGTTTTATCATCAGTGCCTGCACCGCTTCCTATGTCGCTTTGCGTAAATTCCTGCGGAAACTTTCCCACATTCGTTTCGGGAAAGGCGGGGTTAAGGCTGCTGTTTCCGCGAAATTAAAGCTTTCTATTACCAATATCTATTTCAGACTTTTTGTCTTCTTCGACAACCGCAAAACCGAGCGCAAAGTCTTTAAGAAACGTGTAAAAGACTTCGGGCTTTTTAAGGCGATCATATTCGCTCTCTCCGACGCGGCTGTTGTAATTAAGCATAACATGGGCGTTGTTAAAACCGCCTTCAATATAGTTATGCCGACGGCTGCTGTTATCGTTCTTGTCTTTGCTGTTAATACCGTGGCGGATTCCGCATACGGCGTTTCCGTTATCTCCGGCGGCGAAACCCTCGGCGTTGTCAGTGCTGAGGACGTTTACATGACCGCCGCGAAGAATTTTGCGCAAAAAAAATACTTTGATGTTGAAAATTCCACAGGCGAAGTTTTCGTAACCGCCCGCCTTGAAATAACCCCCGCCGCAGAGCTCCTTGACGCGGATTCCCTCATCGCCGCAATGGAGTCGAATGCCTCCGTTATCATGCCCGAAGAGGGGGAAAGCCCCGCCGCCCGCGTTGACGCTCCTTTAAGTTTTGCCGCTACGATTGCGGAAGAAACCGACACAGCCGGGAAGATACGGGCGTACGGGGTTAATGTTGACGGGAAACTTATCGGCGCGGTTGACGAGCCCGAAAAACTTACCCGCTTCTTAGATGAAATCAGAGCTGCCGGGGCTGACCCGGAAGCTATTGATATAAGGTTTGACCGTGAAATTGATTATTCCTACGAGCAATTTTACTACCCGTCGGAAATCGTTGACGAGTCAGAGCTGATAAAAACTTTCTCCGGCACCCGCGAAGCGGCGCGCTTCATCACAGTCGAACTCGGCGACAACCCTTGGGATCTCGCTATGGCGAACGGCCTCTCCCTCGACGAACTCCTTGCCTGTCCGGCAGAAATTGACGGCGAACCTATCGACGACATAAGTAAGTATTGCCCCGTCGGCGCAACCATTCAGCTTTCCGAAGAAGTCCCCTATCTGAATCTCCTTGTTGTTAAACCTCGGACATACGAAGTTCCCATCGACTACGACGTATCACAGTCGTACGATGATTCAATGTATCGGGGCGAATCGAAGGTGATCACTAAGGGTGTGGAAGGTGTTGAGCTTGTCGAGGCGAACGTTACCTATGACGACGGCAGAGCCGTGTCGCGTCAAATCCTCTCCCGCAAGGTTATATCAGAACCCATAACCCAAGTCGAAATTATAGGCACAAAAGAGCCGAAAACCATGGTCGCAACAGGCGGCGGTTCCGGCAGCTACTTCTGGCCTGTCGCCGGCGGTCAAATCTCCGCTTACATGGGCGACGGAAGAGGGCACAAGGGTCTCGACATCCGCGCTCCCTACGGTACCAACATCTACGCGGCGGCGCAAGGGACAATAACTCGGGTCGGCAACAAGGGCGACGGTTACGGCAACTGCGTCTTCATAACAAATTCCGACGGCAACGTCACCGTCTACGCCCACATGAGCAGCATCGCCGACGTTAGTTACGGCGACACAGTAGTAGCCGGTCAGCTAATCGGTTACGTCGGTTCAACAGGCGACTCAACCGGCAACCACCTCCACTTTGAAGTCCGCGTTAACGGTGCCTACAAAAACCCGTTGGATTATATCTCGCAATATTAGAGTACAGAGTACAGAATACAGAGAGGGTTGTGCGCCTGCTTTAGGTGTACGACCCTTTTCAGTTGCGGAAATTTAACAATATTTTCACTTTTTTTACTTGACATTTTCATTCTGAACTGCTATAATATACCTATAGAACGATTGTAATCTGTATTCTGTATTCTGTATTCTGTATTCTGTAATCTGTAATCTGTATTCTGTATTCTGTTGTGGTACCTATGAAACTTACATCCCTCAAAAATGAAGATATAGATACCCTTGCCGAAATTGTCGCAAGCGGTGCGATAAATTCGGGCGAAATTTCCGAATCCGAAGTAATAGACCGCCTGACAAAGGACGCAAGAAATTGGCGGCACGGGCGTTCGCTAAGCACTCCGCACGAGGCTCCAAACGCTTTACCCTCCGTTTGCCCTTTCGACAAGATAAATTCCAAAGCGAATATGATAAATCTCCTGTTTATCGCCTTCGCCGGAATAACCTTTGCTGTATTCTTTATGCTCGCCGGTAAGCTGGTGACTAAAAACGACCTATTCCAAATAGAAAAGCCTTTTTCGTCCCCGTTAATGCTCTATATAGCTGTAATTATCGCGCCGATTCTTTCCGAACTCGTTTTCAGGAAACTGCTTTTCACGCTTTTCAGGAAACACGTCGGGTTCGCTACCGCCGCCTTTTTCACCGCCTACCTTAACGCCCTTTTTTCCTCCCTCTTCTTCGACAGCATAAGCGGGATGTTCTTGCAGTTTGTCTATGCGTTCTGCGCGGCGTTCTTTTGCGCCTACGTTTTTGAACACACGAAAAACGTCTGGGCGTCTGTCGTCTTCCATTTCTTCACAAACATTACCGGCGTTATCGGCATAGATTTTCTTCCGCCCGACCTTGCCACTGTCGTTATGTCGCTCTCGGGAGTCGCCGCAATCTACACCGTCTCCGCCCTGACATTCCGCCTTGTTATACCAAGTAAAAAAGCCCGCTGAGGGCTTTTTTTGTTAGTCAAGAATAATTTCGGTAACCGCGTTCCTGTCAATTATCTCAATCTGATAGTCGGACGGCGGTTCATTTTCGTATGTAATATGCTCGGTCATTACGAGGAAATTCCCCTCCGTGTCAAAGAGGTAGGTTGTCCTGAATGTTAACACATTCGCAAGAGCTGAGCTCTGCTCACGCAGCTTTTTTGCGTCGTAATCCCATGTGTAGACGGTAAAACCGTCGTCTGTCGTACTCTCGACGGCAGTCTCGACAAGCCCCGGTATAAAGAAAAGCAGCACCCCTGTACTCATTTGATACGGCTCGTCCTTGGTATAAGAAGCGGTTGTCTCGCTCCCGTCAGAGCTTTTCTCGACCGTCCCGTCGAAGTAGCGATATTCCCTTACATACTCGCCGGTAGAAGCGTCCCTGTACTCCGTCTCGTCAAGCCAAATCTGCGTCCCGTCTTCCGTAAACATGAACGAAAAGACTTCCTGCGGCTCTCCCGTTGCAAGATTTGTAATAACGTACCTGCCGGAATTCATGCTTGCGGCGGCGTCAATAACCGATTGGATTTCCGCTTGCCCGACAAGAAGAGCGGGTTCTCCGATTCCACAGGCGGTTAAAGTTAACAGTATTAAAATCGCGCTTAAAAATTTCTTCATATCGGTATTATACACTGTCGGAAAAATTTTGTCAAGCTAAATTTGTCGATTGACAAGTTGGCTGTAAAGTGGTATAATATATAGGTAAGTTTTTTGGGAAGCGAGGCGAAGGTATTGAACATAGAAGAAGTTATGACACTGCTTGAAGAGAAGAAATTGGCAGTCCTGCGAAGTAACTTTGACGAAATGCACCCTGCCGATATTGCCGCGCTTTTCTCGGAACTGATTGAGCGAAACTTCGGGTCGTTAATCCTCCTTTACAGGGTTATGTCGAAGGAGGTTGCGGCGGAGTCGTTCACCTACATGGAGCCCTCTGCGCAAGAGACGCTGATTAACTCCTTCACCGACCGCGAGCTCTCCGAGGTTCTTGACGAACTCTACGTCGACGACGCGGTTGACATGGTTGAAGAGATGCCCGCGAATGTTGTTTCGCGGATATTAAAAAACGCCGACCCCGCAATGCGCAGTCAGATTAACAACCTTCTTAAATACCCCGAGGACTCCGCCGGTTCGATTATGACGACCGAGTTCGTCTATTTTCGCAAGGGGAAGACGATTGCGGAATGTTTTGAGCGGATCCGCTCCGTCGGGATTATGAAGGAGACGGTTTACACCTGCTATGTGACCGACAACCGCAAGCTCATCGGTGCTGTTTCGCTTCTTGAGATGTTAACTGCCGAGCCGACAATGTTAATTGAGGACATTGCGGAATCTAATATTATCACCGTTAACACCCTTGAGGACAAGGAAACTGTTGCGAAAACCCTTTCAAAATACGACCTCCACGCTATTCCCGTTGTTGACAATGAGGACAGAATTGTCGGAATCGTAACCTTCGACGACGCTATCGACGTCATCGAGGAAGAGAACACCGAGGACTTCTCGAAAATGGCGGCTGTCGCGCCTCTTGACGAGAGCTATTTTAAGACGACGGTCTGGCAGCACGCGAAGAGCAGGTTGCCGTGGCTTTTATTCCTCATGCTCTCCGCGACCCTCACCGGCTTTGTTATTTCGCGGTACGAGACTGCTTTTGAAAAGATAGCAATTCTTGTAACCTTCATGCCGATGATAATGGGGACGGCGGGGAACTCCGGCTCGCAAAGCTCGACCCTCATTATCCGCGGTATGGCGGTTGACGAAATTCATCTGCGCGACCTGTTCAAGGTTTTCTGGAAAGAATTTCGTGTCGCGCTTGTTTGCGGTGCGGTTTTGGGCGTTGTAAACGGGCTTCGGATTTACTATTTTGAACACGCGGGGATTGCGGTTGCGATAACCGTCGGGCTTTCGATTGTCGGCGTTGTTATCCTTGCGAAGATCGTCGGCGCGATGCTGCCGATGTTCGCGAAAAAAATCCGCCTCGACCCGGCGATTATGGCTACGCCTATGATTTCTACTATTCTTGATACTTGTTCGCTGCTTATTTATTTTTCTTTGGCGGTGTTTATACTGCACGTTTAAACAAGCCCCAACCGCTGCTTAATACCGTCCTGCAAGGTCTGTGAAAAATTCAAGTTTGCGCGTTCCGCAAGGGTGTTGAGCCAAGTAGGAATTGAACAATTTTTATTGACCGGCTTTTTGTTGAATTTCTTCGCATATGATTCAACATCAAGCCGCATGAAGTTCACAAAGCCATTCGCGAATTCATCAGCAACAACTTCCCCCGGCTTTGAGGCAGGGGGGAGTTTTTCACCCATTTCAAGAGTTGTTAAAATCCAACCGCAAGCCGCATCGTCAGCCATGTAAAGTGCTTCATCAAGGGTAAACCCGCAAGTTGTACAGCCCGGCAGGTCAGGAAAAATTACCGTTATCCCATCGGTATCGGGGTAAAAACAAGCCGGGTAAGTATATATAAGTTCCATAAGTTCCTCCGTAATGTTACTTTAATTTCGCCTGTTTAAGCACCGATTCAAGGGTGCTTTTCGGTAGATCGCCCTTGTGATACGGCAACGACACTAACCCGATTTTTGTCGGGTGTTTATATTGATAGTGTGAACCGCGAACCCTCACCAAATACCACCCGTCCGCAGTAATTATCTTTTGTACATCTTTAAAAGTCACGCTGTCACCTCAAATATATTATAACACACCTTTTGCGCATTGTCAATACTAAATTAAAACCCCCCGAAATAGTACAAGCACATATTAACATAAAATGTATATATTGATAGAAGCAACAATTATACATATCGGGGGTTAATATGCTTGAACTTATAAAAACCGTACTTGAAAATTTCCTTTTCTTCGCCCTGCATATTGAAAACAACGTTAAGTTTCCGCGCCCATATGAGCCGGAGGAGGAGACGGAGGCATTCGCGAAACTTGCCGACCCAACCCTTTCCCACGCCGACTACATAAAGGTCAGAAACGATATTATAATGCACAATATGCGGCTTGTGGGGCTTATCGCGAAGCGGTATTATACCTCGGACGTCGACGCGGAGACGCTCCACGAGTGCGGGTACTTCGCGCTTCTCAAGGCGGCGAGCACCTACAATTCCGGCAAGAACACCCGCTTCGCAACCTACGCGACAAAATGCATCGCGAACGAAATGTTAATGCAAATCCGCGTCAAGACCAAGATGCAGCGCGAAACCTCGACCGAAGAGCCCATCGAAGAGGACAAGGACGGCAATAAGCAGACCCTTGAAGATAAGCTCTCGACAAAAAACGACATCGTTGAAGACATCGATATCGGTATAAAATCGCGCCAGCTGATCGTTTTCATGGAGGAGGAACTCACAGCCCGCGAACGCGAGATAATCTATATGCGGTACGGAATCGGCGGGCGGCGGGAAGAGACCCAGCGCGAAATCGCCGAACGCCTCGGAATATCGCGCTCCTATGTATCAAGGATTGAAAAAAAGTGCCTGCAAAAACTTCAAAAGCGGTTTGAAAACGCAAAGTGGCTCGACGGCTTGCGATAGAAAAATACAGACGGTATTAAAGGTGAACGGCTTATGTTCATATACCGTCTGTATTATTTTTTATACAACTGTAAATTTTTACTTAATAGGCTACCCAACCCGAGCAGCCGCTTCCGCAAGAACTGCAGCCGCTTCCGCAGGAACTACAGCCGCTTCCGCAGGAACTACAGCCGCATTCGCCGCAGCTCCCGCAGCCGCCGACAGCAGAGTGAGAGCCGCGGCAGATTTTAAGAACCGTTCCGACAAGGAGATTGAGCGGGGCAACACCGGGGTTTTCGGCAATCATACATTCAACAGTCGTGCCGAACTTTGCGGCAAGCGCGTAGAATGTGTCGCCGCCAACCACTCTGTAGTAGATAGGATCTGTACAGCCGTTACAATATTCCGTCGCGCAATTGTTGCAGCCGCAGCCGGAATTACAGCCGGAATTACAACCCGAATTACAAGATGAGCAAGCCATTATAAATCGACCCCTTTCGCAATAATACTACATTTTATGACGTAAATGTAATATTGTGACAAAAGGGGTGTTAGTTATTAAGCTCTTTTTCAGCCTTCGTCGGCTCAAGATATGCGGCGCGAAGTTCATTCGCGGGGCGGAAATCTTTTGCTAAAAAGCACAAATTTGAAGCCGGGAAGTCTTCGCGTGTTACAACCTCAAAATCGGGATAGTCGTCAACCGATTCGACAATCTTGTCCGGTGTCAGCCGCTTGCCGCCCTCGAAAACTGCCGCGTAATATAAATTGCCGCGGGCGGGCTTTATTGCAATTGCCCTCTTAACGCCGTACGCCATTGCTTCAAGGCTTGACACGCCGCAACAAGGTATGCCTGTCGGAAAAACTATCCCCATCGCAGTCGCAATGCCGATTCGTATGCCGGTGTAAGAGCCCGGTCCGATGTCTACGGCGATCCCGTCAAGGTCTTTAGCCTCAAACCCCGCCGTTTTAAGGCACTCCATTATCGTCGGGAGAAGCACTACAGAGTGCGAGCGGTCTGCCTCAAAGGACTTTTCCGCAAGGACTGCACCGTCAGTTACGGCAACGGAGAGCGTCTTCCCGGAGGTCGTTAAGCCCAAAATCTTCATGTAATCTCGACCCTCCGCGTGTTTTCGTCGATGTATTCGATTCTAACGGTGTGTGTAGGGGTAATACCAAAGCTTTCGATATTCTCGAACCACTCGATTAAGATTATACCGTCTGTATAGTCGAAAAAGCCGATTGATTCAAGATCGGCGGTTATTCTGTACATATCGAAGTGGTAAATTTTAGCGGCTTCGGATTCGTATTCGTTAACAATTGTAAAGGTCGGGCTGGAAACTTCTTTTATGCCGAAATAGCCGCAAACGCCGCGTATGAACGCAGTCTTCCCCGCGCCGAGTCCGCCGTAGAAGGCGACAATATCGCCCCTTACTAACCCCGCCGCAAACTCCCTGCCGAGCGTCTCCGTTTCCGCCGTGCTGCCTGAATTATACCACCTGTGCATTTATCACCCTGAAATTTTCGCAGTAAAAATTGATGTCGTCGTCCTCTAAACTGCAAACGCGATAACCGTTTTCACCCGTCTTGACGATACCGAAGGCGGAAAGCGGAGTTATAAGCCCTTTACAGCCTATCTCGAACTGCCTTACATTGTCGAAGATGAGCTCGACTGCCAATTGTTTCGGCTCGTTAACATAAAATGTCATATGTAGGTTCGGGACGTCTTCGCCCGATGAACTTCTTGCGGCGTAGAATTTGAACTCGCCGAAGGAGTCGAAGTTGTACCAATAGAAGTTGGGAATATGTTCGAGTATCTGCTCGATGCCGTAGATGTGGTTGAATTCGCGCTCAAGGTCGCAGAGGTCCTTGCAGTTTGCGGGTTTTCGCATACCGAAGGCGCAGCGTTCAAACCCGAGGCGTTCGTACCACGGTTTTAAGCTGTCTTCGCAAAAAAGCTGAACGGTAACGGAATACTGCCCGGATTGGCAGAAATAGACAAGGCGCGAAATTATCCCCTCGCCGATGCCGCGCCGCCTGTAGTCCTTGCGCACGCAGATTCCGCTCATTACCGCGACCGTCTTCCCGTCCGACGCAACCCTACCCAGTCCGACAAGCGTCCGCCCGTCGTAGGCGAAAACGGAATAGAAGCTGTTGTCCGCCGACCTTGCGATTTCCTCGTCGGTATAGCCGGGAAGCCCGTACCAGCCGAGCGCAGTATAGAGGTCTACAATATCGTCATGTTTTCGCGTTTCGGTGAAATACTCAATATCCATAAGTATCGCTCTTTAATTTATTATACAGACTGTATATAGGGAGTCCCATTACAGAGTCGTAATTGCCGTCGATTTTTTTCGTAAAAAGCCGGACGTGTCCGTCTTGAATCCCGTACGCGCCGGCTTTGTCGAGGGGTGAGCCGGTTTCTATGTACGCCTTAATGAGGTCCTCGGGAATCGGCGTGAAGGTAACTTCCGTCCGCTCGGTGAAACTTAGGGTCTTGCCCCTGTCACTGATACAGACGCCTGTGCAGACCGAATGTGTCTTCCCCGAAAGCAGTCTTAACATTCGCACCGCGTCTTTTTCGTCGGTAGGCTTCCCCAAAATCATGCCGTCCGCAATTACAACAGTGTCGCAGCCGATAACCGTCCCCTCAGGGTAAAAGAGCGAAACGCTCATGCACTTTTTAACGGCAAGGTACTCCGCCGCTTCGATTGCCGCAATTCCGGCGGGAATGTCTTCGTTAACATCGGCAGGCACAACTTCAAAATCCCGCGTGATAAGCGAGAGAAGCTCCTGTCGTCGTGGGGAACTTGAGGCTAAAATTAACATACCCTGTACTGTTTAGTTCTGCCTTTCTTGTCGATTTCTGTAACAATTCCGATTGACAACAGCGTTTGAAGCGCGCCCCACGCGTCCCTGCCGTAAAGCCCCGTATGAGCGGCAAAATCACTTTGGGTAAAGACTTCGGACAGCCCTTCCGTGAAAATATGCCAGTCGTCAAGAACAATTTCTTCCAAAATCTCGTTAGGAAAACGATTAAGTTTAACCGCCGATTTGCCCTTGCCGGAACGCTCTTCGATTACGCTCATAAGGACTAAGATAAAAGAAAGTCGATCGTTTTGTAGAAACTCGCGGATTTTATACGCTTCGTTTAGGAAATTAAACTTGGTTTTGTGCTTCGGCGAGGCGTACTTGCGCTTCGTTTCAATATTATATATAGTAGTCCCCGCGACAACGGGGTAAACCACAGTTACATTTGTTGCCGCAAGGAACGCCTTGAGCTTTTTGTTAAGCCGTTCAAATGCGGCGGTCTGGATTTCAATTATGCCCTGTTCCCCGACAATATCGGCAACAAACCCGCCGATTTTTATCTCGTGCGAGTCGGTGTGTTCCTCGAAACGCTTTTTGAGGTAGGCGTGAACACCCTTTTCACCGAGCGTACCTATACTCATTTTACAGCAATCCCCAAGATGTCAAGGCTCTCTGTGTCAACTTTTGCCGGGCAGCCGCTCATCAGCTCGGAGGCGTTTTGCACCTTCGGGAAGGCAGTAACGTCCCTGAGGCTGTCCGCGCCGCACACAATCATCGCAAGGCGGTCGAGCCCGATTCCCATTCCGCCGTGGGGAGGGGAACCGTACCTGTACGCGTCGACAAGGAAGCCGAATTTCGCCTCAATTTCGTCGGGGGTAAGCCCCAATAAGCTGAACATCTTCTGTTGGAGTTCATGGTCGGTGATACGGATTGAGCCGCTCGACAGCTCCGTCCCGTTGACAACAAGGTCGAAAGCCTTAGCGTATACCTTTTCGGGCGCGGTTTCAAGAAATTCCAAGCACTCGTCCTTCGGCATAGTAAAGGGGTGGTGCATAGCAAGCCAATTGCCCGTCTCCTCGTCCTTTTCAAAGAACGGAAAATCAACCACCCAAAGGAAGTTAAAGCCCTCCGGGATAATACCGAGTTTCGCGGCGGTAACGCTTCTAAGCGATCCAAGAAGCGGCAGAATTTTCCCGGGTTTCCCGGCGGCAAAGAGGATAACGTCGCCCTTTTCGGCGTTTACAGCGGCTAAAACCTCGGCAAGCTTCCCTTCGGGGAGGAATTTCGCGAAGGAACAGTTCGGGGCATCGTCCGCCCAGCGAATATAGGGCACGCCGCTCGCGCCGATTCCCTTCGCGTATTCGATAAGCTTGTCCATTTCCTTGCGGGTGTAAATTGACGCGGCGTTTTTTACATTAATTGCCTTAATGCTGCCGCCGTCGGCAATTGCGTTATTGAAAACGACAAAATCCGTGTCGGACAAAATTGCAGTTACGTCTTTAATTGTGTTGCCGAAACGTGTGTCGGGCTTGTCGGAGCCGTAACTTTCCATCGCTTCCGTAAAAGTCATTCGCGGGAGGGGCGTAGCAATGTTAACGCCTTTTACCTCATCAAAAAGCTTTGCAATAAAGCCTTCCGCAACATTTAAAATGTCGTCAACGTCCACAAAACTCATTTCAAGGTCAATCTGCATGAACTCGGGCTGACGGTCGGCGCGGAGGTCCTCGTCGCGAAAGCACTTTGCAATCTGGATATACTTGTCAAACCCCGCAACCATACAGAGCTGTTTGTAAATCTGGGGCGATTGGGGGAGGGCGTAAAACTCGCCGGGGTGAATCCGGGACGGAACAAGATAGTCCCTCGCGCCCTCGGGGGTTGACTTCATGAGGCACGGGGTGTCGAGCTCCAAGAAGCCGTTGTCGTAAAAATAGTCCCGGGCAATTTTGGTAATCTTGCCCCTTGTTATCATGTTTTTTTGGAGGACGCTTCTGCGCAAATCGAGGTAGCGGTATTTGAGGCGCAGTTCCTCGTTGGCATTGGTGTTATCGGTAATCTCGAATGGGGAAGTTTCCGCCTTCGAGAGGATTTTCAGCTCCGTTACGGCAATTTCAACAGCCCCGGTAGGAATATCGGGGTTCGCCTTCTCCCTTGCGCGCACCGTTCCCATAGCCATAAGAACAAACTCGGAGCGGCAACTTTCCGCCTTGTCGAAAATCTCGCGCGGGGTGCTGTCGTCGAAGGCAAGCTGAACAATGCCGGTGCGGTCGCGAAGGTCGATAAAGATGAGGTTGCCGAGGCGGCGGGATTTTTTTACAAAACCGCCGACGGTAACGGTGTCATTAACTTTAGAAACTTCCCCGCAATAGCAAGAACGCTTCATACTGCCCATTGTTTCAGCCATTTTATACCAGTTCCTTTATATCAACAATCTTTTCTTCGCCTGTAGTCATGTCCTTAAGGCGAATTTTTCCCGTTTCAATTTCGTTGCCGCCGATAATGCAGGCGAATTTTACCCCGGTCTTATCGGCATATTTCATCTGCGCCTTGATGCTTCGGTCAGACACATCGGAAAGCACCGAAATGCCCTTCCCCCGAAGCGCGGCAACTATTTCAAGAGCTTTTTGCTTTTCATCGGGTGCGGAGCCGCTTCCGATGTAATACTCAATTCCTTGCGATGCGGGAATCTCTTTCCCCTGCTCACCCATCGCCATCAACAGCCGCTCCAAGCCCATAGCGAACCCAAGCGCGGGGGTAGGCTTTCCGCCGATTTCTTCAAAGAGCCCGTCATACCGCCCGCCCGCTAAGACTGTCCCTTGCGTACCAACGCCCGAAGCGATAAACTCGAAGACGGTTTTTGTGTAGTAGTCAAGACCCCTTACAATTCGCGGATTGACCGTGTACTTTACGCCCGAACTGTCGAGAATTTGTTTTAGCTTTTCAAAATGCTCCCTGCAATCATCACAAACAAAGTCCAAGATAACCGGCGCACCCTCCGCAACCTCTTTACATACAGGCGATTTGCAGTCAAGTATACGCATTGGATTAATTTCAAGACGGGTCTTGCAGGTGTTACAAAGGGTGTCGATATGTTTCCCGAAATACTCGCGGAGGGCTGCTGTATAGGCTTTCCGACACTCTTTACAGCCGATAGAATTAATCTCAAGCGCGATTTGCTCCAAGCCGAAACGCCCGAAAATTTCAGCCGCGAAGGAGATAAGCTCGGCATCGGCGTAGGGGGAAGCACTCCCGAAACTTTCCGCGCCGAATTGGTGAAATTCGCGAAGTCTGCCTTTCTGGACGTTTTCGTAGCGATATGCAGTAATATTATACCATATTTTTTGCGGCAAGGGGAAATTGCCGGCGGTCAAGCCGTTTTGCAGTGCCGCCCTGACTGCGCCCGCCGTTCCTTCGGGGCGGAGCGTTATGCTTCGCCCGCCGCGGTCGTTGAAGGTATACATTTCCTTCCCGACAATGTCGGAGCTTTCGCCCACAGAGCGCGCAAAAAGCTCGGTGTATTCAAAAACCGGGAAGCGCATTTCGTTAAAGCCGTAAACCGCTGCGAGTTCGGCTAAGGCTTTTTCTATATATTGCCATTTATAAACATCAGCGGGCAGTATATCCTCGGTGCCCTTTGGTCTTTGTATCATAAAATCTCCACTTTAATACAGGTTGTCCGATAAAAGCTCGACAATATCGGCTGTGCCCTTTGAGGCTTGACGCCAATCTAAGTCGCCGCGCTGGAGGGCAAGTATTAACGCCTCGGCGGTTGCGATATTGGTCGCGACGGGAATATTATGGGAATCGCACAAACGAAGTATATCCGACTCGTCCGGGTCGTTTTTCTGCCTTGAGATTGGGTTTCTGAAAAAGAGGAGCAGGTCGATTTCGCCGCAGCTTATCATTGCGCCGATTTGTTGCGCGCCGCCCGATGCGCCGGGGAGAAAGGGTTGTACGGTAAGTCCGGTTTTTTGTATTATAAGGTTTCCTGTGCCCGCCGTCGCGCATAGCGTGTGTTTCTCTAAAATTCCGCTGTATGCAAGACAAAACTGCACCAGCAGCTCTTTTTTCGCGTCGTGCGCGATAAGCGCGATATTCATGGCTTTTCCCCTCATATCTTCCCTTATGTTCTATTCATTACAATTATACCACAAAATAAATAAAAAATAAAGAATAAAATGTTATTAAATTGTGCATTTAATATAAATTATATTATTTCGCGCAGAATGAGGTAAGCGACAGTCGCAAGACTTTTCGCCTCAACATAGTTTGCGTCGACGATATAGTTGCCGTTTTCAAGCTCTTCCTTAATCCTTGTAACCTCCGGCAGACCGCGCTTAACCTCCCCCATGTCGGGGAAGACGAAGCAGGCTTTCTGCATGATTTCGCGGATTTTGGTGCGAAGGCCGACAGGGATAGGCTTTGCGTCAAAGCGGCGCAGGAATCGATAGGTCGTAAGCTTCTCGGGGTTAACCGGCTTTTCGCGGAGCCTCTTTGTAATCTGCTCCGCGCAGGACCGCCCGAAGACGAGAGCTTCAAGGAGACTGTTCGAGGCAAGGCGGTTCTGCCCGTGAACGCCCGTATGCGCGCACTCGCCGCAGGCATAGAGGCGGTTAACAGACGTCTGCCCGGTTACGTCAACGTTTATCCCGCCCATGAGGTAGTGGTGGCAGGGGTAAATCGGAATCTTGTCGGTCGTCATGTCAATCCCTTTTGAGAGGAGAAACTTATTTATCGCCGGGAAATGTTCCCTTATAAAATCGGCGGGTTTGTGGGTTATGTCAAGGTAAAATTCATCGGATGAGAGTTTTTTTGCCTCCGAAATTATAGCGTGTGAAACAACGTCGCGGGGCGCAAGCTCCATCCGCTCCGGGTCGTAATCCGCCATAAAACGCCGCCCGTCCCGGTTAATAAGGTACGCACCCTCGCCCCTGACGGACTCGGAGATAAGGAAACACTCTCTTGTTCCGGTCTCACTCTTGTCGTTAAAAGCCGTCGGGTGAAATTGTATATAACTCAGGTTTTTAATCTTCGCGCCGAGTTCGTAGGCTATGCAGATTCCGTCGCCGGTTGCGATTGAGGCGTTTGTTGTACGCTCGTAAACGCGCCCGATTCCTCCCGTTGCAAGGATAAAGTAAGCGCAATCGAAGGTCTCGTGGTGTCCGCCTTGCAAGTTTGCCGGAACGGTTCCATTCTGAACGGGGGTTACGTCCCCCTTCTCGCCGACAAAAAGCACATCTGCCGAAAAGCCGGTATGTGTGCATTTAAGGTTACAAAGCTCCGCTTCCGACATAACGGTAATATTATCCCGCGACAAAACCTGCTCGCGCAAGCGGCTTGTAACCTCGTTGCCGGAGCTGTCCTTGTAGTGGAAAATTCTGCGGCGGCAGTGCCCGCCCTCTAAGGTGCGGTGGTAGTTTCCACAGCTGTCCTTGTCGAAATCGACGCCGAAATTAATAACCCGCTCAATGTCAAGAGGGGCTTCCGAAACGAGTTTCCAGAGCGTTTCGGGGTTGTTCTTAAAACCCCCGGCGCGGAGGCTGTCGTGGTAATGGAGGTTGTAGTTGTCGTCGTCGGCGGGGTTATAAACCGCCGCAATTCCGCCTTGGGCAAGGCTTGAGTTGCAGACTTCAAGCGACTGCTTCGATAAAAGCAGAACTGTTATATCTTTTGGAAGGCAGAGCGCGGCATAAAGCCCCGCAACGCCCGCTCCCGCTATTATTACATGGTATTTTGTGTTCAATATTGTACCTTAAATCTCCGCGTAGAGTTCTTTATAGTTAACAAGTTCGTAAAGCATCTTCGGGAGTTCTTCCGCCATGTTTTCGTCCGAAAATTGGCAGGTTCCGACTGCCTTATGCCCGCCGCCGCCGTACTTTAACATGAGTCTGCCGACGTTGACATCGGAGGTGCGGTTGAGGATTGAATACCCGACGGCAGCGGAACAGCCCGCGCCGCCCTTGCCGGAAACAATCCACGCGGAGATGTTCTGCTCGGGGTAGAGGCTGTAGATGAGGAAGCGGTTGCCGGAATAAATCGGGTCAACGCCGCGAAGGTCTGTTATTATAACGTCCTTCTCGATTCGGGTATGCGCCGCAACCATTTGTTTAAAATTTTCCGTCTGTTCATAGTATGTATCAATCCGCTCGCGGACGTCGGGAAGGGCAAGAATCTCGTCGGTTGACATTGTTCTTACACAATCTATAAGTTTTTCCATTAATTGATAATTCGAGATAGTAAACTTGCGCCAACGCCCAAGCCCCGTCCTCGGGTCCATGAGGTAGCCGATTAAAATCCAGCCCTCGGGAGAAAGCACCTCCTCGCGGGTAAGACTCCCGGAGTCAACCTTATCAACGGCAACCATTATATCGTCGTAATACTCCCCGAAACGCTCTCTGCCGCCGTAATAATCGTAGACAATCCGCGCGCAGGACGGCGCAATACGGCTTTCGCCGACGTACTGCCCCTTTAGCTGGTTGCGTTCAAATTCGCTTGAGTGGTGGTCGAACCAGAGCCCGCAGCCCTTAACGTACGGGACGTTCGCAAGGCAATCTGTTTCCAAAACCTCAACAAGCCCGTCCTGAAGGTCTTTCGGGTGGGCGAATTTCCATGAATCAATTACTCCCGCGTCTTTTAAAAGTGCCGCACAGGCAAGTCCGTCAAAATCGGAACGGGTTATCAGTCTCATAAACTTTATCTCCTTCGCTCTGGGGATATATAAAATAGCAATTTCATGCGGTCGGTAATTTCACGTACGGGAGGCTTATCGCCGCTTACTTGTTTGGTCGTCAATCAGCTTCATGAGTTCGTCAACGGTGCTTCTCTGTTTTTTGCGTCTTACGGGGGCAATCTTTTCTTTCGGGACAACCGCGCCCTCGGGGATATTACCTATCGGTTCGGCAAAGCCGCTGTCTTCGGCTCTTTCGTCGTGTTTATAATATTCGCGGACGGTATCTTCAAAGCCTGCCTGTCGCGGGGATTGCGGTGCGGTCTGTTGCAGCCTTGTAACCTCTTCGGGGATAACGCTTGCGGGTTTCGGGCGGAGTGCGGAGCTGTCTGTCCTCTCGTTATCGCGGATAAGGTCACTTATGTTTGTCTTTTTAACCTCGGGGTCACTGCCTTCGGGCGGTAAAAAGAGCACAGGCGCGTCGTTTTCTTTCTCGGGATATCCGATACGGCTTGCGAATTTCGGTCCGGGTTCAGGTTGGGTGTTGCTCGGGGTTTTACCCCTATATGCACCGATTGCGATTTGTCGGGTTGCGTCGTTTCCTCTTGTTTTCGGGACTTCGGCGATTCCGGCGCGTCCTCGCTCGTCTATGGAAAGCTTCCGCTCGGTCTTCGGGGGCTCGGGGTTGTTCATTCTCTCAAGCTCTGCCGTGAAGCCCGAAAGGCGCATTGAGCCGTGTTCAAGCGGGCGTTCCGACATTATCTCGGCGAGTTCTTCCGCCTTTTCCTTCTCCGGCTTATCACTCTCTTCTTCGTCAGCCTTCTCCCTTGCGAACCTTGCGATTTGGTAGATAATGATAAGAGTTAAGGGGATAATAACAGCGATAATTATTCCGGGGACGGAGGTTGCAACCCCCAAAAGCTGCCCCATTACGGGGTCTTTATACTTCGCGACGGCAACTATCCGCTCCGCGTCGATGTTAAAAGCCTTCGACTCGTCGACTGTGTCGTATTTTACAAGGAAAGTGGGCGGTGTGCCCGCTGTTCCGGGATTTACGGCAATTACGCGGATTATTGTAATACGGCTGTCGAACTGGGCGATAACGGCATCTTGCGGCTCGATTTTCTCGGGGTCGGTTTTAACCGCGATAACCATATCGCCGGGCATAATTTCCGTCTCCATGTAGACTTCGTTTGTCCTTAAAAAGTAGATGCCGAAAACCGAACTCGGCGTTCCGTCCGTCTTAAAGAAGAAGTTGAAGACTAAAACGCCGCCGATTAAAACGGTAAGCACAATTATAATTAATACGCGGACAATAATTCCGGCACTTTTTTTTCGTTTCATTTTAATTCCCTAATTAATTTTGTGTTCCTCCCCGCCTGCGGCGGGGGGGAATACTGTAAATAACAATCGACACAGTAATTGATTTTGTGTTTCCCCCGCCTCCGGCGGGGGAAACACATTCCGGCGCAGGGGGATACTGTAAATAACAATCGACAATGAGTTAATTCTATTATAGCATAAAATATTGTCGTTTGCAAGTAATTTTACGAAAATATTTGACATTTGATAAAAATTGTGTTATTATTTTTATATCCGATTGTGAAAGGGTTAAAGTTTGAAACTGTTACGCTTGATTTTGTTAATTGTTACCGGGGCTATGACGCTCTTTTTCGGCGTTGTAATTAATTCGCTCGGGGCTGTCGGGTTCTTTCAGAACGAAAACACCGACTTTGCGCAGGGCGCGTACGGGCTTTTATTTGCCGCACCCCTCCTTGCAATAGCCTATATTTTAACAATCTTCAAGCTGACCTTTACCCCCGCGATAATAACTTTACTCGGCAGCGCGGGCTACATCTACACGCTTCATTATCTAAATACCCTCGCGGAGGGATGGATGCCGCGCTGGGTTACCGACAATATTGCTTCAAACCACTACCCTTCTATCTTCGTCAGCGTTTTTATCCTCATTTTATGCTGCCTTAACTATTTTCTGCCGGAAAAGATTGACAAAAGACGGAATCGTAAAAAAGCTAAACTGCGGGGCTTAAGGGAAGAAGAAAAAATACTGTAAGAGGTGGTAACACTTGGCAGTTACAATGAAGGAAGTTGCGGCAAGAGCCGGGGTTTCTGTCGCAACGGTTTCAAGGGTTTTAAACGGGACAACCTACGTCGCGCCGGAAGCGGCGGAGCGGATTAACGCCGCAATAGCCGAGCTCGGCTATTCGCCGAATTTCTTGGGCAGAGGACTCCGAAAGTCGGAGACGAAGATTCTGCTTGCGATTATTCCGTCAGCCGAGCAGAGCTTTTATAACGATGTAATAATGGGTATGCAGGACGCGGCGTCGAAGCGCGGCTACGACCTTTTAATAGGCGTTTCCGGGGACAATACCGCTTCGGAAAGGCGGCTCCTTTGCCTTCTTGAAAACAAGATTGTCGATGCGGCGGTGCTTCTTGGGACAAAGATGACGCCCTCCGAACTTAAAAACTACACAACAGACTTTAACATCGCCCTCGCCTGCGAACGAATCCCCGGCGCGGATATATTGACCGTGACGGTTGACGACGAGGAAGCGGCGTATGCGGCGGTTTCGCTTATTGTTAAAAAGGGGCACAGGAAAATCGGGCTTGTTACCGCCGCCGGCACGGCAATTTCGGCGGTTGACAGGAAAGTCGGCTACGAGCGCGCACTTGCCGACGCGGAGATTACATATCGCGAGGAATACGTCTACATGGGTTCCTACGCCTACGAGTCGGGGACAGCCGCCTACAGGTATTTTTCCCGACTTATCGACCCTCCGACCGCGATATTTTGTATCTCAGACCTGCTTGCCGCCGCAATATTAAAAAGTTACACACTCGACAACGCCCGCGGCGGGCAGTATTTCAAGGTTTGCGGCTTCGACAACATTCATCTTGCCGGAATGATTACCCCCGGGATAACAACGGTTGCGCAACCCTCCTATGAAATCGGGCACACTGTTATTGAACAGCTAATAAACCGTCGGTCGGAGAATAATGTTAAATCCAAGCACATTAAATTACCGTTTAAGATAATAGAAAGAGAATCACTATGAAACTTGGCATGGTTGGACTTCCGAATGTCGGCAAGAGCACGCTTTTTAACGCTTTAACGAACGCCGGCGCGGCTTCCGCGAATTATCCTTTTTGTACAATTGAGCCAAATGTGGGAATTGTATCCGTCCCCGACTCGCGGCTTGAATACCTTCGCGATATGTATCACCCGGTTAAATTTACGCCCGCAACCCTCGAATTTGTCGATATTGCGGGGCTTGTTAAGGGTGCTTCAAAAGGCGAAGGACTCGGCAACAAATTCCTTGCCGATATCCGCGAAACCGACGCAATCGTCCATGTTGTGAGATGTTTCGACAACACGGATATTATCCACGTTGACGGGAATATTAATCCCGGACGGGACATTGAAACTATAAATTTAGAGTTGATATTCGCCGATATGGAAATGCTCGACAGGCGAATTGACCGCGTAAAAAAGCTCCTAAAGGGCGACAAGAAAGCCGGCGCAGAGCTTGAACTGCTTGAAGCCCTGAAAGCTCACCTTGAAGAGGGCAAAACAGCGCGCAGTTTCGGCGGTCTTGACCCGGAATTCCTAAAAACTACGCCGCTACTCTCGGCAAAGCCGGTAATTTATGCCGCCAATATGTCCGACACCGAAATCGGTAATTTTAATGAAAATGATTACTACAATGCGGTAAAGGAAATTGCGGACGCCGAAAATTCGGTAATACTGCCGATTTGTGCCGAAGTCGAAGCGGAAATCGGCGAGATGGACTTTGACGACAAAAAGCTGTTCCTCGACGAGCTAAATATGGAAAACACCGGTCTCGAGCGGATTATTAAAATCGGCTACGCCACCCTCGGGCAGATTTCATTCCTAACCGCCGGGGAGGACGAATGTCGGGCTTGGACTATCACAAACGGTACGAAAGCCCCGCAGGCAGCCGGGAAAATCCACACCGACTTTGAACGCGGCTTTATCCGTGCCGAGGTTATCTCATTTGATGACCTCTTCCAAAACAAGACAATTGCAGCCGCCCGCGAAAAAGGTCTCCTCCGCCTCGAAGGCAAGGATTATGTAGTGAATGACGGCGACGTCGTGCATTTTCGTTTCAATGTGTAAAATTTGTAAATATCTAAACAAGCAATAACCCAAAACGGCAGTTCCCGTCCTTGCCAATTAAATTCGCAAGGAGTTAATCTAAAATAATGAAAAAAATTACCGCAGCAGTTTCAGCTATCCTCTTAGCCGGCGTTATGCTCACCGGCTGTGAAGCCGCAAAAAATAACCCCCAAGGCACTACCGCCCCGACAACCACAACCTCCCGCGTCACAACAACCACCACCCCTCATCCGACAACAACAACAACCCTCTTCACAGACTTAACACCGACCGAGGATCTCGGCGAATAGGGGACGGGGATCATACGTTGGGGGAAACCTTTCTATAGAAAGGTTATCCCCCAAACCCCCTTCCAAAGATTTTTAAACTTTTCCTTTTAAATAGTGCTTAGATACAAGAAATCCGCTTGGAGCTACTGGCTCTAAACGGATTTCTTGTATGTATACGTGGCTGAATAAGAAAAAGTTTTAGTCTTTC